>DASUIB010000201.1:0-3259 GCA_036273235.1 Sphingomicrobium sp. | reverse complement strand
CGCCGACGTCGAAGGTCGTCCAGGATCGGATCTTCGGCGATGGGCTGAACCTCATGTCCTTGTAGCTGTTGGTGAAGTTCCCGTAGACCCACGCCGCCCACGGTCCGCGGCTCCACGACAATCCGCCGCGCGCTCGCCAGTCGACCGGATGAAAGGGGGTATCGAGCGTGTGGATGACGGGGCTTGTCTTGGTCAGGCGGTCGTCGAACCTGAACACATGATTGGCGTTGAGCTCGGCGCGCAATCGGCTGCCGCCGATCGCGAAGTCATAATTCAAGCCGAGGTCGAGACCGCTGGTCCGGGTCTCGGCGGTGTTCGCGGAACGAATGTCGACGATCAGGTTGACGTCTTCGGGCGTGGCGCCGCCGTTGGTGAAGCCCGGACCGGAGACATCGAGGATTTGGCCCGCGCCTTCGAGGAGGCTGCTCACAAGCGCGGTCGATGGATCGCGAGTGACGATCGGCTCGAGCGCGGGATTGCCGACGACAACGATCTGGTCGCTTGGAAAGGTGATCCGGTTCGAGAAGCGGATCGCATAATAGGTCGCCCGCAGCTGCAGCCCAGCAATCCGCGGCGGCGCGACGTCGATCCCGGCCGAGAAGCTGCGCGAGCGCTCGGGCTTGACGTCGGGGTTGCTTCCGACCAGCGCCAGGCCGACGCCCGGGGGCGCGTTGGCGGGATCGATGAACAGGAACGATGCCGGAAACAGGAACGCGCTATAGAGTCCAAGCGTCTCGTTGAGCAGCGGCGCCCGGAACGACGTCGCATAGGACGAGCGAAGCGTCACGCCGCTCGACGGTGACCACAGCAGCCCCAGCTTCGGGTTGAAGGTCGATCCGATTCCCTCATAGTCTTCAGCGCGTCCGGCGATGCTTGCGATCAGCCGGTCGACGCCGAAGAAGTGGTTGCGCTCGCCAACCAGCGGGATGTTGAGTTCGCCATAGATCGCTCGAACCGTTCGCGACCCGGCTTGCGGACTGGGGTTGTTGACCTCGGTTTCGAACAGGCTGGCGAAATGCTCGCGCCTGCTCAGTGCCCCCACGGCGAGCTTGGCGGGGCCGCCGGGCAGGTCAAGGAGCGTGCCGTCGGCGCGGATCGCGAGCTCGAGCATCTCATTGTCGGTATTGAAGCGGTTGAACAGGCCGATGCCGCTCTGGAATGAAGTTTCCCGAGTGCGATCCTCGAAGGCGGTCGCCGATGCCTCCGCGCGCCACGTCCCTAGGTCGAGCGAGAGCGCCGCCGTTCCTCCAAGGAGGCGTGCGTGAGCGTCTCCGTCGACCGCAATCGCCGAATCGCCTTCGAAGAAGGAACGGGTGGTATGCCGCTGCGAATAAAGGCCGTTCACCTCGAGCGAAGCATGCGAGCCGAGGTCCTGGTGCAGGACCGCGAAGAGATTGTGGCGCTTCTCCTGGGGAAACAACGACCAGTCCGGCGGCAGGTTGATCGTGAAGTTCCGGTCGCCGGCCTTGATCTCTCCCTCCGACCGGAATTCGTAGGAGACCATCACATGCCCGGAGTTCCAGCTGGTGCCGGCCGTCGCCGATCCGAGGAACTGGTCGCCGCCCCCTTTGGTGGTCGTGCCAGCCTGGGCCGAGACGTCGAGGCCAGTGAAATCCTTGCGCAGGATGAGGTTGACCACTCCGCCGACGGCATCGCTTCCATAAATGGCCGATGCGCCGTCAGTCAGGACCTCGACCCGCTCCAGCGCGGACACCGGGATCATCGACACATCGACGTAGGAGCCGGTCCCGCTGGGCGCCACGCGGCGTCCGTTGACGAGGACCAGAGTCGCACGCTGGCCGAGACCGCGAAGATCGATGCCCGCGCCTTGATCGGTGATGTCCGCGCCGGTTCCGCTCACGCCGACATTTTCCTCGGCAACACCGGAGGAGAGATTCTGCGGCAGCTTGCGCAGCAATTCCTCCACGGATGCCGGCGCCGCCTCGTCGATATCCCGTTTGGTCAGGGTGATGACGGGCGAGCTTGGCGGCGCCCCGCGAACATTGGTTCCGGTGACGACGATCTCGTCAGTGCCGGTTCGGGCGGAGACCCGGCTGGCTCTTTCGGCTAAAGGGGCGCGCTCGACCACCAGCGTGCCCTCGACAGTACGATACTGCAGTCCCGTTCCTGCAAGCAGCCGCGCCACCGCCTGTTCCGCGGTGAACGTGCCTGAAAGGGCCGGCGCCTGCTGACTTCCAAGAAGGTCGGCCGGTGCGATGACATTGCGGCCGGTGCGCACCGCAACGTGGCGCAAAGCCTGCGCAAGGTTTTCGGAGGGCAGATCGAAGACGAACTGATCCCCCGGCTGCGCATGGGCGCCCGTGGCGATCGCAAGTGCGACCAGTGCGCACGCGGCTGTTGACCGAAGCTTTGGCACGTCCCTTCTCCCCCTTTCGCCGGTTGCGGGCCGGCGACGGGAAGACGGCGGAGCGCGGGATTACCCCCCGCTCTTGTTTTCAATGCGCCGAGATGGGCTTGGCGTCAGGACCAGGTTGCCGTCCGGACGTTGTTGGAGCGCGAGCCCGAACGCAGCGCCGAGCGCCTTCGCCAGACCGGCCGTGTCGCCTGCGCGGAACGCGCCTGTGACTCGAAGTGCGCCGAGGTCACCGACAAGGATGATGTGGCGTTCCGAATAGCGGTTCGCGAGGGCAATGGCATCGACAAGTGGCGTTCCGTCGAACTGCAGCATGCCGCGGGTCCAGTCGGCAGTCGGCGCGACAGTGTCCTTCTGCTCCACGCCCGCGGCGGTCATCGTCGCCCCCTCGCCGGCGCCAAGCGCCACAGGGGAGGCCTCCGCCGCGCCTAGCCGGCGAACGTCAGCCGCTCCGGCGAGAACATGTACGCGCCCCTGTTCGCCGAACTGCTCGACGTCGATCACACCCTGGCTAGTCGTGATCGTGCCGCCATCCGTTTCAACCACGAACGGCGCCCCTGCCCGTGCGATCCGGAAGCGCGCGCGGCCATATCTCAAATGGGCGTGCCGGCGAGATCGCCGGATCTCCACATCGATTCTGGTTGCGGTATCGAGCGTCACCTTCGAACCGTCGGCGAGGTCGACCTGCCTAATCTCCCCGACCTGCGACATCAGCATCACGGCTTCGGTGCCGCCCAGCGGCAGGCCACGGTCACGGAGAAGCACCACGCCGACCGGCACCAAGACAACGATCGCCGCGGCTGCGGCGATCGCGGGCAGCGGCTGCCATGCGGGTTTGCGCTTTGTGAGTTCATGGCGATCGGAAGCAATAGTCGAAGAATGTCT
>DASUIB010000200.1:0-5486 GCA_036273235.1 Sphingomicrobium sp. | reverse complement strand
CCGCGTCTTATGCCGCCAGGAACCTCCCGCAGCTGATTTCTGGCTTTCCATTTTAGAGTTGCGTAAAGCGGATTCTCGCGCACATCGTAACAAACCGCCGGCATTGACGAAAAAATGTTCGTCTGCGGATGCACATAATCCTTCCACGTGATCACGACACCAATCTGTTCGTCTTCGTACCGCAATGGCGCGCTAGTCGGGGACTGGCTGATCCATTCCCGCAATTGATTTTCCAGAACCGAAGTTGTGTTGAACTTCCGAGTTATTCGCCGCCGACGGACGTACCGTGTGAACGGCGACCGCCTGCGGTCGGCCGGCAAATAGAAGCTCTCCTCTAGGAATTCGAAATGAAGATGATTAGGTGCGTCCTTCGCATATCGGACAGCCAAGCCGCTAATGATGTTAGCTGCCCTGCGCATGAGTGATATGCCGCCTAGAGCATCGTCCGACATTGTAGCTATGTCCACCGCCGCTGGTTCGCCAAATAGATCGTGGAAGTAGATGTCCGGCCGACTATCTCCAAACTGCCGTTCCACTTCGATTGTATCGACCATGGATGCCGCCCAAGTTAGCGCGAGCTCGTACTCGGCTGGAATCGCCTGATCTGGGTCCTCACAATTCTCCAGCCGCTTCAACAATCCTTTTCGCTGCGATGGAGTGAGGTGCGGAGTAAGCTCGTCAAACATTCGCTGAAGGTTACGGCGGCCGAAGATTGGCATCGGCCCTACTTCGCCCCAATTAAATCCGGCTCTTCCGGCTCAACCTTGCGCGCCCGCTTCACCCGCTTAGGCGCAACCTCCACCACCTTCGGCTTCACAGACGCCCGCTCCAGCATCGGCCGCAAATACTGCCCCGTCGCCGAGTTCGCGACTTCGGCAATCTTCTCCGGCGGTCCTTCCGCAATAATCCGTCCTCCATTCACGCCGCCGCCCGGCCCCAAATCGATCACCCAATCCGCCGTCTTGATGACGTCGAGGTTGTGCTCGATCACGACCACGGTGTTGCCGGTGTCGACCAGGCGGTGGAGCACCTCCAATAGCTTGCGCACATCCTCGAAGTGGAGGCCGGTGGTGGGCTCGTCGAGGATGTAGAGCGTCTTGCCGGTGGCCCGCCGGCTGAGCTCCTTCGACAGCTTGACGCGCTGGGCCTCGCCGCCGCTGAGCGTCGTCGCGCTCTGGCCGACCTTGATGTAGCCGAGGCCGACCTCCTGGAGCATGCGCATCTTGTCGCGGATCCCGGGGACCGCCTTGAACAGCTCGGCCGCCTCCTCGACGTTCATGTCGAGCACGTCGGCGATCGAATGGCCCTTGAACTTCACCTCCAGAGTCTCGCGGTTGTACCGGGCGCCGTGGCAGACGTCGCAGGTGACGTAGACGTCGGGGAGGAAGTGCATCTCGATCTTGATCAGGCCGTCGCCCTGGCACGCCTCGCACCGGCCGCCCTTGACGTTGAAGCTGAAGCGGCCGGGCTTGTAGCCGCGCGCCTTCGATTCCGGCAGGCCGGCGAACCAGTCGCGGATCATGGTGAAGGCGCCGGTGTAGGTCGCGGGGTTGGAGCGCGGGGTGCGGCCGATCGGCGACTGGTCGATGTCGATGACCTTGTCGAGCTGCTCGAGCCCGGTGATCCTGCTGCACGGGCCGCACGGGATTCGGGCGCCGTTGAGGGCGCGGGCGGCGCCGGCGTAGAGCGTGTCGATGGTGAGACTCGACTTGCCCGATCCGCTGACCCCGGTGACGCAGGTGAAGGTGCCGAGCGGGAAGGCGGCGGTGACGCTTTGGAGGTTGTTGGCGGTCGCGCCGGTGACGGTGACGAACTTGCTGCTTCCCTTGCGGCGGGTGGCGCGGAGCGGGATCTCGCGGCGGCCGGTCAAGTAATCGGCGGTGAGGCTGTCCTTGCAGTCGAGGAGGTCGTCGAGGGTGCCGGCGCAGACCACCTCGCCGCCGTGGACTCCGGCGCCGGGGCCCATGTCGATCACATGGTCGGCGGTGCGGATCGCCTCCTCGTCATGCTCGACGACGAGCACGGTGTTGCCGAGGCCGCGGAGGCGCTTGAGCGTCTCGAGCAGGCGGTCGTTGTCCTTCTGGTGGAGGCCGATCGAGGGCTCGTCGAGGACGTAGAGGACTCCGGAGAGGCCGCTGCCGATCTGCGACGCGAGGCGGATGCGCTGGCTCTCGCCGCCGGAGAGGGTGCCGCTGGTGCGGTCGAGATGGAGGTAATCGAGCCCGACATTGTGGAGGAAGCCCAGGCGCTCGTTGATCTCCTTGAGGATCGCGCGGGCGATTTCGTTCTGGGTGGGGGTGAGCTTTTCGTGGAGGGTGGCGAACCAGCCGAGCGCGTCGGCGACGCTTCGGCGGGTCGACATGCTGATGTCCTCGCCGGCGATCTTCACCGCCAGCGCTTCGGGCTTGAGGCGGGCGCCGCCGCACACCTCGCATGGCCGCGAGCTCTGGTAGCGGGAAAGCTCCTCGCGCATCCAGGCGCTCTCGGTCTGGAGCATTCGGCGATTGAGGTTGCCGATCACGCCTTCGAACGGCTTCTTGACCTCGTAGCTGCGCTTGCCGTCGATGAAGCGCAGCGTGACCGGGCGGCCGCCGGTGCCGTGGAGGACCACCTCGCGCGCCTCGTCGGGCAGGTCTTTCCACGGAACGTGGAGGTCGAAGTCGTAAGCGCGGGCGAGGCTGCTCAGCACCTGCATGTAGTAAGGCGAAGGCGGGTTCGACTTGGCCCAGGGCACGACCGCGCCCTTGGCGATGCTGAGCGCGTGGTTGGGGACGACCAGGTCGGGGTCGAAGACGAGCTTTTCGCCGAGGCCGTCGCAGCCGGGGCAAGCGCCCTGCGGGGCGTTGAAGCTGAACAGCCGCGGTTCGATCTCGGCGATGGTGAAGCCGGAGACGGGGCAGGCGAATTTCTCGGAGAAAATGATCCGGCCGGTGGGCGCGTAATCGAGCTTGAACTGGCTCCCCTCCCTTTCAAGGGAGGGGCCAGGGGTGGGTGATGATCGATCCGGCTCGATGCCGGAGCGAGCATGCTCAGGGGCATCGAGCCCCTTCGCCTGCTCCCCACCCCCTTCCCCCTCCCCTGAGGGGGAGGGGAGAGCCGGATCGAGATAAGCGAGCCCTTCCGCCAGCTTGAGCGCGGTCTCGAAGCTGTCCGCCAGCCGCGCTTCGATGCCTTCGCGGACGACGATTCGGTCGACCACCACCTCGATGTCGTGCTTGTATTTCTTGTCGAGCGCGGGCGCCTCCTCGATGGCGTAGAATTGCCCGTCGATGCGGACTCGCTGGAAGCCCGCTTTCTGCCATTCGGCGAGCTCCTTACGATATTCGCCCTTGCGGCCGCGGATGACAGGGGCGAGCAGGTAGTGGCGGCTGCCCTCGGGCAGCGCCATCACGCGGTCGACCATCTGGCTGACCTGCTGCGCTTCGATCGGGAGGCCGGTGGCGGGCGAATAGGGAATTCCGACGCGCGCCCACAGAAGGCGCATGTAATCGTAGATTTCGGTGACGGTGGCGACGGTCGAGCGCGGGTTGCGGCTGGTCGTCTTCTGCTCGATCGAGATGGCGGGCGAGAGGCCGTCGATATGCTCGACGTCGGGCTTCTGCATCATCTCGAGGAACTGCCGCGCGTAGGCCGACAAGCTCTCGACGTAGCGGCGCTGGCCCTCGGCATAGATGGTGTCGAAGGCGAGGGACGACTTGCCCGAACCGCTGAGGCCGGTGATCACCGTCAGGCTCTCGCGCGGGATGTCCACGTCCACGCCCTTGAGATTGTGTTCGCGCGCCCCGCGAACGCTTATGTGGGTCAGCATCGGCTTAGCTTCGTTCCATTTATGTTCTAATCTAACGTGAGGGACTGCCGGCGGTCAACGCGGCATCAGCAATATGGGTGTCAGTGTAGGAAATGCCAGAATTTGGCATCCTGCGCCCTTGATGTAAGCTGCCCCTCGCGAGGGGGCGTGTATGGCCGTTGCGTACTGGGGTGTTTCGACGAGCGAGGGCAGGCGACGGTGGCGGCTGCCGGAGCGCCTGCCCGACCTCAAAGGCAAATGGCTAACCTTTTACATGATCGTCTGGGCGATCATGCTTCCGCTTGCGATCATTGGGCCGGTTCGCAGCGCTCATGTGCTCCAAGGTTACATGGCGAAGCCGGCATGGGCTCCCTACGGCATAGAGATCGTGAGCGGTACCGACGAACTCCTAGTATCAGCGCCCTACACTGAGGAAGCGCGTCAAGCCGGCGTGCATCGCTACGATCGCATCGTGGAGATCGATGACTGGAAAGTGTCGCAATCGGCGGCTGCCGCCACCGACGCTCGCCTTCATCTCCGCAAGCCGGAGGGCGCATCAACCGTCTTCAAGCTGATTGGTAAGGACGGGGGTGTTCGCCAGGTACGCCTCACGTTCAGCCGTCGCCACATCGAGGAGCCATTTCGGGGGAGCGGCATTTCACTAGGGTCGGCAGTTGCAATCCAGATTGGGGGGAGTCTGCTCAACTGTCTGGGATTCGTCGCAGCGGCTGTCCTGCTCTTCGTTCGTCAGCGAAGGCAGGCAGTACCTGCACTGCTATCGCTGGGATTCGTGATGGCCTCGGCGTCGCTATTCGGCGCCGATTGGAGCGATCTTGGAGTCAGCAATACGCTTGTGAACTTCATCGGTGCCCTAGCGTTTTGTCTGCTGTTTGCAGCGTTGTTGGCCTTCCCGGATGGCCGCTTCTTTCCGCGCTGGGTGCAGATTGCCGTCCTGGCACTTCCGATCTTGCTCATCGTTGCGGCGGCGAATGCTTCCCCCTCCGTTCTTCTGTCAGCTATAGGGGGGTTCCTGGTCCTCGCCGTATTCGCGTTGATCAGCCGTTACCGGCGACTTTCCCCCGGACCAATGCTGCAGCAGATGAGATGGGTCTTTCTCGGCTTTCTAGGCGGGATGGCGCTGTTCATTTTGAATATCGTCGGGAACCTGACCGCTGGCCAGCTGCAGCTTGTCGATGCGCGATGGTACGCTTGGGGATTCCTTCCGCCATTCCTCGGCGATGTCGGCAGTCTGCTGATTGCTGTGGGGCTGATGGTTTCAGTTCTGAAATATCGACTCTACGACGCGGATGCGGTGATAGGCCGTTCGGCCGCCTACGGCATTCTTACGATCGGATTCGTTGGCCTGTTCGCCGGAAGCGAGAAGCTCGCGGAGCTGATCGGCGAACGCTATTTCGCGCACAGCATCGGCATTGCCGCCGGCGCGGTCGGCGCAGCAGTCGCCGCCGCATGCATCGTGCCGCTGCACAATCGCGTCCACCGCTGGGCCGAGCGGCGGTTTCAGAAGCCGCTAATCCGTTTGCGTGAGGGACTGCCCGAGTGCGTCGCCGACTTGCGCGAGAGCGCGCCGGTCGAGCAACTGGTCGCAGCGGTGATGACTCGCATTGAAGCCGGGGTGCGGTCGACGCGCGAGGCGATGCTGCTCACGGACAAGGGCAGGCTTGAGGTCGCTGGAAAGCGC
>DASUIB010000199.1:0-6141 GCA_036273235.1 Sphingomicrobium sp. | reverse complement strand
ACAAAGCGGACTTGTCGACCAGGATCAGACCGCGTCGGGCCGAAGAGGTCGGTTTATATTGTTTGAGAGCCATGGCTTAGATCCCGCTCGTCACGTCGATCGACTGGCCCTCGGCCAGCGTGATGATCGCTTTCTTCACGTACGAGCGCTGGTAGGGCTTGCCCTTCCACCGCTTGGTCTTCCCCTTGGTCACGATCGTGTTGACGTTCGTCACCTTGACGTTGAACAGCGCCTCGATCGCCGCCTTGATCTCGGGTTTGCTCGCCGTCGGCGCGACCCTGAACACCACGGCATTGGTCTCCGACAGCATCGTGGACTTTTCCGTGATGTGCGGCGCGAGCACGATGTCGTAATGGCGCGCTTCCGGCGCGGCTTTGGGCTTCCTAGCCATTGAAGCGGCCCTCCAGCTTCTCGACGGCGGCGCGGGTCAGGACCAGCGTCTCGTGCCGCATGATATCGTAGACGTTGGCGCCGACCGCCGGCAGCAGGTTGATGCTCTCGAGGTTCGACGAAGCGCGGGCGAAGCCGACGTTGATCGCATCGCCGTCGATCACCAAAGCGGTCTTGCCGAAGCCGAGCTTGCCGAGCTGCTGCTTCAGCTGCCTGGTCTTGGCTTCGCTCACATCGAGATTGTCGACGACGATGAGGTTGCCCTCGCGCGCCTTCGACGACAGTGCCATCTTGAGGCCCAGCTGGCGCACCTTCTTGTTGAGGCTCGAGGTGAACACCCGTGCGCGCGGACCATGCGCCTTGCCGCCGCCGATGAAGATCGGGGCGCGGCGGTCGCCGTGGCGAGCCGTTCCGCCGCCCTTCTGGCGGCCATATTTCTTGCCCGTGCGGGCGACGTCGCTGCGCTCGCGGGCCGCGCGCGCGGGAGCGCGGCGGTTGATGAGCTGCCAGGTGACGACCCGGTGGAGGATGTCGGCGCGCGGCTCGACGGCGAAAATCTCGTCCTTGAGCTCGATGTCGCCGCCCTGCTTGGCGGAGCCAGAGTCAGATAGGGTCTGAACCTTGACCTTCATCTTAGCCTTCCTTGCTCTCGTCGGCTTCGGGCTCTGACTCGCCTGCCGGAGCTTCAGTTGCCTGATTCTCGGCCGCAGCTTCCGCTTCGGCTTCGGTAGCAGCGCCGGCTTCCTGCTCGGCCGCGATGGCGGCGACTTCCTCGTCGCTCGGAAGCGCGGGAATCTCGTGGACCGCGCCCTCGTCGACGAGGCCCGCGGGCGCATGCTCCTGCTCCTCGACCGGCTTCGCCTTCTCGATCAACGCCGCGGGATAAGGCGCGCCGTCGTGGCGCGGGAGCTTGATTGCGTCGCTGACCGTCAGCCACGCGCCCTTGTGCCCCGGCACCGAGCCCTTGACGAACAGCAGCCCGCGGATCGGGTCGGTGCGGACGATCTCGAGGTTCTGCTGGGTGCGGTTGCGAGCGCCCATATGCCCGGCCATCTTCTTGTTCTTGAATACCCGGCCCGGGTCCTGGCGGTTGCCGGTCGAACCGAGCGAGCGGTGCGAGACCGAGACGCCATGGGTCGCGCGAAGGCCGCCGAAGCCCCAGCGCTTCATGCCGCCGGCGAAGCCCTTGCCCTGAGTGACGCCGGAGACGTCGACCATCTGCCCGGCGACGAAATGCTCGGCGCTGATGCGCGCGCCGACATCGAGCAGCGCGTCTTCGGCGACCCGGAACTCGATCACCTTCGCCTTGGGCTCGACCTCGGCCTTGCCGAAGGCGCTGCGCTGCGGCTTGGCGACATTCTTCGCCTTCGCCTTGCCGGCGCCGAGCTGGACGGCGGTATAGCCGTCGCGGTCCGTCTCACGCCGGCCGATGACCTGCAAATCCTCCAGCTGCAGGACGGTGACCGGCACGTGCCGACCGTCCGCCTGGAACAGGCGGGTCATTCCGACCTTCTTCGCGATCACGCCGGTGCGCATGATCAAAACTCCTCAAACAGAGGCACCCGACGAATTCGGGTGCGTGCAAGCCCAACAATTTTGCGTGCCCCGCCTGGGCTAGTGCCCCTCAACAGGAGCGGCGGGGACGCAGCCCGGAGCTGACCTCCGGCGGTATCCCTTATGTGCTCCTGCGAAGGCAGGAGCCCAGTCTGGACCCCTGCCTTCGCAGGGGTACTGGCTCAAGCCAGCTTAATCTCCACATCGACGCCGGCGGCGAGGTCGAGCTTCATCAGCGCGTCGACCGTCTGCGGCGTCGGCTGCACGATGTCGAGCAGCCTCTTGTAGGTCCTCACCTCGAACTGCTCGCGCGACTTCTTGTCAACGTGCGGCGAGCGGTTGACGGTGAACTTCTCGATTCGCGTCGGAAGGGGAATGGGACCGCGGATGAGAGCACCCGTGCGACGCGCCGTATCGGCGATGTCGCCAGTCGCCTGATCGAGCACTCGATGATCGAACGCCTTCAGACGAATGCGGATATTCTGCGTTTCCATGTCCCTACCGATGCGAAAGAGCCGCCGGGCTGTTGCCAGCCCGAAAAACAAGAGGCCGCACCCGCTTGACTCCGGTTTCCCGGTACGGACGACCTCAGCTTGAAAGTTGGTGACGGTGACGAATCCCCGTCGGTGGAGGCGCCTCTACAGAGGGCGGGCGGTGAGATCAACCCCCACGTGACCCAGAAAGCGGACACCAGGACAAGGCCGACAGCCACATTGCCTACTTGTTGAGCTTGCGCTTCCCAATCCACTTTACCATCGCGGGGTCACGATGGTCGAAGAAGCTGCTGGTCTTCTGGTCGAGCTTGGCAATGGCAGCGAGATCGTCGGCGTCGAGCCCAAAGTCGAACACGTCGAAATTCTCGGCCATTCGTTCACGCCGGACGGACTTCGGGATAGCAACGATGTCGCGCTGAAGGAGCCAGCGCAGCACTACCTGTGCAATGCTCTTGCCGTGCTTGCGACCCACGGACGCTAAGATGTCGTTCTCGAACAAGCCGTTCTTGCCCTCCGCAAACGGTCCCCAGGCTTCGGCCTGGATGTTGTTTTCTTGAAGCAGCGCCTGAGCGTCGACCTGCTGGTGGAAGGGATTTATCTCGATCTGGTTCACTGCGGGCGTGATGTCATTGTGCAGCACGAAGTCCACCACGCGGTCGGGATAGAAGTTGCTCACGCCAAAGGCGCGGATTTGCCCTGCGCGGTACAACTCCTCCATGGCCCGCCATGCGCCAAACACGTCACCATAGGGCTGATGGATCAAATACAGATCGAGGTAGTCGAGCTGGAGCTTGTTGAGCGAACGCTCAAAACCTGCCTTCGCGCCTTCATAGCTGGCGTCTTCGACCCACAGTTTCGTCGTAACGAACAGTTCGCCGCGCTCGATACCGCTGCTCCGTATCCCGGCGCCAACGGCCTCTTCGTTCATGTATGAGGCGGCCGTGTCGAGAAGTCGGTAACCCACCTCAATCGCGTCGCGGACGCTGCGCTCGCACTCGGAGGGGTCCGGCACTTGGAAGACCCCGAAACCGAGAATTGGCATCTCTACGCCGTTGTTGAGGGTAACGGTCGGCGCTGGTCTGGTCATCACTGCATCGTCCATACTTGTCCTAGCGAGCGACAAGCCAGAGTGTTCCTGCGGATGCGTCCGGCGATGGCAGCAACCGGTCGAACGCAGACACTCGCCGCGCTGCAACAAGCGCCAGCAGTATCAAAAAGAAAGGCCCGGCGCTCTCGCAAGCACCGGGCCCTTCATCATCTAACGCCAAACGCGCGAGACTTACTTCGTGATGTTGGCGACAACCCCCGCGCCGACGGTGCGGCCGCCCTCGCGGATCGCGAAGCGCAGGCCCTGGTCCATCGCGATCGGAGCAATGAGCTTGACGCCCAGGTTCACGTTGTCGCCCGGCATTACCATCTCGGTGCCCTCGGGGAGCTGAACCTCGCCGGTGACGTCCGTCGTCCGGAAATAGAATTGCGGACGATAGTTGGCGAAGAACGGCGTGTGACGGCCGCCCTCGTCCTTCGACAGGACGTAGACCTCGGCGGAAAAGTCGGTGTGCGGCTTGATCGAGCCCGGCTTGCACAGCACCTGCCCACGCTCGACGTCCTCACGGCCGATGCCGCGCAGAAGCGCGCCGATATTGTCGCCCGCCTGGCCCTGGTCGAGCAGCTTGCGGAACATCTCGACGCCGGTGACGACGGTCTTCTGGGTGTCGCGGATGCCGACGATCTCGACTTCCTCGCCGACCTTGACGATGCCCTGCTCGACGCGGCCGGTAACGACCGTGCCGCGGCCGGAGATCGAGAACACGTCCTCGATCGGCATCAGGAACGGCTTGTCGAGCGGACGCTCCGGGGTCGGGATCCACTCGTCCACCGCGGCCATCAGCTTGACGATCGATTCCGCGCCGATTTCCGGATTCTTGTCCTCGAGCGCGGCAAGCGCCGAGCCCGAGATGATCGGAATGTTGTCGCCGTCGAAGTCGCGCTTCGAAAGCTCCTCGCGGATCTCGAGCTCGACCAGCTCGAGCAGCTCGGGATCGTCGACCTGGTCGACCTTGTTCAGGTAAACCACCATCGTCGGAACGCCGACCTGCTTGGCAAGCAGGATGTGCTCCTTGGTCTGCGGCATCGGGCCGTCGGCGGCCGACACGACCAGGATCGCGCCGTCCATCTGGGCGGCGCCGGTGATCATGTTCTTCACATAGTCGGCGTGGCCCGGGCAATCGACGTGCGCATAGTGGCGCTTGTCGGTCTCATATTCGACGTGGGCGGTCGAGATGGTGATGCCGCGCTCGCGTTCCTCGGGAGCCTTGTCGATGTTGGCATAGTCGACGAACTCCGCGCCGCCTTTCGTCGCCAGCACCTTGGTGATCGCTGCGGTCAGCGACGTCTTGCCATGGTCGACGTGACCGATGGTCCCGATATTCACGTGCGGCTTATTCCGCTGGAATTTAGCCTTCGCCATTTTACGCCTCTTCTTCTTTCAGGAAATTCGGGCGGCCCGCCCAATGCGAGCGCGCCCATAACTACAAATTTGCGCTTACGCCAGCTTCGCCTTCACCTCGTCGGCGACGTTCTTCGGCACTTCGTCATAGTGCGAGAATTGCATCGTATATTGGGCGCGCCCCTGAGTGAAGGAACGCAGCTGGTTCACGTAGCCGAACATGTTGGCCAGCGGCACGATCGCCTCAATTGCCTTAACGTTGCCGCGGCTGTCCTGGCCCTGAACCTGACCTCGGCGGCTAAGGAGATCGCCGATGACGTCGCCGACATAATCTTCCGGGGTCACCACCTCGACCTTCATGATCGGCTCGAGCAACTTGATGCCAGCCTTCTGGGCAGCCTCACGCATCGCACCGCGCGCGCAAATCTCGAACGCCAGCGCCGAGGAGTCGACGTCGTGATACTTGCCGTCGATGAGATGGACCTCGAAGTCGATGATCGGGAAGCCGATCAGCGAACCGGTCTCGGCCGTCTCGCGCAGGCCCTTCTCGACGGACGGGATATATTCCTTGGGAACGTTGCCGCCCTTGATCTCGTCGAAGAACTGGAACCCGGATCCGCGCTCTGCCGGGATCACATTGATCTTGATCTCGCCGAACTGGCCCGAACCGCCCGACTGCTTCTTATGCGTGTAGGTCAGGTCGACCGGCTTCGCGAGATACTCCCGGTATGCGACCTGCGGAGCGCCGACATTGGCCTCGACCTTGAACTCACGCTTCATTCGGTCGACGAGAATCTCGAGGTGGAGTTCGCCCATCCCCTTGATGATCGTCTGGCCCGATTCATGGTCGGTGGTGACTCGGAATGACGGATCCTCGCGTGCGAGGCGATTAAGGGCGACGCCCATCTTCTCCTGGTCGGCCTTGGTCTTCGGCTCGACGGCGACCTCGATTACGGGGTCCGGAAACTCCATCCGCTCGAGGATGATCGGCGCGTTAGCGGCGCACAGAGTGTCGCCAGTCGTCGTGTCCTTGAGGCCCGCGAGCGCGACGATGTCGCCCGCGTAAGCCACCTGGATGTCCTCGCGGTCGTTCGCATGCATCAGCAGCATGCGCCCGACCTTCTCCTTCTTGTCCTTCACCGAGTTCAGCATCTGCGAGGAGGCTTCGAGCTTGCCCGAATAGATGCGCGCGAAGGTCAGCGTCCCGACAAACGGATCGTTCATGATCTTGAACGCGAGCGCTGAGAACGGTGC
>DASUIB010000198.1:0-7271 GCA_036273235.1 Sphingomicrobium sp. | reverse complement strand
CTCGCCGCGCGCAGGGGCAAGCGGCTGGTCGCGATGCACGAGTTCGAGGAAGCAAAGGACAAGGTGCTGATGGGCACCGAGCGCAAGTCGATGGTGATGACCGAGGACGAGAAACGCATGACCGCCTATCACGAGGCCGGCCATGCCATCGTCGCTCTCCACGAGCCCGCGTCCGACCCGATCCACAAGGCGACGATCATTCCGCGCGGCCGGGCGCTCGGCATGGTCATGCGCCTGCCCGAGCGCGACAGTTACTCCTACCATCGCGACAAGATGTACGCGAACCTCGCCGTCGCGATGGGCGGCCGAGTCGCCGAGGAGATGATCTTCGGCTACGACAAGGTCTCTTCCGGCGCCTCTTCCGACATCCAGTACGCGACCCAGCTCGCCCGCGACATGGTCACGCGCTGGGGCATGTCGGACGCATTGGGGCCGCTTCAATATGCCGAGCCGGACGAGGAGGTGTTCCTCGGCTATTCGGTCAACCGCCAGCGCCAGATGTCCAACGAGACGGCGCAGGCGATCGACAAGGAAATCCGAACGGTGGTCGAGGGCGGTTACAAGCGCGCTCAGACCGTGCTCACCGAGCAGCGCGAGAAGCTCGAGACGCTCGCCCAGGCGCTGCTCGAGTTCGAGACTTTGTCCGGCGACGAAATCAAGAAGGTGCTGGAAGGCGGGACGATCGACCGCGGCGGGGTCAAGGGGCCGTCGATCCCCACGGCCGGCTCGTCGATCCCGAAGGCCAAGCGGCCCAAGTCCGGAGCTATTGGGGGTCCGGCTGCCGCCGGCGCCTAGCGCTACTCGAAGGCTCCGACCGCCACGAGCAGGCTCGCGAACAGGCCGATGGCGATGAAGGCGAAGATCGTCAGCGCGGAGGTCCGCCAGACCGCGCCCCATTTGCCGACCCCGTAAGTGCCGCGCAGCTGCCGGTACATGTGGATCGGCGGCACGAACCAGGCGAAGCTGGCGACGGTGTTGGACACCAGGCCGACGAGGGTCCCGGCGGCCAGCAGGAGCATCATGAAGCACAGTGAATAGGTCACGAACACCGTGTGGTCATAGAGCTTGAAGCGGCGGCTGAACGGGAACAGCAGCCACACGAAGGGCACCGAGATCGGGACCAGCGCCCAGCTGAACTTATAGGCGTTGGTCTTGAGCTTGTAGAACAACAGTTCCGGGTTCGCCTTCGCCTTCCCCACCGCTCGCCGGAGCCAGTTCGGCAATTTGCCGGAAAGATGCATGTCGGAAGTCTGGATGCTGCCGTGGCTGAAGTCGCCCTGCTCGGCATATCCGAGCGCCTGGGTCTCCTGCTGCAGGCCGGCGATTCCGGCGTCGAGACCTTCCGTCGGCTGTCCGGCCTTCGCGAGAGAGTCTCGCTCTGCCTGCAGCCGAATCAGCTTCTGCTGGTCGGCGTTGCGCTCCCTGGCGATATCCGCCCTGGCCTGGGGCGGCAGTTCGCCAAAATTTTGATGGCTGACCAGGCCGATCGCCGCGAACATCAGGAACACGCAGAACAGGAACAAAGCGATCGGCGAGACGAACCTTGCCCGCTGCCCGTCGATGTAGCGGCGGGTCAGCTCGCCGGGTCTCCACACCAGCATCGGCAGCGTGCGCCAGATCTTGCCTTCGAAATGAAGGACCCCGTGGGCGAAGTCGTGAAAGAAGGCGCCGAGCGTGCGATGGACGTGCGCATGCTGGCCGCATTCCTGGCAATAGGGGCCGGTCAGCTGAGCGCCGCAATTGAGGCATTGCCGCTCGTGCGTGTGCCCCTGAGCCGCTTCGCCCGCGTTGGGTTCGATCGCGCGGCCGAGAACGCCGCCGGTTATCGCATCGCCAAAGGCTTCGAGTTCCCCCATACCGCGACATTAGGCGTCGGCTCGGCCGCGTGCTAGCCGTTCGCGCCGCATGGCGCGCATCGGTCTCCTCGGCGGCTCGTTCAACCCCGCGCATCAGGGGCACCGGCACATCAGCCTTCAGGCGATGCGCGTGCTCGGCCTCGATGAAGTCTGGTGGCTGGTTTCGCCGGGCAATCCGCTCAAGGAAGGGGCCAAGGACATGGCGCCGTTCGAAGCGCGGCTCGCCTCGGCTCGGCGGACGGCAAAGGGTACGCGCATCCGAGTCAGCGACTTCGAGGTTGGCGAGGGCACTCGCTTCACCGTCGATACGGTCCGGCGTTTGAAGCAGCTTTATCCCCGAGACCGCTTCATCTGGTTGCTCGGAAGCGACACTGTGCCAAATTTTCACAAATGGCGTGATTGGAGAGGTTTAGCACGCGAAGTGCCGATTGCGGTGATTCGCCGGCCCGGTTATGATTCGGCTGCCCACGCGGCGCGCGCGATGGGCTGGCTGAGACGGTTCGTCCATCCGCCCGGCCAGGCAAGCCACTGGACGGAATGGAGTGCACCGGCGATCATTTTCCTTCGCCTGCCCCCCGATCCGACCTCCGCAACCGCCGTTCGCGCGCAAGACCCCAGCTGGTATCGCCGATCCCCTCCGCTTGCGCATCGTACCGGGCAGTTCGGCGCGCCCCGGTTCGCCAGGAGACCCCTTGACCGAACATCCCGCTGAAGCCGCCGACGGCCGCACCCCAGCCGACGTCGAGCAACTCCACAAGCTCGTTCTGCAGTCGCTCGACGACGACCAGGCCCAGGAGGTCGTGTCCATCCCGCTCGCGGGCAAATCGAACATCGCCGATCACATGGTCATCGCGTCGGGGCGCTCGACGCGGCAGGTCGCGTCCATGGCGGTTAAGCTTAGCGACAAGATAAAAGAGCGATTTGGAAGAAGCGTTCGGATCGAGGGGCTCCCGGCAGCGGATTGGGTGCTGATCGACGCCGACGACGTGATCGTCCACATTTTCCGTCCCGAAGTGAGAAATTTTTACAATTTGGAACGAATGTGGGCGTTCGGGGATGAAGCCAATGTGAGCGCGGTGCGCGGGTGAGGGATATGCGATTCTTTGCGGTTTTTCTGTCGCTCCTGGCGTTTGCAGCGGTTCCCGCAGCCGCGGCCTCCTCGCCCGACCTCGTCTCGGTCGAGCAGCAGTTGAGCTCGCTCGCCTCCGGAAGCTCGGCCGACGTCGGCATCGCGGCGCTCGACCTCAACACCGGCGAAAGCGTCAGCCTCAAGGGCGACACGCCTTTCCCGATGGCGAGCACGGTCAAGGTCGCGATCGCCGCGCTCTATCTGTCGCAGGTCGATCACGGGCAGAAGACCCTGGACGACACCATCGACGGCCAGCCGGTGCGCAAGCTGTTGGGCCGGATGCTGATCTACAGCGACAATCACGCGGCCGACATCCTGTTCAAGGACGTTGGCGGGCCGACGGCGGTCCACCATTTCCTGACTCAGAACGGCATACAGGGCGTGCATGTCGACCGGACCATCGCCCAGCTGCTTTCCGCACGGCGCGACCTCTGGGACACGCGCGATTCGAGCACTCCGAGGGGCATGATCGCGCTGCTGAAGAGCATCTACAGGGCGCAGATCATCTCGCCGCAGAGCCGCGATTATCTGCTCGGCGTCATGGCCAAATGCGAGACGGGGAAGAACCGGATGAAATGGCTGCTCCCTGCTGGCACGCCGGTGGAGCATAAGACGGGAACCTTGACCGGCCTTGCGGACGACGTCGGCTTCATCAGCATGCCCGACGGGCATCGGATCGCGCTTGCGATCTTCACTCGGGGCGGATCGGACCGGCCGCGAACCATCGCCGAGGCCGCTCGGACGGTCTACGAAGGCTTCAAGACCTTGTTCAGCTGGCCCTTCCGACCGGCGCTCACCGCCCAATAGGTGCTGTTGCATATCGTCGCTCGAGGGAAGATCGGCCGCTCTCCGGAGGCCGGGCTGGTCGATCGCTATCTGAAGCGGATCGCGTGGCCGACGAAGGTGACGGAGCTGCCGGATCGCGGCGGGAAGATGCCTGAGGAGGGCTCAGGTACCATCACCGTCGTCCTCGATGAACGCGGTAAGGCGTTTTCCTCGATGGACCTAGCGAAGGCGCTCGAACGGTGGCGCGACAGCGGCAAGCGCGAGGTCCGCTTCCTGATCGGCGGTGCCGATGGGCATGGCGAGCCGCAACGCGCGAGCGCCGACCTGCTGCTTTCGTTCGGCGCGGCGACCTGGCCCCACCTGCTGGCGCGGGCGATGCTCGCCGAGCAGCTGTTCCGAGCGACGTCGATCCTTGCGAACCATCCCTATCATCGCGATGGATAGGCCGATGAAGCCGCTCGCTGTTGCGCTGCTGCTGATTCCGCTGGTCGCTGCGAGCGCGCCCGCGCCGCCGCAAGCGCCGCCGCTGGAGCAGGCGTTGAGGCAGGCGCGCGCCGAGCAGGCGGCCGCCGATGCGCAAACGGCAAAGCTGGAGAACGCGGCGGCGAACGCGCGCGGCGAGGCGGAACGGCTCGGCGCCGAGGAGGCCGCCGCTGCTCAGGGGATCGAGGCCGCGGAGGCGCGGATCACCGCCGCCGACGCGCAGTTCCGGCTCGCCTCCGCTTATGCCGCCGCCGAGCGCGGCCGGCTTGCAGAAGAACAGCGACCCGTCTCCTCGCTGCTCGCCGGACTGGCGGTGATGGCGCAGCGGCCGCCGCTGCTGGCGCTCGCCGACGGCGGCGGCACCGACGAGTTCGTCAAGGTCAGCGTGCTCCTCGATTCCACCCTGCCGGTGATCCGCAATCGAACCCGGGCGCTTTCGGCGCAGCTCGGCGAATCGCAGCGGTTGCAAGCGGCGGCGCTGTCGGCCCGCGCCGAGCTGGTGCGCAGCCGCCAGCAGCTGGCGTCAAAGCGACAGCAGTTCGCCGCGCTCGAACAGCGCGCAATGGACCGGTCGCTCGCGGCGGGGGGACAAGCATTGAGCGCCGGCGATGTCGCCATCGCTGCCGGCGAGCAGGTCGAGCGACTCGGAGGCGAGCAGTCGAGCAGCCGGACGGCGCGCGAGCTTGCCGCGCTCCTGGCATCCGAGGACCCGGCACCGCCGCGCCCCTTCGCGCCCTCGGGCCCAGAGCCGCGCCCGCCCTTCGCCTACATCCTTCCGGCGAGCGCCCCGGTCCTTGAGGGGCTCGGGGCAGTCGACGACAGCGGGGTCCGTTCCCGCGGACTCACGCTCGCAACCGTCCGCGGAACGCCGGTCGCTGTACCAGCCGATGCGACGGTCCGCTTTTCGGGGCTGTTCCGCGATTATGACGGGGTCGTCATTCTCGACCATGGCGGCGGCTGGATGAGCCTGATCGTCAACGTCGCTTCGCCGCTGAAGCCGGGCGACAAGGTGCATCTCGGCGATTCGCTCGGGCAAGCGCTGGGACCGATCGAGGTCCAGCTGTCCCATAATGGGCGCCGGTTCTCCCCCGCTCTCATCGCAGGTTCATCTCAAACTCTGTCAAAGGGCGCGAAAGGCGGCTAAATGCCCGCCCTAGGACCCAACCCGCGCAACTGGGACGCGACCAAAATGAAATTCACCGCCAAGCTTCTTCCGCCGTTTGCGCTCGTCGGAGCGCTCGCCCTGGTACCCGTGACCGCCAGCTCCTTCGCTGCCGCGGACACGACCAATTACCAGGAGCTCGAGAAGTTCATGAGCATCTACGAGCGGATCAAGGCCAATTATGTCGAGCCGGTCGACGATCATACGCTGATCAAGGGGGCGATCGACGGCATGCTCGCTGCGCTCGACCCGCACTCCGGCTATTCCGAAGGCGCCGACTTCGATCAGCTCAAGGCGACGACCGACGGCAATTACGGCGGTCTCGGGCTTTCGGTCACGATGGAGGACGGGACCGTCAAGGTCATCGCCGCGACCGACGACACGCCGGCTAGCCGCGCCGGGATCAAGTCCGGCGACTATATCACCCACATCAACGGCGAGTTCCTCAACGGGCTCACCCTCGACCAGGCGGTCGAGAAGATGAAGGGCGAGCCGGGGACGACCGTGAAGCTGACCATCGTCAGGCCCGGCCACGACACGCCGCTCAGCATGACCGTGGTCCGCGAGCAGATCAAACTCCACCCGGTCAAATGGGAGATCAAGGACGGCGTCGGCTACATCAACATCGACACCTTCGGAGGCAATGTCGGCGAGCAGACCAAGGAAGCGCTGCTGTCGATCGACAAGGCGACGGGCGGCCATCCGCTCGGCTATGTCCTCGACCTTCGCTCGAACCCCGGTGGCCTGCTCGACCAGGCGGTCGACGTCGCCGACGACTTCCTCGACAGCGGCGAGATCGTTTCGCAGCGCGGCCGCACGAAAGAGGATATCGAGCGCTATTATGCGCGGCCCGGCGACATGGCGCACGGACTTCCCGTCATCGTGCTGACCGACGCCGGAACCGCTTCGGCATCGGAGATCGTCGCCGGGGCGCTCCAGGACCATCACCGCGCTCTGGTCATGGGCGAGAGGAGCTTCGGCAAGGGCTCAGTGCAAACCGTGGTCCAGACCGGGCCCGACGCGGCGCTGAGGCTGACGACCGCCCGTTACTACACGCCGTCCGGCCGCTCGGTTCAGGCCGGTGGCATTCAGCCCGACATTCCCGTGCCCCAGCTCAGCGATCCGGATTACAAGAATCGGATCGTCATTCGCGAGGCGGATCTCCGCAAGCACCTGCTCGCGCAGACTCAGGTCCAGGACAAGCTGCTCGAAAGCGACGATACGCCCGACCCGCGCTTCTCGGCCAAGGCCGACGAGCTCAAGAAGGAGGGCATCAAGGACTTCCAGCTCTATTACGCGCTGAACACGCTGAAGCGCCTGGCGGGACCCGCGCAAGCGGCGGTCGCGCCTGGCGGCAGTCCGTCGAAGAAGTCGCGCTAGACCAGCAATGAGCGAGGCGGCGGCGGTCGGGTCCGGTCCTTCGATGCCGTGGCAGCCGGCGACGATTGCCAGGGCAATCGCTTTGCTTTTGCCCGCAGCGCTACTGATCGGCGCATTCGGTTCGCAATATCTCGGCGGGCTTCACCCGTGCGAGATGTGCTGGTGGCAGCGGTACGCCCATATGGTGGCGTTCGCGCTCGCACTGGTCGCGTTCACGGCTCCGGCGCAGTCGTCCCGCGCACGCGCCTTCACCCTGCTTGCGGCGCTCGCGATTGCGGTCTCGGGAGCGATCGGAGTCTACCATGCGGGGGTCGAGGCGAAGATTTTCGAAGGTTTCACCCAATGCACCGCGCTGCCCAGGGCGGCGAGCACCGCCGAGCTCCTGAAGCAGATCACGCAGGCGCCATTGATCCGCTGCGACGAGGTCCAGTTCCGCTTCCTCGGAATCTCGATGGCCGGATGGAACGCGATCCTT
>DASUIB010000197.1:0-10628 GCA_036273235.1 Sphingomicrobium sp. | reverse complement strand
AGCTCTCGCCCCGCTCGATTTCTCGGCGCTGCTCTCGCGCGCGATGCTTCTCGAGCGGCTTGGCGACGCACGGTCCGGCGAAGCGTTCGGTCATGCGCTTGCTCAGGCGCCGCCCGACGACCGCATTCCATCAACCATGCTCAAGGCCGTTGATCACGCGCGCCGCAGCGCCGCGGAATATCAAAATAAGCTCGAGGCGCACTTGGCATCAGCGGTGCCGGCGGCCCTCGGGCGTCCCGAACGGGAACGCGTAGAGCGGTTCGTATCCAACGCAGCGCGGCGCACGCGGCACTTTCACCAAGAGCCGACGGATTTTCATTATCCGGGACTTCCGGAGTTCGAATTTCACGACCCGGTCCTGTTTCCGGAGCTCGATGCGCTCGAAGCGGCGACTGACCAGATCAGGCAAGAATATGAGCGACTGGTCGCGAGCAGCGCCGCCGAGATGGTCCCTTACACGCAATATCCCGCCCACGTGCCGCTGGGCCAATGGCGCGAGCTCAACAACAACCGCGATTGGACCGCCATCCACCTGCTTCAGAACGGCCAGCCTGTCCCTTCCAATGCTGATCGGTGTCCGATCACCATGCAGGCGGTGTCGAAGCTGCCGCAGCCGCATATCCGCGGCGCTTCTCCGAACGCCATGTTCTCGCTGCTTGCGCCGCGCACACGCATACCGCCGCATACCGGCGTGGCGAACACCCGGCTCGTCTGCCATCTGCCGCTGATGGTGCCGCCCAATTGTGGTTTCCGGGTAGGCGCCAGCACATGCGAGTGGGAAGTGGGGAAAGCCTTCGTCTTCGACGACACGATCGAGCACGAGGCCTGGAACGACAGCGACGAGCTGCGCGTGGTCCTCATCGTCGACCTTTGGGCACCCACCCTCACCGTTGCCGAACGGGAGGCAGTCGCCGCCGTGATCAGCGCCGCCGGGGTAAGTTTCAAAGGCGGCTGATTTTCGACCAGCGAACGCGGCGCCTCAGGTCAGTCGCCGTATCCCAGCCGCTCAGCCCAGGGGAGAAGGACCGGAAGCACCGGCTCGAGCTGCTTTCGATATCGTTTCCAGCGGCCCGCCGAACGCGAGGTCAGCGGCTCCGTCACCTGATTGTAGCTTGGGGTGAGGATTGCGCCTCGCTTCTTCGCCGTTTGCGTGTGGGCGAGCACCTGCTTGTCCCAGGGAAGACCGAGAAAGTCGATGAGCGGGCGAAGCTCCGATTCAGGATCTTCGACCAGCCGCTCGTAACGGACGGTATGGGTGTTGAGTGGGAAAGCCTCTCGCATCGCTGTCCAGCCCGACATCACCGCATCATAGAGATCGGCTGCATCTTCGATCGTCAGAAAACTCGCCATCGCATCGTTCATGACGAAGCTTTGCATGAAGGCGCTCAACACCGCGTCGCAGGGATGCCGCTGCGCGAAGATGATCGGCGCTCCGGGGAAGAGCGACTGAATGAACGGACCGCCGAGAAGGTTCAGCGGCAGCTTGTCGACGACGAGGCCGGAAAAGTCTCGGTCGACGTGCTGATCCAGCGCCGTGTAATAGGCCTCGCGCGCTCGTTTCAGCGACGTAAGCGACGCATTCGGCAGTTCCGCGGCCCTACCGATCTCGCGTTCGGCGGTGCCGAGAAGATGCACCTCCTCCAGCACCGCCGTATCGCGATGGCCCATCAGGAAGGTGTCGAGGAGCGTCGTTCCGGATCGTGGAAAACCAACGAGAAAGGCGGGCGATCTCCGATCTGCTTCCGGCAGCTGCGGAAGACTTCCGGCTTCGATGAGGGTCTTGGCCAAGTTGCGCAGTCGCGCTCGATAATCGGCCCCGCGCTTGCGCCAGCTATCAAAGCTCGGAGCGATTCGGTTCATCGCCTCCGCGGCAGCAAAGGCCTCGGCGGATTTGCCCAGACGATCGGCGATCTTGGCCTTGAGGAGGTGCCAGCCGATCGGGTCCTCCGCCGGATCGACGGATTCGAGCAAAGTATAAGCCTCTTCCGCTCGCCCTTCGCGTAAGGTTCGCACGACGTGGAGGCGAGCGAGCTCTTCTTTTGGCACGCCTGCGGCCGACGCTTCGTCGATCAGCTGGTCGAGTAAATCGAGCCTGTTCGTGCGCTCCAGGAACAGCCCGAGTTGTCGATAGGCGTCGGTATTGTCAGGCGCCAGTCTCAACGCGTCGCGATATTCCTTCTCGACCTCTCCAAGCCGCAACAGCGCAAGGAGGCAGCGTCCGCGCGCCAGTGCGCTATTGCTCGTTCGACCGGCGAGCCGCTCGAACTCGTCCAAAACCAGCAGCGCGTCCTCCTGCCGGTCAGCCGCGGCAAGCGTTGAACTCAAGCTCCAGCGCAAGGAGGAGTCCGTCGGGTTCAGCTGTACGGCTTTGTGGACCGCCTCGATCGCCTGCTCCCATGCCAATTGCGCGGTCAAGGCGCTGCCGAGATTGGCCCAAGCACGCCAGTCGTCTGGCGCGGCGGCGGTCACTTCGGACCAAGATCGAATGCGGGCATCCACGTCTTCCGCGGCGTCGGCCGCTTCACCGCGCGCTTTCCATAGCTCGAGAGCCGCCGCCGACCGGATCGGCGGCGGTTCGGGAAAATCCAACACTTCGCGGCCGCGGCCGGCATCGACCAACGCTCGCATCAGCATGATTCGGTAGGAGGGATTCTCCGGTTCGGCTTCGGCGGCGGCGCGCAAATGTTCGATGCCCGATGCGGGATCGCCAAGCCGGCAGTGCACCAAGCCAAGCAGATGATGCGCTTGCGGCGACGACGCGCCCGAAAGTTCAGACTCGGCCAGCGTCCTCGCGCGCTCGAGATCGCCGGACTGGAACGCTTCGACTGCTGCCTTGAACTGGGGGCTCATGTGTCCGCTATCGGCGGCTCTTCCGCCGTCAGTCAACCGAGGCGGCAACAAGCCATCGCGGCCAAATCGAAGGGCGGTCGCCTTCTCTTTTATCCTGTGGCGATTATTCTGGCGCGGTGAAGGAAGAAGTCCCCGCTACAGATGCGGAAAGCAAAAAAGAGGCCGTCCGGCTGCTTGGCGGCACGGTTCCCGAAGTGATGGACGGCATTTCGCTGATCGAGGCTGCCGCTGCTCGAGGAGAAGCTGCCGCCTTGGAGCGCAAGGCGCTTTTCGAGGCCGTCGGTTGTGCTCGACCGTCCAATTGGAACCGGGCCCTGGACTGTCTAAGGGACGCGGCCGAAGGCGGTTGCGAAACCGCTCAGGAGCAGCTGCGGATCCTGGCGCGCGTTCCGACCTCAGAGTCTCGTCAGCCGCTGAATTGGCAGGCCGTCCGGTCGCAGGTTTCGATCGAAAAGCTGGCCGAAATTCCGAAGCCGCGAGCAATTTCTGAATCGCCTCGACTGCGTCTGTTTGAAGAATTTGCAAGCGCAGCGGAATGCGCCTGGCTGATGGAGCGTGCTCGTCATCGATTGCGGCCGGCGCTGGTCGTAAATCCCACCGGTTCTCAAACCGCGGAGCCCGTCCGCACCAACAGCGGGATCGACTTCCAGCTGCGCGACATGGACTTGGTCGTCGAGGCAATCCGCGTCCGCATCAGTGCGGCGACGAGATTGCCGCTGCCGCTGTTCGAACCGAGCCAGGTTCTGCATTATGCGCCCGGGCAGGAATTCCGGCCGCACCACGATTATTTCGATCCGCAATTGCCGGGCCATGCCGAACAGCTCGGCAGGATGGGACAGCGGATCGCGACATTCCTGATCTACCTCAACGACGGCTATACGGGAGGCGAAACAGCATTTCCGCGCGCGGAGCTCAGCTTTCGCGGAAATAGCGGCAATGGTCTGTTTATCGCCAATGTCGAACGGAGTGGCCGCCCCGATCCAATGACCCTCCACTCGGGTGCGCCGCCCATTTCGGGAGAGAAGTGGATCTTCTCACAATGGATCCGGGACAAGCGGCCGGAGCAATCCTGATGTCGACGCCGATCTCTGTCTCGAAGCCCCTCGAATTCGACCAGGCGATGGCCGCCTATGAGACAGGCGAGCGAGAGGCACTGCTACCCCGCCTCGAGAGCGCCGTTCAACAGGGGACCGGCGATCCCCGGCTGTGGCACCTCCACGGCCTTGTTCTGCGCGAACTCGACCGCCGTGAAGAGGCGTTGCCATCCTTGCGAACCGCCGCACGGATGGCGCCCGGCTCGGCGAGAATTGCCCATGCCCTGGCGCGGACTCTTTTCGAGGCCGGCTTGCCGAGCATCGATGCATTTGGCCGGGCACTTCGGCTCGCCCCGGCCGATCATGAGGTCGTCACCGGGCTGACAGCAGCCTTCGTCGCTGAGGGAGAGCCCGAGACGGCGATCACCGGCCTCGGCAAGATCCTCAAGCGCTCACCGCATTGGGTCCAGGGGCATGCCTTGCTGAGCAGGCTTCGCTGGGCGCAAGGCGAGCGGGACGGGTTCGCAAGCAGCTTCGAGCAGGCGCTCGCCGCCAATCCGCACGATCTCGGCCTCAGACGCGAACAGCTGATTACGCTGATGCACGCGGACCGATACGAGGAGGCGCTTCGGGCCATTGCCGCAGGTTGTGCCGTGATGGGCGAACAGCTGATCTTCGCCGTCAACGAGGCGATCGCCCACGCCGAGATGGGCGAAATCGACATGGCCGAGGGCCTCTTCGCACCCTTTGTCGATCTCAGCGACGCGTCCGTGCAGGTACGGCGAGCGCGGATGTATCTCCACGCAGATCGTCCCGAAACGGCGGCCGAAGTGCTCGAACCGTGGCTGCAGACGCCCGATGCATTCATGTTCTGGCCTTACGCATCGCTCGCATGGCGGCAGATCGACGAACCGCGCTGGCGCTGGCTCGAGGGCGATGAATCGTTCGTCGGCGTCTACGACATCGGCGACAGGCTGCCGCCGATGGATGTGCTCGCGGCGACGCTCCGCAAGCTGCACACGCTAAGCGGGCAGCCGCTCGAGCAGTCGCTTCGCGGCGGCACCCAGACCGACGGCAATCTTTTCGCCCATATCGATCCCGTGATCGTGCAACTTCGCGAAGCCATTCGAGCGACGGTTGCTGAACATATTGCGAAGTTGCCGAGCGCCGATCCTGCCCATCCGCTGCTCGGCCCGGCGCGGGACAGAATTACCTTTTCGGGTTCGTGGTCGGTGCGGCTTCAGAGCAGGGGCTTTCACGCCAATCACGTCCATCCCGCGGGATGGATCAGCTCCGCACTCTATATAGTGCTGCCGCCGGACATCGGTGAGCAGGACGCGGGAATCCTCACCTTGGGTGAAGCCAAGCGACCAAACTTTCCGGTGGAGCTGCCGCCGTTCCGCACCATAGAGCCGAAGCCCTGCCGCCTCGCTCTATTCCCCTCATACATGTGGCACGGCACACGCCCCTTCGGCGAAGGCGAGCGGATGACGGTCGCCTTCGACGTTCGGCGGTTCGATGGCCCATAATGGCAAACTTCCAGGTCGAAAGTTGCTCGCGTTTATAGATTATTCGAGTTAAATATCCGGCGCCGGAAGTGAGGTGTCCATGTCAAAGCTTGCTTACATCACTGCCGCATTGATGGTCATTCCCGCGCCCGCCGTAGCGCAGATCGTCTTTGACGACAGTCCACCGGTCGCGGCGCCCGCCAAGAGTGCTAAGGCCAAGAGCGACGTCGATAAGGTCGTGTGCCAATCGGAGGATACGCTTGGCAGCCGCCTGCAGGCGCATCAGGTCTGCATGACGAAGGAACAGTGGTTCGCCTATCAGCAAGAGTATAAGAAGAGGGTTCACGACATGCAGGTTCTCGGCCTGCAGTCGCACTGATCATCAGTCGGGCTTTTTAGAGAGCGTCTTCATAACGGCCGAATAGTTGCGCCCGCGCCCGCTCGAACGCGCGTGAAGCGGCTGGCGCACTTGCCAGACGCTAGCGGTCCTCACCGGCCGCTCTCTGCCCTCGAAATCAAGCACCCCGGGCTCCCATCGCAGGTTTAGGAACTTCAGCAGGTCCTGGACGACGGCGTCAGGCGAGCGGACCAGCTCGTCATAATCCACATCGAAAATGCCGTTCGGGTACAACGCCTTCCAGTGGGCCATCAGCCGCTCATATTGTCCGTACCAATGCGCCGCATCGTCGAGGTCGAGCGCATAGGCCATCTGCGGATCGAGATGCAGGAAATAGAGCGACAGCAGATTGTCGAGTCGGTTGCGGCGGGTGTGGACGATCTTCGCGCCGGGGAAGAGGGTCTTGATCAGACCGATGTGCACGAAGTTGTCCGGCCGCTTGTCGGTGATCAGCGCACCCTCGCGCGCAATCCTCGCCAGGCTGTCCAAATAAAAGCGACGCCAGTTCTCGATCGTTGCCTCATCGGCAGTGGCGACAGCTGAGGGATAGTCTGCGATTTGCCTGACCAACTCTGGGATGAACTCGAGCTCCCCGCCTCCCTGAATGCGGCTGTGGCCGGCGAGGATCTGCTCGACGAGTGTGGACCCGGAGCGGAACATGCCGACGATGAAGACCGGCGCCGGTTCGTCGCTGGCGGTAACGGGAACCGGAAAGCTTTCGATCAGCTGGTCGATATAGCGCTCCGCTGCAAAGCGGTCGTAGCGCGCGCCAGTCGCGGCGCGGCTCGCCGCATTGGCGGCGCGGGCGGCTTCGAACGCCTCGTCGAAACGCCCGGCGGCATCGAGAAGCCCCGCAAGGGCAAAGCCGAGGTCCGCCTGTTCGGCCGCTGACGCTCCCTGTCTCCGAATCGCGGCCCGGAGCCGCTCAGCCAACGCCTCGTCGAGCTCCGCCGCATGGGAAACGGCGGCGAGACGGCTGAGCGTCAGCGCATCGTCGGGGGCAAACTCCAGCGCCCCGCGGTAAGCCGCTTCCGCCGCAGTGCGATCGCCCCGGTCTTCGTGAAGATTGCCGAGGTTGAGCAGCGCCGGGGCATAGTCTGGCTTCAGCGCCAGCGCGGCCTCAAGTTCCGCTTCGGCTTCGCCTTCGCGGGCGAGATGGTCGGACAGGATCGCCGCGCGATTGAGATGCACCTCCTCGGGGGCGTGCACGCCGCGCCTCAGCGCCTCGCCATAGGAAGCGAGCGCGCGCTCATACTGCCCCGCCTGCCGCTGCAGCCAGGCGAGATTGTACCAACTGTCCGGGAGGTCCGGTTCCCGTTGGAGCAGCTTCTCGTAAGCAGCTATCGCTTCGTCGGCGCGGGCTGCACGCCTCAGCAGTGCCGCGCGCTGAAGCAGTGCCTCGCTTTCAGCGTCCATTATGTCTGCGTAGCGGCCCGCGCGAAGCCTTGTCGAGCTTACTCGGCATCATTTCTGTGGTCGCGGATGATCCGCCGCGAGGCCATCGAGATCAGACGTCGAGTGCGGCGGCAGTGAGCGCCGCGTCAGGTGCATCGGCGCGCTCAGCGATCCATTCCTCAGCTCTGTCGAGCTCGGCCACCATCGTGCGCTCCAGATCTCGGCGCCGGGCGACGCGTTGCATATTGTCGAAAGCGAGCGCCGGGTTCTTTGCATGGGTTGAGAACAGGGGGTCGGCGACTCTCGCGGCGATGTCGGTGGGCGCGATCGGCACGCCGAGATGCTTCGCCGCAGCATTCAGGACGGCCCCCGGCTCGTCGAAGAACAATTCCGCGTTGAGCGCGCGCGCGTTCGGTAGCGCGATCAGCGTGCCGCTAAAGGCATTGACCTGCGCAAGCCACAAGGCCGCGGCGCGCTCGGCATCGGAGAGGGCCGAAAGATCGCCGAGATAATGCGACAGAAAGCTTGTGATCTTCCTCAGCCAATCGAGATGGCTGTCACTGCGCAAAATCGCGAGCAGGTAGTCGCGCAGCGGGAGATAGAGCAGGATTGCCAGCGCATTTGCGTCGATGGCCGCGAGCTTCGGCAGCAGGAAATTCACCGGCACGTTTGCCTTGATCAGGGTCGGAGCGTCCGGGCGATAGCGCTTGCCGAGCATCGCGGCGACGATCGCAAGCCGTTGGTCATCCGGCTCGAGGGCCAGCTGGCGCAGCGCCAGCGGCTCGCGCAGAACGAGGCTCGCGCCAGGATCGTCCAGCGCTCGAGCAAGGAGGGTCGAGCCGACATGCGCCATGTGGAAGATCCACGACGTTGGCTGGGGCGCGCGGATCACTTGCGCGACCACTTCGACCGGCAGCGTCATCGCCTGACCGGCGGCAGGCGAAATGCGGCCATTGAGGAAGATCGAGCGGTGATAGGCGGCCCTATCCATCGGCACGAAGATCGCCTTATCGCCGTCGAACGAATGCAGATAATGATCAGGCGAGCGATAGAGATCGTCGAGCGTCAGCGGCATTGGCGGCGTATAGCGGGGGCTGGATAAGGCGGCTATTCGTCGCGCCGTCATGCCGCACATCCAGCTGCCAGGTCCGGGACAGCCACACGTCCTCCTCACGCACGACGGGGAGGGCAGCGTGCTCGATGTGGAGCGGACAAGCGTCGTCGATCTTTACCGGACGCACGGGGCGCTACTGTTTCGCGGCTTCAACATCGACCTCGCGCAGTTCCGCGCCTTCGCCCAGCAATTCTGCTCGACCTCGGTTGTGAACGAGAGTCCGGGGCGCCACCCCGTCGATCCCGATGGGCACGTCTATACGGTCGATGCCGGCACGCGCCCCTTCCCGCTCCACCCTGAATTGTCGCGCGAGCCGTGGAAGCCGGACGTCGCCTTCTTCGGATGCCTGTCGGCCCCGAGCGAGGGCGGCAAGACAACGATCTGCGACGGCGTCGCCTTGGCACAGGCGCTGCCACCGGCGCTCAAAGAGGCGCTCGCGCGCCGGCGGCTGCTCTATGTCCAGTCGACCTGGCCCTCGCTGCTGAAGTTCTGGCTCGGCGCCGCCACGCCGACTGACGCGCAGCTCACGAGTCCGCAGTCCGGTTGCCCGTACCAGTTCCGCCGCTTTCCCCAGGGCATCGCGCGCATCTTCTCGAGGCCCGCACTCCACAAGCCGATGTTCGTGGATGCGCCGGCGTTCGGCAATTTCCTGCTCTTCGCCCGCGCGCTCGGCCACAGCGAGAGTGTCGTTCTCGATGACGGTCGCCCAATGCCGGAGCAGTGGGTGCAGATCATCAGCGCAACGGCCGAACGGTTGACAGCGCCGATCGACTGGCAATCGGGCGATCTGCTGATGCTCGACAACACCCGTTTCATGCACGGCAGGACCGAAATCACCGATCCGGCCGAACGGCTGATCCTCACCTATTTCGGCTACCTCAGCTTTGCGATTCCCGATCTCGAAGAACCGCTGCACGCGATCTGGCGGCGCGAGAATTTCGAGCCGCCGGGGCGCGACAACGGGAGCGATCGGGCGACTGGATAGGGGGCGGAAGCGCACCGAGCCTTACTCCGCCGCCTGACGCAGCTCTTCGCCCACGGGCGTGAGCACCAGCTGGCCGTCACCCTCGTCGGCGCGGACGGCCGAACCGTCCGGGATTTCGCCGGAGAGGATTTTGTCGGCGAGCGGGTCTTGCAGATATTTCTGCACCGCCCGCTTCAGCGGCCGGGCGCCGTACACGGGATCGTAGCCGACGCGGCCGAGCCACGCGCGCGCGGCGTCGGTCAGCTCCAGGCGAATCTTGCGGTCGTCGAGCAGCTTCTGAAGCCGAGCGACCTGGATATCGACGATCGGCCCCATGTGCCCGGCGCCGAGCCGGTGGAACAGGATGATCTCGTCCAGCCGGTTGAGGAACTCGGGCCGGAAGTGCGCGCGGACGACCTCCATCACCTGCGGCTCGACCTTCTCGACCGCATCGTCCTCGCCGAGCGAGGCGAGATATTGCGAGCCGAGGTTCGAGGTCAGGATGATGATCGTGTTGGTGAAATCGACCGTTCGGCCCTGGCCGTCGGTGAGGCGCCCATCGTCGAGCACCTGGAGGAGCACGTTGAACACGTCGCCGTGCGCTTTCTCGACCTCGTCGAACAGCACGACCTGGTAGGGGCGGCGCCGGACGGCTTCGGTCAGCGCTCCGCCTTCCTCATAGCCGACATAGCCCGGCGGCGCGCCGATCAGCCGAGCAACCGCATGCTTCTCCATGAACTCGCTCATGTCGATTCGAACCATCGCCGACGCATCGTCGAACAGGAATTCGGCGAGCGCCTTGGTGAGTTCGGTCTTGCCGACGCCGGTCGGGCCCAGGAACAGGAACGAGCCGAGCGGCCGGTTGGGGTCCTGAAGGCCAGCGCGCGCGCGCCGGACGGCCGCGGACACGGCCTTGACCGCATCCTCCTGGCCGATCACGCGGGCTCCGATCGCCGATTCCATCTGAAGCAATTTCTCGCGCTCGCCTTCCATCATCCGCTCGACCGGAACTCCGGTCCAGCGGCTGACAACTGCGGCGATGTCCTGGTCGGTGACCTCCTCGCGCAGCATCGCACCCTTGGTGGCGGCCTGCGCGTCGGCGACCTGATTCTCGAGTTCGGGGATGCGGCCGTATTGAAGCTCGCCGGCCCTGGCGAGGTCGCCCGCGCGCTGCGCCTGCTCAAGCTCCAGCCGCGCCGCATCGAGCTGCTCCTTGAGCTTGGCCTCGGCGGCAATCTTCTCCTTCTCCGCCTGCCAGCGCCCGGTAAGCTCGGCCGACTGCTGTTCGAGGTTCGCAAGCTCTTCTTCGAGCTTCTTCAGCCGGTCCTTGGACGCGCGGTCCTGCTCCTTCTTCAGCGCCTCGCGC
>DASUIB010000196.1:0-9556 GCA_036273235.1 Sphingomicrobium sp. | reverse complement strand
GGGGAAGACGAGATCCGCTTCGACTGGCGTCGAGGCGGTGCCGCGGCCGCGGGCCTCGCGGCCGCGCTGGTGCTCGTCGTCATGGTCTTCCTCGTCAAATTCGCGAACGACGCGCGTGAGAACGCGCTCGACGCCGAACGGCACTCCTACGACGTTTCGCTCGTGGTTCGGAACGCCTCGGCCAACATCTCGGCTGCCGAGGCCGCGCTCGCGCGATTCGTGCTCGACGAAAAGGTCGATCCGAACGGCAACATCTACGTCAGCGACTGGCAGCTGGCGGGGTACCAGCTCGAGCAGCTCAAGGATCTCGAACGGCAAAACCCTGACCAGCTCCGGCGCGTCTACCAGGCCGAGCAGCTGTACAACGAGCGCGGACAGCAGCTCGCGCTGGCCGCCCGAGCGGCCCTCGCCAACAAGGGCGATGCCGGGGTCAGTTATTATTACGCTTCGACCGTAGAGACGCCGGCAAACCCGAGCATCGGGCACCGGCTCAACAACAAGCTCGACGAAATCATCAAGGCCGAGCGCGGAGCGATGCAGCAGCGTATCGAGCAGAGCCAGTTTTTCTCGGCGCAGGCGGACCAGTTCACCGACTATCTGAGCTGGCTTGGAATCCTCGTCGGTCTCGGCGCCGTTTTCCTCGCGGTGGTCTCGGTGCAGGCGCTGCGGCTCAACATCCAGGCCCGGCGCCAAGCCGAAAGCGAGGGCGAGCGAGCCGAAGCGCTCGAGCTCGCGGTCCGCGACCGGACCCAGGAGCTGTGGGAAGCGAACCAGGCGCTCAAGGCCGAGGCGCAGGAGCGCGAGGCGGCCGAAGCCCAGCTGCGCCAGGTCCAGAAGATGGAGGCGGTCGGCCAGCTGACCGGCGGCATCGCCCACGACTTCAACAATATGCTGGCGGTGGTGGTGGGCGGTATCGACCTCGCGCTCCGCCGCCTCAACGGTCCCCGGCGCGAAGTGATGATGCACCTCAACAATGCGATGGAGGGCGCCACGCGCGCCGCGGCGCTCACCCGCCGCTTGCTCTCCTTCGCCCGCTCCGAGCCTCTATTGCCCGAGCGAGTCGATTCGACCGGGCTCATCGGCGGCATGTCCGACCTGCTCGACCGGACGCTCGGCGAGCGGATCCGGATCGAGGTTGACCTCTCGCCCGATTCATGGCCGATCTACGTCGACCCGCACCAGCTTGAAAATGCGATCGTCAATCTCGCCGTCAACGCGCGCGACGCGATGCAGGGCGAAGGCCTGATGCGAATCTCGACCGAGAACGTCCGCCTCGCCGCCAACCAGGTCGGCGACGTTCGCCCCGGCGATTATCTCAAGATCAGCGTCACCGACACCGGCTGCGGAATGGCGCCCGAGGTGCTCGACCGCGCGTTCGAGCCTTTCTTCACCACCAAGCCGGTCGGCAAGGGCACCGGCCTCGGCCTCAGCCAGATTTTCGGCTTCGCGCATCAGTCGGGCGGCGAAGTCGGGATCGAAAGCCAGGTCGGCCGCGGGACCAGCGTGTCGATCTATCTGCCCCGCACCGAAAAAGCCGCCGAAGTCCGTGTCCACCCGGCCGTCCACCGCAGCGAGGCGGTCGACGCCCATGTCCCCGGCGCCCGAATCCTGCTGGTCGAGGACGATCCGCGAGTCCGCACCGCGACGGTCGGAGCGCTCGAGGACCTCGACTATGATCCGGTCGCCTGCGGCAGCGGCGCCGAGGCCATCGACCTGTTTCGAGCCCGCGAGTTCGACCTCGTCATCAGCGACGTCATCATGCCGGAAATGACCGGGCCCGAGCTGATTCGCCACTTGAAGCAGACCAGCAGCCACGAATTCGCCGTTCTGTTCGTCACCGGCTATGTCGGCGAGGGCGAAAGCGACGACCTCCGAAGCCACGAGCTGTTGCGCAAGCCTTTCACCGTCGGCGCCCTCGCCAGCGCCGTCGCCGCCGCCCTCGCCCGCCCCGCCGAACCGCCGCGAGCGCAAGCGAAGGCGTAATTCCCCTCCCTGGAAGGGAGGGGCAAGGGGTGGGTGCGCGAAGCGCTTTTTTATCTTACCGCACCGCCCCCGATCGGATCAGCCGCGGCAGAAGCGTGATGGCGGCAAGCAGCGGATGGCGCTGCTGCCACGGCTTGAGGCGAATATCGGTCCCCGCATGCCGGTTGATCTTCCACGCAATATATTCGGCGCCGCCCGCGAACGTCAGGCTCGCCTTGCCCAGCCGAGCGACCGAATAAAGCTTTCCGTGCCGCTGCTTGCCTCGCCACCAGCGTCGGGCTTCGTCGCGATTGCGCGATGTCTGGGTGATGATCTCGAGGGCTGCCATTCCAACCCGCTCGTAGCGTTGCGGCTCGGCGTCGACCATCGCCGCCGACCGTCCCAATCGTTCCGCCCGCAGCTCCGCGGCGAAGGTCTGTTCGAAAGCGCACTTCCACAATCCAAGTACATCCGCGCGGCCGGCGAGCGGCAGCGTCCAGCCGAGCAATGTCGGCGCGGCTTCGGCGACGCTGTCGATCACCCGCTCGGCCGCAGCGTCATCCGAGCTCCACACCAGCCGCGACGGCTGCGCGAAGCGCGCGGCGGTGGAGACGGTCCAGGCGTCGGGGGAGCATTCATGCGCGAAGTCATCTTCGCTCAAAACCGCATATTTGGAACGCAGGCCCTCGTGCTCAAAGTGAAAGACGTTCGGCGGAATCAGCCGGTTGGCGGCGGCAAGCCACCGCTTTGTGTAAGCGGCGCGATAGTCGGAAACGATCAGGTAGAAATCGAGCATCAGCCCGTCGAGCTCGCGCTCGCGCAGGCACGATCCGTAGAACAAAACCGCTTTGCTCGCTGCGCCGTGCTTCGCCGCAATCGCCGCGGCAATTGCGCTCACTCGCGGGTCGACGGGCGCGCTCAACTCTTCGGCGACGAGCTTGCGCAGGCCAGCCGTCATTGCGAGCGCCGAAGGCGCGCGGCAATCCAGTGCGGCGCTGGATGGCTTCGCTGCGCTCGCAATGACGGATTATGGATGAGCAATGTCATCCCACAAATCCCGCCAGTGAGGGTTCGTGGCTTCGATCAGCGCCAGCTTCTTCGCCCGAGACCCTGCCTTGATCTGCTTCTCACGCGAGATTGCATCGTGCATGTCCCCGCCCACCTCATACCAGACCAGCATTTTGCATCCGTAGCGTTTCGTGAATCCGTCAGCGCAGCCGTTCCGGTGCTGCCACACGCGTTTCACGAGGTCCGACGTCACTCCGGTATACAGCGTGCCATTGCGTCGGCTCGCCATGATGTAAACGGCCGGCTGTCTCATTTCCCCGTCATTGCGAGGAGCGGAGCGACGAAGCAATCCAGCCTGCTACCTCCGAAAGTGGATTGCCGCGCTTCGCTCGCAATGACGCTCGGGGCTTAGGCCGCCAGCTTGACGAACGACAGCGGCTGTGCGGGCATCAGGTGGATCGGCCTTCCGCTTTCCGCGCGGAAGGTCTCGCCGTCGAGGATCAGCTGCGAGCTTTCGCCTTCGATCGTCACCTGGTCGACTTCCTCGAAATGGATTCCGCGCATCTTCTTGCCCTTGTAGCCACCGGTGAGGCCAGCGAGCAGCGCCCGGAACACGGTCGACGCTCGCTCCTCGATCGCCACGACCTTGAGCGGCCCGCGCCCCTCGCCGCCAAGCTGGCCCGACAGCAGCATCTTGTTGAGCGTCGTCACGGCAAGGAAGGCGAAGCGGCCCGAAATGCGGTCGCGCTCGGGCATGACCAGGTCGGTCCTTCCGGGCGCCGGCGGAAGGAAACCCGCCTTCAGCTTGAGCAGCAGCCGAGCGATATAGGCGAGCGCCGTAAGCCCGTGGCTGACGCTGTTGGGAAGCCCCAGCGGATAGATTTTGTGGCGGCAGTAAAGCATCGTCTCGGCGAGCGCGGAGCCGCCGAGGAACATGCCGATCACCGGCCGGTGGTCGGTGCCCGGGCGCCTCAGCGCGATCAGCTCGCGCGCCACCGTGTAGCGGTGGAGATCGTCGCTCCGGGCAAGCTCGATCAGCCGCTCGAGGGTCGCGATCGGATCGCCGCGCGCGCCGAGGTCGAGCGCGATGAGGTTGGTCTTGCCGCTCGGAAGCACCGCCACGGGCGGGGGCCGGTCGTCGAAATGACCGCCGTTGTAGAGTTCGGTCAGAGTCGCCTGGACCGTCCCGTCGCCGCCGTTGATCACCAGCACGCTCGGCCTCACTCGGGCGATGATCCGCATCGCATCGCCGATCTGGCTCGCCTGCTCCACCTCATAGTGGAAGATGTCGGGGTGCGAGTCGCAATATTCGCGGATCCGCGGCAGCTGGGCGAGGTTCCCGGTCGACTTGGGGTTCGACAGCAGCGCGATCCGAATCCTCTTGTGCCACCCGCCGGCGCAACCCGCCGCCGGGCATGGCTGTGCGCCCGGGGACCTGGCTTCGGCGTCTGACGGCACTTTCAACATGAATATACTGACCGGTCGGCTATAGGGCGTCGAACGGACCGGCGCGCCCGACAGCGGGCGCACCGGTCCGAAATTGGAATCTCGGCTGCCTTTGCGGCCAAATGATGGTGCTGGGACGACTTCAATTTGCCCGCGACGCTGCCCCACCTGCGATTGATCGACCGCTATCTCGCGCGCTCGATCGCCGTTCCGCTGTTCGGCTCGCTGATTCTCGCGGCGATGCTTCTGATCCTCGACAAGATGCTGCGCCTGTTCCAGTACGTCGTCGACGCCGGCGGCCCGGTCAGCGTCGTCTGGCGGATGCTCGCCAACCTGCTGCCCGAATATCTCTCGCTCGGAATCCCGATCGGCCTCATGCTCGGGATCCTGCTTGCCTTCAGGAAGCTCGCGCTCTCCTCGGAGCTCGACGCGCTTCGCGGCATCGGGATCGGCTATGGGCGGCTGCTTCGAGTGCCCTATTTTTATGCGGTGCCGCTCGCGCTCATCAACTTGGGCATCGTCGGCTACGTCCAGCCGTTCAGCGAGTATCGCTACGAGAGCCTGCGCTTCGACCTCAAGTCCGGCGCCCTCGGCGCGGCGATCAAGGTTGGCGAGTTCAACCAGCTCGGGCGGCGCCTGACGCTGCGCATCGACCGCAGCGAACACAAAGGGACCCAGCTCCACGGCATCTTCATCGAGACCGACGACGGCAAGGGGATGACCGTCGCCGCTACCGCGCAGCACGGCCGCTTCCTGTCGACCGACGACCCCGACAAGATCCTCTTCAGGCTGACCCAGGGGCGGCTCATCCAGCAATCGGCCAAGTTCAGCAATCCGAGGACGCTGGCGTTCGAAAGCTACGATCTGCCGGTCGACCTGCCCGCGATCGGCCAGTTCCGGAGCCGCGGCAACAGCCAGTCGGACGAGCTCTACCTCTACGAGCTGTGGCGGGTCGGCTACGGCGGCGGCGCGACCAGCGAGCAGCAGCGGCTGGAGGCGGAGGCGAACTTCAACTTCCGAATGGCCGAAGTGCTGATGATGATGATGCTACCGTTCCTTGCGGTTTCGCTCGCCGTGCCGCCCAAGCGCAGCTCGTCGGGGCTCGGAATCTTCGTCGCCATCCTGATCGTCGTCGCCTATCACAAGGTCAATCAATACGGGCAGCAAATGGGCGCCCACGGCAATTTCAACCCGATCCTCTCGCTCGGAGTCCCCTTAATTCTGTTCGCGGCGATGATCCTGTGGATGTACCACGTCCTCGCGCACCGGCCCGGCGGCCAGCCGATCGGCGCGCTCGAGCGCTTCTTCGGCAAGATCGCGGGCCTGGTGCGCTCGATGCTCCCGCGGCGCCAGGCGGTTGCAACCGAAGCATGATCAACCTCGGCTTCGTCCCGTCGCGGCGGCTCGCATTCTACATGGTCAAGCTGTTCCTGACGCGCAGCTTCGCCGTGCTGTTCGCGCTCATCCTCGTGCTCGAAACGCTCGACCTCCTGGGCGAGGCCGGGAAGATCCTCGCCATCCCCGGCAACGGAGACTCGGCGCTGTGGCATTATGTCCTTCTCCGAATCCCTCTGCTGATCTCGCGCTTCCTTCCCTTTTCCGTGCTCCTGGGAACGCTGATCGCTTTCGTCGGCCTCAACCAGAACAGCGAGGTGGTGGCGATGAAAGCGGCCGGCCTTTCGGCGCACCAGATCCTCGCCCCGCTCGTCGTCGCAAGCATCGCCATCGCCGCGGCGCTGTTCGCCTTCAACGAAGGCGTGGCCGTCAACAGCGCGCGCGTGGTCGATGCCTGGTCGGACAACGACTACAAGCCGATTCCGCCGGCGAGCAGCGTCCTTGGAAACGTGTGGCTGTTGAACGGCGACGACTTCGTCCGCGCCGGAATCGTCTCGGGCCGCGGCGCTCGGATGGTCCTCAGCAACGTCAGTTATTACGACCGCACCGGCGGCGTGCTTCAACGGGTGGTGAATGCCGAGCGCGCGGTGCCCAATCCCGCCGGCGGCGGCTGGCTGCTTCAGAACGTCACCGCCTATGACGCCACCCAGAATGTGGTCCGGCACTTCGCTCGGATGGAAGCGCTGCCGGGAGTCAGGCCCGGCCAGTTCACCATCGCCAAGGTCGATCCGACCGAGCTCGATTATTGGACTTTGAAGGAGCGCACTGCCGAGCTCGAGGCGGCCGGCCGCCCGGCCGACGAAGCCCGCGCCGGGCTCGCCCACAAGCTCTCGCAGCCGCTGTCGATCCTGTTGATGCCTTTGCTCGCGGCGGTCGCGGCCTTCGGCCTCGCCCGCTCGGGCCAGGTGCTGATGCGCGCGGCGCTCGGAATGGCGCTCGGCTTCGCTTATTTCATCGCCGACAATTTCAGCCTCGCGATGGGCAATGCCGGCACCTACCCGCCGCTCATCGCCGCCTGGGCGCCCTTCATCCTCTTCCTTCTGATCGGCGAGACGGTGCTCGTCCGCACCGAGGAGTGACCGTTGCGGTTCATCTTGTCGTTTCGTCGCTTTTCCGCTTTTCCCCACGTCCGCCGCAGAGGAGTCGCACGGGCTTGAGGAAGTTCGCCTTTGTTGCCGCCGCGCTGGCGCTCGCGTCGCCGGTGCTCGCCGAAAGCCACGTCCAGCCTGCGGTCGAGCCGGGCGGCGACATTCCGCGGCACTTCCGTCCGACGGTTCCGCCGATCCCCAAAGGCGGCGACATCCCGCAGCGCTTCGCCCCTCCGCGCGCCGAATTCCAGTATGTCCGCCGCGAAGTGATGATCCCGATGCGCGACGGGGTGAAGCTCTATGCCGTGCTGATCCTCCCCAGGGGCGCGGGCAAATATCCGGTCATGCTCGACCGGACGCCTTATTCGGCGGACAAGTCGACCTCGCGCGGCAGCTTCGGTCCGCTGCCCGAGAACATCCTCTCGCCGCTCGCCGCCGAGCTGGTCCGCGCCGGCTATATCGTCGCCTACGAGGACGTCCGCGGAAAATATAAATCGGGCGGCGACTATGTGATGAACCGCCCGGTGCGCGGGCCCTTGAACCCGACCGCGGTCGACCATTCGACCGACGCCTGGGACACGATCGACTGGCTGGTGAAGAATGTGCCCGAGAGCAACGGCCGGGTCGGCACCTTCGGAACCAGCTACGACGGCTTCACCAGCTTGATGAGCCTGGTGAACCCGCACCCGGCGCTCAAGGCCAGCGTTCCGATGAACCCGATGGTCGATGTGTGGAAAGGCGACGACTGGTTCCACAACGGCGCCTTCCGCCAGGAGATGATCAGCTACGTCTATGATCAGACGGCGAACAAAAAATCCGAGGAGGACTGGTTCAGCTCGGCCTATGACGATTACGACACCTATCTCCGCTACGGCTCGGCCGGCGCCTACGGCCGGGCGATGGGCATGGACCAGCTGCCCTTCTGGGTGCGGCTGACCGAGCATCCCGCCTATGACGAATATTGGCAGGACCAGGCGGTCGAGAGGATTCTCGCCGCAAAGCCTTTGACCGTCCCGACCCTGCTCGTCGACAGCGAATGGGACCAGGAGGACATCTACGGCGCCCCGGCGGTCTTCGAAGCGGTCAAGGCCAGCGACAATGGCAACGCCCATCTCGTGCTCGGCCCCTGGTATCACGGCGAGGAGAACGGCCCCGCGACTACGCTTGGCCCGCTGGACTTGGGCTCCGACACCGGCAGATGGTTCCGCCAGAACGTGCTTCTGCCCTTCCTCGACGAGCATCTGAAGGGCGGTCCGCCGGCGAACATCGCGCGGGTGACGGCGTTCGCGGTCGGCCCCGACCAATGGCAGCGCCTCGACGATTGGCCGCAATCCTGCGCCCGCGGCTGCCCGGCGAAGCTCACGCCTTTGTTCTTCCGGCCGGGTCGCCAGCTGACCTTCGAACGGCCCTTCGCGCAGTTCGACCAGACGTTCGATTCCTACGTGTCCGATCCGACGAAGCCCGTCACCTATCGCCAGCGGCCCAACATCTCGCCTTGGTCGAGCGGTTCGACCTGGCGTTATTGGCTCGAGGACGACCAGCGCTTCGCCGAGGCGCGGCCCGACGTCCTCACCTACGAGAGTGAGCCCGTGGAAACCCCGCTAAGCCTCAAGGGCACGCCGCTCGTCCATCTCGTCGCCTCGACCAGCGGCACCGACAGCGACTGGGTGGTGAAGCTGATCGACGTCTATCCGCCGCAAAATCCGCAAAAGCCCGAGATGGGCGGTTACGAGCTCGCCATCGCGATGGACGTGATGCGCGGCCGCTACCACGCCGACCCCGCCAATCCGCAGCCGCTCCCCGCCAACCAGCCGGTCACCTACGAATTCGCGCTTCCCAACGTCGATTACGTCGTCGAGCCCGGCCACCGCCTGATGGTCCAAATCCAGTCGAGCTGGTTCCCGCTGTACGACCGCAACCCCCAGACCTTCGTCCCCAACATCTTCTTCGCCAAGCCAAGCGATTATCGAGCGGCGACCCAGAAGGTGTTCACCGGCCCCGCGGGCACGTGGATAGGATTGCCGGTGGTGCAATAATCTTTTTCGGGAATAGTCGCCGGGCGAATTGCTAATGTCTGCTTTCGACCCATTGCGGACATTAGAACCGCCGTCGTAGAGGCCCTCCCGTATGATGGCGCTGGGGATAGCTGCCTTGCTGGGTACCGAGACGGCCATCGCGCAAGCTTGCCCGAACATCACGGGAACTTGGCGCTTGGTATCCGCGTCCAGTCGAGGGCCACATGAAGAAAGGGACGATGCGCCATACGGCACATCCCCGTCGGGCCTGCTGATTTACACAGCAGACGGGCACGTAACCGCGATTGTCAGCAGCTCCGGTCGCCCTCCGCTCAGCGTCAACGACCGGATTACGGCGCCAGTTGAGGAGCGAGCGAGCGCCTTTGCTACGTCATTCGCCTACGCTGGACGATACAAGTTCCTTTGCGACCGAGTGGTGCACGACGTGGAGGTCGCCACTGTGCCGAACTGGGTAGGCACTCAGATGACACGCAAGGTGCGGATCGTCGGCAACCGACTGATCCTTTCAACGCCGCCTATCGCGAAGGGCGGCACCGTCAGCTCCTTCGACTTGGTTTGGGAACGGCAGCGCTAACGTCCGCTTTCCATCTGTGGACGCCCCTGAAGGTGCAAGCGGTTTGT
>DASUIB010000195.1:0-7638 GCA_036273235.1 Sphingomicrobium sp. | reverse complement strand
GACGATGCTACGAGCGCGCGCCGCGAGCTGGAGAAGACCGTCGACACGACGGCTCAGCACGACACGCCGCTCGGGGGATGGCATGCGCTGTGGCTCGGCGCGGCCTATGAGCGCGAGGGGGATAAGGAGGCCGCGCGGGCTGCTTATGGGCACGCCATGCGACGGCTCGGCAACGGCATGACGCTGCCGCGGCCGACCCCGAGTACCGGGGACAAGACGCTTCCAGAGATGAATGCGTTCGGACGCTCGTTGCAAGGATTGCTGCGCTACAGCCACGGCAACAAGTTTGAAGCGGAGGTGGAGAAGCTCGCTCAGGCGCTCGCGCTTATCGATCATGGCGATCCCAGGCAGGCGGAAGCAGGCGTGCGCGCACTCGGCGAGCTGCTCGGCTTCACCGCGACGAGACCCGATAACGACGGGGACACCGGCCCCGATGTGTTGTGGCGCGACGACGCGAAGCCACGCCAACTCGGGTTCGAGCTGAAGACCGACAAGAACGACCCGGCGACCTATTTCAAGAAGGACATCTCGCAAGGTCACGACCATCTCCAATGGATGGCGCAGACCTATCCCGAATACGACATCATCGGCCTTGCCTTTGTCGGTCCCGCGGGCACGGCGCATGCGCAGGCCAATCCTTCGGACGACATGAGCCTCTGCCTGCCATCGGCGCTGGCGGCGTTGCGCGACGAGCTGCTGGCGTTGATCGAGGATCTGCGCAAGCACACGCCGATGGAACGGCTAATCGCGATCGGCAAGGAAACGGACGATGATCGCTGGGACATCGAGGCGATTTTCGAGCGCCTCGATCCTAAGCCCGTGAACAAGTAAGATGCGCTGTTTAGCTGGCTAGTCAGCGACGTCATGTTGCGGAGGGGCAGATCAGCATTTGCCTTTGAGGCAGCTGTCCCCACTCGGCGATCCACTTTGGCGGCAGTTTCGGGCGGCTAACGCCACGCGAACATACCGGGCCATCGTGCGTCCACGTTGCGACGGCACGTGGCAGATGCGGTATAGCGGTTGCTGTTGACGCGACATCAGGTTATCTTGTTGTTAACAACAGGATGGATGGTCATCGTGGCGGTGAATTACACACCGGGTCAACTGCGCGATGCTATCGGCATCGGGCAAGAGACCTACCGGCATTGGAAAAAGGCGCTTGCCCCGCTGCGCCGAGAGGCGGGCCACAGCCCGTGCTTCACCGCTGGCGATTTGCTCGCCACCTCAATCATCAAGATCATCGTTGCCGATTACGGTATGCGCGTCAGCGCTCTCTCGGCGCTCGCAAACGGCGTTTTTGATGCGTGCAATGCGCGCTCGTGGCCAACGCTGGAACGAAGTCTGCTGGTGCTCGACCTGGCCGAAGCTCGTGTGGTCGTGCAGCCGGAAGGAAGCGGACTCGGACTTGACGGGCCGGCGATGGTGGTGCCGCTGAGGACGCTGATCGAACGTCTTCGCGGGACATTGCTCGCGACTGACGGTGACGGCCAGCAAACGCTGCGCTTCCCCCCGGTCGCGCAGCCAGCGGATCCCTTGCGGCGAAGGGCGGGCCAGGCGTGATCCCAGTCGACCTTTTTGCGCAGGCCGCGGAAGCGACCGGTTATCGGCGTGAAGCGCTGGTCCGCGACTATGCGTTCGCTGACGTGCTGGCAGTCGAAGGGGGCACCCGCAAAGTCCCATTTGCCGCCTTCACGCAGACGCCCCCGTCATATCGATCGGCAGCGCTTGCGGTGGTCGAGCAGGGACCAGAGAGTGACGTCGAAACGGTGCAGGCCTATCGTTCGCTGGGAGCGCCGCTCCTGTTTGTAGTCTCCGGCGAAGATGTCTCGGTCTGGCAGGTCCGCGCCGGCGGCGCACCACGCCGGCTTGAACAAGTCGGGCTCGCCGGCGTGCCCGCATTATTCGAGCGCAACCGTGCCGACTGGCAGCCGGACGTCATCCACCGGGCGAAGTCGATCGGTTCGATTGATCGCGCCTATCAGCGCGATTTCGTCGACCTTGGGCTGCTGCCAGCTGTCGAGGGCGAGATCCACGTAAAACTCGATCAGCTCCTTATCGATACAATGCAAGCGGCGCACCAAGTCGCCGGCCATGCGCTGAGCGATCCCAGACTGTTGTTTCGTATCGTGTTCAGACTGCTTGCGGCCAAGGTGCTGCAGGACCGACAGCACGCTTACTCAGCGTCGTGGAATCCGGCTGATCTCGTTACCGTGCTGCGCGCGATCGAATCCTATTATTCGCTGCCGGCAGTACTAGCCGGGCGCAGCGCGACTGAGATTGCCCCTTATGCCGCGGCCTGGGCGGTTCTGCGCCAGGGGATCAGCTTCTCGAACATCTCCTCAGAGGATTTGGCATTCGTCTATGAGAACACGTTCGTCACGCCCGAGACGCGTCGGCAGCTCGGCACCCACAGCACGCCGCGCCAGCTAGCCGAATACGCGGTGTCGCGACTCGAGTTGCATCGGTTCGCGCCCGAGACTTTGACGATTTACGAGCCATTCGCGGGTGCTGGCGTCTTCCTCGTGTCAGCCTTGCGCCATCTACGCGACCTCCTACCCGGCCAATGGAGCGACCGCGAGCGTCACCAGTTCCTGGTCCAACGTCTCGCTGGCGACGAATATGATCCGTTCGCCTGTGAGGTGGCGACACTTTCGTTGATCCTCGCTGACTATCCTAACCAGAACGGCTGGCACATCCGCGAGCGCGACCTTTTCGCCGACGATGTGTTAGCCGAACGGTTTCGTGGTCAGGCGGTGATCCTTTGCAATCCGCCTTTTGAGGCATTCAATCAAGCCGATCGTGATGCCTACGCGCTGGCGCGACGTAGCTATTCGAAGCCGGTGGCCGTGCTGGACGCGGCGCTCTCCGCCCGGCCACGCGCGCTCGCCTTCGTGCTGCCCCGACCGTTCATCCAGGATCGCCAATTCGCCGAGCAACGCCGACAAGTCGAGGCACTTTACGGCTCGGTCGAGCTGGTCGAGCTACCCGACCGCATTTTCGGGGCAGCAGTCATCGAATCTGCGCTGTTAATCGCCCGCGACCTGCGTCCGGCGGGGGCCGACACGATCACGCTGCTATCCACCGAGGTCGCCGATCGCGACCGCCTCGCTTTCCTAAAGACAGGCAAGGTGACGGTCCAGCGCGCTCTCGAACGCCCGGTCTCCGATCCGACACAAGGCGAACTCTGGATTCCGCCGCTGCATACGCTGTGGGCACACCTTTCCCACAATCCAGCGCTCGGCGAGCAACTCGAAGTCCACCGTGGGATTGAGTGGAATTACGCCCAGGACCAGGCGTCGAGCTGCGAAGAGCAGCCAGGCTATCGGCGGGGCTTCGCCACCGCGCGCAACTTGAAGCAGTATTTGCTACCGCAGCCAGTCTGGCTCGATTGCCGTTCCGACACGCTGCGCGGCAATGCGATCGACCATCCCTGGGGCAAACCAAAGCTGATGGCCAATGCCGGGCGCCTCAGCCGGGGTCCGTGGCGGATCGCCGCAACCCCAGATAGTTGCGGCCTCATTGGCTCGCAACAGTGGTTCGGAATGTGGCCGCGGGGCCAAGCGAGCGACTGTGATCTCGCCGCGCTTGCCGCGATCGTTAACGGACCTGTCGCCAATGCTTATCTCGCGGTCCATTCGCCAGCAAAGGGCATCCGTATTTCGGCAGTGAGCGCGATCCCGATGCCTGTGGCTCTACCCGATGTCTCCGAACTCGTCACCGAGTACCGGCTGCTCCTGGCAGGCGGTGAGCTAATGAGTGACCGCGACGGCCGACTTCGGGAGCTGCTGATTGAGATCGATGCGCGAGTGCTCGCCGCCTATGATCTACCGCCGCGCCTCGAACGAGACCTGCTCGATTATTTTGGTGCGGCTGAGCGGCCGGTGGCGCACGACTGGAGCAACTGGAACCAGCTTTATCCGGCGCCGGGCCTGACACTCACCGAGCGCCTGTCCGGTCGCTTCCGGCCACGCAGTAATTGGGTCCGCAAGCTGTTTAAGCCATTGCCGGCGAACGAAGCCGAGTTGCTGCGAACCTACGGGGTCTAACAGTGACCGGCTATATCTACGATACCTCGGTCCTATCGGCGCTGCTCGATACCGCACACCAGCGACACGCCGACGTCGCGCGCGCTGTTCTGGCGCTGTCCGATGAAGCAAGTCATTTCGTATCGGCGGTGTCGCTTGCCGAGTTGACGTTCGGCGTGCGGATGAGCGAGGCTTTCTCGCCGAACCGCCTGCCCGCGCTCCAACAAATGCTAATCGATGTGCGTGCCTATGGGGTACTGCAGGTCGGGCACCACACCTCGGAAGCCTACGCCGAGCTCAAGACCAATCTCGCCAAGCGCTATCTCCTCAAGGCGAACCGCCGTGACCGGCCGCGCTGGCTCGAGGAATGGCCTCTCAACAATCGCGGGCAGCGCCTGCAAGTCGATGAGAATGATCTGTGGTTGTGCGCCCAGGCTAAGGAAAGATCGCTGACGCTGCTGACCGCAGACAGCGGTATGCAGCGCATCGCCGATGCGGACTCGGAAGTGACGCTTCTACTCGTTTAACAAGGGAGCGATGATGTTCGGCACGGGGCCGCCGCGCGCTTTCACGATCTCGCGAAGCGCCACGCGTATCCGAAGGCAAGTTCAGGTGCGCTCCCGCGGCCAGCCTCACGGCCGGGCAATCTTTCCTGAAGGGACATCGTGTTCAGACTGATCAACCTCCTGAGAATGTCCGCACTTGGTTGGAGGTTTGCCGTAGGCAGACGTTCCGCTTTCGACCAATTGAAGCGTTCACATCCGATTACGTCTCATCGTGTGCCGCTTAATCCGACGCAAATTGTGGGGCTAAATGTGGGGCCAGGATCCCGGCTGTCGTAAGAAGTTAAATTGTCTCAACGGCATACGGCAGACTTATGGAAACCTCCCGCTCCGCCACCCGGACCCCCGATCGGTGATCAGCGGCCAGCTTTTCCGCGCTCGCGAATCCGTAGCCACATCCCGGTGCCGGAACGGCCGTGCGGACCTTTGAGGTTGCCCGGCTTCCGCTCGAGTCCGATCCTCTCGCACAGCGCCGAGGCGATTTGCGAGAGTTCCTCGTCGCTGTCGATGAATACGTTCGGAAAGGTCACTTCGTAGCGGTTCATTTCATCTCCGAGCAGAAGGGCGCCGAGGATATATTGCTCGGAATAGAATCGCTCGCGCCATTCCGGCGGGTAATCGTAAGGAAGGAAGATATCGTCGACGTAGACCATCACTCCGGACGCCAGCCTCGGCATGATCTCGAGGAAGAAGGCGGTCGCGTCCGAATTCTGAAACACCATATGTGAGCCGTCGAACACCAGAATGTCTCCGGCGCCGAGGCGGTCAAAAAGCGCGAAATCCAGATTTTCCAGGGGCTCGCGAATAACCTCGTCGCAGATGCTGTCGATCTCCGCCCTCGGAGTCGGGTCGATCGAGACGATCTTCGTGTGAAGATGATTGTCGGTGATGCTCCTGCGCACGAACTTGGTCGAATTTCCCGAGCCGATCTCCACGTAAAGCGAGGGATCATTCATTGCTGCGAAGCAATAGAGCGTCAGCGCGTCGAGGCCCGGAATATAACCGTTCCGCCAATGAGGCTCCGTCGCGGCGTCGTCCTCCCGTTGGCGGATTGCCGACAGCTGCGCCGCATAGCGCTCCAGGCTGCGCAACATGTCCATATAGACGGACCGATTGGAATCGATGAGTGCATAAAGCTCGGGGTGCGGCGGCAGCCCGTATCCATATCTCGGACGTGGATCGATCGGATAATCGAGAAAGACCGGCTCGGGCCCTTTTGCCGCGCGCCAGACTGCCCGCGGAATGCGCCGTCGAGCCTCACTGCTGGTCAGCAGCCGCGACAGCAGATGGGTGCCCTTCGAAAGCATCGACTCGTGGCTCATAAGTAGCGGCGGTACTGGCACGGTTCAGGCGAGGTCGGCTAGAGAGCGGCCCAGTCTTTCCTTGCACGGGAGCAGCCAGCATGAATGACCGCCGCGCATTTCTCGCACTTTCCGCGGCTGCGGGTGCGGGCGTCCTGCTGTTCGGCCGCTCGGGCCGGGCGAACGCAAGCATGCACTTTCCGGTCAGCCATACGGACGCTCAGTGGCGTGCCATGCTCGGGCCCCAACGTTATGACGTGTTGCGTGAAGCAGCGACCGAACCGCCGTTCTCGAGTCCGCTGCTGAAGGAGCATCGGCGCGGGACCTTCGTCTGCGCCGGCTGCGCCAATGCGCTGTACAGTTCCGCGACCAAGTTCGAGAGCGGCACCGGCTGGCCGAGCTTCTGGCAGGTGCTTCCGCGTGCCGTGGTAACTCGCCCCGACCACAGCCTGATGATGGAGCGCACCGAAGTGCTGTGCGCTCATTGCGGCGGCCACCTCGGCCATGTCTTCAACGATGGGCCGAAGCCGACCGGCCTTCGTTATTGCATGAACGGACTCGCGCTGAAGTTCAGGGCCGCCTGACCGCATGGCTCACGAGAAGGTTTCGATCCGCACTGCTGACGGCGAATGCCCCACCGACGTACTGACGCCCGCTGGTACGAGTCCGTGGCCGGCAATCATCGTCTACATGGACGCCCTCGGCATTCGGCAGACGCTTGTCGATCTTGCGATGCGGCTTGCGAGCAACGGCTACGTCGTGCTGCTGCCGGACATTTTCTATCGATACGGCCGCTACGAGCCGATGGATCCCAGGCAAGTCTTCGCGGGCGATTTCCGCAGCATGATCGGGCCTCTCGTCGCCACGACGAACAACGAGAAGGCCGCCGAGGATACGCGTTTCTTCATCGATTATCTCGATAGCCGTTCCGACGTCCGGCCGCCGAAGATCGGCACCGTGGGATTCTGCATGGGCGGAGGAATGGCGCTGACTGCGGCGGGCAGGTTCCCCGACCGGGTCGCGGCGGCGGCGAGCTTCCACGGCGGCAATCTGGCGAGCGACTCGCCGATGAGTCCCCATCTGCTCGCTCCTCAAATGAAGGCGGAGGTTTACGTCGCCGGCGCGGACAACGACAACAGCTACCCGCCCGAGATGGCCGAGCTCCTCGAAAAGACGCTGAGCGATGCCGGCGTTGAACACCGCTGCGAAATCTACGCCGGAGCGGCGCACGGATGGATGAAGCCGGATTTCCCGGTTTACGACGAAGCGGCGGCCGAGCGGGGCTGGACGGCGATGCTCGATCTGTTCGAGCGGCGGCTCAAGCCACGGTAGGACTTAGGCGACGATCCTGAGCTTCCCGCGCTTGCCGGGCGCCGCGTAGCAGACCACGCCCAGCTCCTCCTGAAGGCGCTGGAGCTCGCGCTCCTTCGCCTCCCGCGCCGCTTCGGCGTAGCGGCGCTCGCACTCGGTCTCTTCCGCGGTCTGCTCGCGCAGATAAGCGATCGTCATCCGATGACCGAAGACCTCGTCTCCGCGCAGCCTCAGCTCCGCTTCCGCTGCTTCAGGCAGGCTGTCGCGCACTTCGGCGAGCTTCGCGATCAGCTCGTCCAAGGACAAATGGTCCTCGATATCGACGAACTCTTTGACTCGTCTGCTCATTCGTGACCCTCCCCGGCCCCGGAGCGTTCAATACATGTGGCGCGAATCCGCGCGCAATCGCGTTTTCGCCCTTATCCCCAGGGAAGTTGC
>DASUIB010000194.1:0-11472 GCA_036273235.1 Sphingomicrobium sp. | reverse complement strand
CGTCTCCCTCAGGTGAAGTAACGACACCTCACCTTGGCACATCAATGCCGTCGGGGGGCGTCCACCCCATCACCCATTGCGGACACTGGCTACGCGAGGTCCGCCGGCGTCGGGGCGTTTACTTTTCATTTGGAGGGACTCGCGCGCCCGTGCTCTTGGGGAGCCGGCCGAATGACCGGCTCAATGGGGGAAAGCTATGAAAAGGTTCGTGCTCAGCGCCATAGGCGCTAGTTTTGTTTTCGCGTCTGTTCCTGTCGCTGCGGAGCCGTACGTCGATTACACGCCGCAGAAGGGCTACTGGACGATCAACGCCATCGAAGTCGATCCCAATCACGTCGACGACTATCTGACAGGCTTGCGTGGCTCGCAGGTCTCAGCCTTCGAAGTCCTCAAGCGCCGCGGGCTCATCGACGACTATCGATTCATGGTGAGAACCGGTTACGTCAAGGGCTCTCCCAACGTCCTCATCATGACCCACGTACCGAACACCGCCCTCGATGATCCCGACCAGGCGCGCGACCAGGCGGTAGAGAAGGAAATCTATTCGGTCTTCAGTAAGGAAAAAGGCCAGGAGGCGGTCCGCGGATACGAGAAATACCGGACGTTTATCGACAATGGCAATTGGCAGGTCATGACCATGAACAAATGACCTGGCGTTAACGCCGCAGAAGAGCGGGCGCCTTTCGGCGCCCGTTTTTTTGCGCATCGTCAATCGTGCTTCCCGACGCCGGAGGAAAATATCCGCTTTGCAACCATTGCGGACATAAGCATTGTCGCGGCACCGGCCGCAATGCATCCGGACGGCGCTGGAACTATGAGGAAATGGCAGGAGTGGAGGGACTCGAACCCCCGGCCCTCGGTTTTGGAGACCGATGCTCTACCAGCTGAGCTACACTCCTGTGCTGGAGGCTCGCGAGGTAAACGGCGACAAGTCGCTTCGCAAGTGCGTTCGCCCCCACCCTCCGCGGCTGCGCCGCTCCTCCGTCTGCCCGTCGGGGAGAGGGCTGGGGTGAGGGGGTTCGACCTTGAAGACTCGCTCGCTCCTCGCTAAGTGACCCGCAGCCCCGCCGGCCTCGCGCCTGCGGGGCGCTTTTCTATCCGCAAGCCGAGGCGCCGACCCCGGACTAGATCCGGGGGAAGCGAGCGAAGCGGAGTGAGCTATGTCGAGAGACGCCGAAGGCCGGCCGACCTTGCGTAGCATAGGATCGACGTCACGGGATTTACTCCCGTGACGGCCAAGTCATGAGGTGAAGTAGGCAGTGGCGAAAGTCTCCCCCGGCGAATTTATCCGGCAGGTCCGCGCCGAGACCGCGAAGGTGGTCTGGCCGACGCGCAAGGAGACGGTCGCGACCGCGATCATGGTGCTGATCATGACCAGCCTGCTCGCTTTCTTCTTCTTCGGCGTCGACGCCGGCTTTTCGACGCTGGTGAGGAAGCTTCTGACCTTCCTCGGCTAATCCCTCTACCTCCGGGAGAGGGTGCCCCGGACTTGATCCGGGGGCCGGGTGAGGGTTTGGAGCACTAACGGTTTAAAAGGTAAGAACGAACAATGTCCCGCTGGTACATCATCCACGCTTATTCCGGCTTCGAGAACAAGGTCCGCGACGCGATCCAGGCCGAGGCGCACCGGATGGGCCTCGACCGCTTCGTCGAGCAGATCGAGGTTCCGACCGAGACCGTGACCGAGATCAAGCGCGGCAAGAAGGTCCAGTCCGAACGCAAGTTCATGCCCGGCTACGTCCTCGCGCTGCTCGACATGAACGACGAGGTCTATCACCTGGTCAAGAACACGCCCAAGGTGACCGGCTTCCTCGGCCCCGGCGGCAAGCCCCAGCCGATCCCCGACGCCCAGGCCGCCCGGATGCTCACCAGCGAGCGCGAAGCCGCCTCATCGCCCAAGCAGAAGATCAACGTCGACTATGAGATCGGCGATGCGGTCAAGGTTCTCGACGGCCCCTTCGCCAGCTTCAACGGCGTGGTCGAGGAGCTCGATTTCGACCGCGGCCGGGTCAAGGTCTCGGTGTCGATCTTCGGCCGGGCCACCCCGGTCGAGCTCGAGTTCGAGCAGGTGGAAAGAGTGAAATGACGAGCCTCTAAGCTCGTCATCCCGGACTTGATCCGGGATCCATCTTCACGCTTTCCATCCTGAACTTGTTTCAGGATCCAGTCTGAGCGTTTAGCCCCGTTCCGGACGCAATTTAATCCGCCTCCCTAACCGCTTGGTAACCCTGATTGGCTACGAGCAGGTCGCCCGGTAAGGAGACCTTCAGTGACCGCCTCCGCTTCGCCCCAGCCCGTCGGCGTTCCTCGACCGCAACCCAGGGCCTCGCCCGCGGCCATGCTCGCCGAGCTCGAATCCGCCCATTGCGAAATGCGCGAGCGAATCGCCGCTTTGGGCGCGGTCGCCGACAGCCCGCAGCCCTCGAAAATGGAATATACCTCGGCCCGCCTCCGCCTCAGCCAGGCGAGCATCGACCGCCGCTCCGCGGTCAACAGGATCATCCGCTTCCTCGAGCAGCGCGGCCAGCCCGGCGACGCCGAGGCGGTCGCCAAGATCCGCGCGGCGAACACCGAGCTCAACGCCCATTCCGTCGCCCACCTCGCCAAATGGCCGACCGAGGCCGTCGCCAACGACTGGCTCGGCTACCGCGCCGCCTCCCGCTCGATGCGCGAGCACATGCTGAGGACTGCGGAGACCGAGGCGGGCGTGCTGAGAGCGGTGCTCCGCTAGCCGCCTGTCGTCATTGCGAGCCCGCAGGGCGCGGCAATCCACCGCGGCCGCTATGGATTGCTTCGCTCCGCTCGCAATGACGCAAGCGTCACTTTCCAGCCCTCCCAGCCTTCTTTCTCTCGAGGTCCTCGATCCGCCACCCGCCGAACAACGCCCGCTCGGGGTGGTGCGGCGCCTTCGCCGGGTCGGCATGCGACCAGCCCGTCACCTGCGCGAGGTCGGGCAGGCCCAGCTCCCGCCGAACCTCCTCGCCCGCCGGCCCCCATGCCGGCTCGCCCCGCTCCCAGCGCTCGACCTCGGCGACCTCGAACGCCTCGCGCGCGAGCCGCCTGCGCTCCTCCGCCATCGCGGTCAGCCGCTCCGAATGCGCCTCGCGGCTCTCGCCCGGCCGCCTTCGGATATGCGGCGGCTCGGCGATCAGCCGCGCCTCCTTCTGGTGCAGGTACAGGAGCTGGAGCGCTTGGCTCGGAGTCATCGGCGGCATCGCCGGCGTGTCGTTGTTGCGCCAGTCGTCATGCTCGTGGCTCCCGGCGAGCGAGCTTGCGAGCAGCGCCAGCTCGAGCCCCATATAGCCCCGCTTCAGCGCCATCCGCATCTCGCGCGCGAAGCCCGGGTCGTTGCGCTTGCGCCGGTGGAAGGCCGCTTCCGCAGCCCCCACGGCGGCCGCCGAAAGCGCGATGTTGCAGGTCACCGACAGCGCCGCGAGAAACGCCTGCTCCGCAGCCGGAGTGAGCTTCCCCGGTTGCGCCCGCCGCATCTGCAGCTTGCCCGACGCCAAACGGACGACAACGGCCTCGCCGCCAGCAGTGCGAAATAGCCCCTCTCCCCCTTGCGGGAGAGGGAGGGGCTCGTCCCCGCGCGAGCGGGGATGGGAGGGTGAGGGGTGTGCGCGGCCGCGCCGCCGCCGCTCCAACCGCGCCTGAGCCGCCACCAGCTCCGCATCCCACCGGAGCGCAAACGAGCGATGCTTGCGCCGCCGGTCCTGCATCGTGCCGTACTTCAGCCCCACCTCCCGGCAAGCCAGCCGCACGTTCGCTGTGCGGCGAAGGGCTTTCAAGAAAGCGCGATTCTGAAGGACCTGGGTGCGCGTGAAGGGTTTCGTCATCGGCGATCAGAACAAAACGAAATCCTACTAGTCAAGACGCCGAGCAGAAGGGGCACTTTGCGCAGCAAGGCGAGCCTCCGTCGAGAGACGGGCGGCCGGGCGGCGGGACGCTCGACCTAAGGCCGAGCGAACCCGTTCGGAAGCGAAGCTGACCGAAGGTCACCTCACGGATTCACTCCGTGACGTCTGGCTTTATTCACCTGTCCTTCTGCCGCGCGATCCGTCGCGCGGTCCGTTTGTTCGCCTTTGGCGCGGCGGAGGTCGGCTGCACCAAAGCTTCGTATAAAGGGAACAGGTGCTCGACCCGCTCGCGGTCGGAGTTGAACGGGCGCGCGCGGTAGAGCTTGTCAACGGCGAGATCGAGGTCGCGATGCGCCTTGCGCAGCTTGGCGGGCATCGTATCCGGATCGTAGAGGTCGGCGAGGCTTGAGGTGGCGTTCTTTGGCAGGGCGCGGGCGTCGAGCACCGCCTGAGCCAGTGCTTCGATCATCTTCTGCTGTACTGGAGTGGCGTCGGGCCAAGGGAAGGTGTTGTAGACGATTCCGATGCCGTACTGGAATCGGCTTTCCAGCCTACCTCCAATATCCGTTAGCCAAGCCATGTGCATGCGGCTGGTCAGAACCCCGAAATGCCAGAGACTGGCATTCGGCAACAGCCGGAGTTTGTTGCTGGGAATGACGGGTGGTTCGAGCCACCCAATCGGAACGTAGTCGCGCGTTTCGGAGCTCACCTCGGGAATGGCCAGAAACGACGATTCCGGGATTACGGTAACGTTGTATGAGGTCGGCGCGTCCACCAGCGCCAGAGTTGCGACCCGTTTGCTCTTACGGCGATATTCGCGGACCAGCTGGATGCGCTCCTTAACAAATGGAAGCCCGCGGAGATCGGCTGGCGAAGCGTTCTGGAGCGCCAATATCCACCGTTTACCGTCATAAAGGTACTCTTCCGTTCCAATGTAGGGTCGTAGAAATCCTTCAGCCCCGGGCTCGGTCGCCAGAAACGCTGCGCGTTCGGTCGCTGAGAAAATGAAATGTCCACCGTCGATCGGCTGAGAGCCGCTGACGACGCGCGGTGCTACGTTGATTGGACGACCCACTTCTTTCACCACGAGGTGCCTATCAGCCTCCTTCGCGTCGAAGAGATATGCTGTAAGCGCACGGTGACGCGTCTCGACCGGATCACCCTTCCCGTCGATGTAGGAGAATAGCCGTTTCTCCAGAGGCTGCTCGCCCGCACGTGCGAGACCGACAATCACGCAGTGCACGCCCGCTCGTCCCGGCCAGACGAACGTGCTGGCCAAAGGCAATCTCCAACCTGAGCCGATGGAAGAGCACCGGCCAAAGCTGCGCCACCTGCTCGCCCTGCGTGATCGAATTGGTTGCGACGAAGGCGATGCGCGGGTGTCCGCCGCGCGCATATTCACCAGCCTTGATGAACCACGCGGCGACATAATCGAGCGTGCCGCCGCTTCCACCGAGGCGCCCGAGCATACGAACCTGTGCGCGTTGCTTCCCGCTCTGCAACTTCGCGCCCACGAATGGCGGGTTGCCGAGCACGTACGAACAGCGCTCCGCCGGCAGCAGATCGTTCCAATCAAACTCGAGCGCGTCGCAGTGACGGATGCTTGGCGCGGCGACCAGTGGAATGCGCGCGTAACTCACGCCGAAATCTTCGCCGAGGCGCGTGTTGGCGATGTGATCGGTCATCCACAGCGCGACCTCGGCGATATGCGCGGGGAATTCGTCGATTTCGATTCCGAAGAATTGGTCGACATTGAGCCGCGACAGTTTGGCCGGATCGGCACCTTCACCTCGCGCCACGCCGGCACGAAGATAGCGCTCCTTGATGATCTCCCGCTCGAGCTCGCGCAGCTCGCGATATGATACGACGAGGAAATTGCCACACCCGCACGCTGGATCGAGGAAAGTGAGGCTAGCGAGCCGGTCGTGAAGTCGAGCCAGAGCCTCGTCCTTGCCGGACTTGAGGTCTTTCGCACGCTCCAGCTCGGCTTGCAGCTCGTCGAGAAACAGAGGTCCGATCAATCGCAGAATCGCGTCCTCTGGAGTGTAGTGCGCGCCCTGCTTGCGCTGCGTGACCTTGTCGATGACGCTTTCGAACAGGCTACCGAAGATTGCAGGCGAAACCTCGCCCCAGTCGAACTCGCTCGCGTCGATCAGAATCGTCCGCATCGCATTGTCGAATGCCGGCATTCGAATGCGTTCTTCGAACAAGCGACCGTTGATGTATGGGAACTCAGCGAGATCGGGATCGAGCGTCGATTGCCGCTTCTCGACGGGCGTGTTCAGCACCTCGAACAGATCGCTGAGCCAATGGCCGAGGTCAGAACCATCGTAGGCTGTCCGCCTCTCGACCAGGTCGAGGAATTGGTCTTTGTTGTTGAATATGCGCGTGTCGTCGGCAAACATGATGAACAGCAGCCGGACGAGCAGCAGCTCGAGGTCGTGTCCGCCGTAGCCGGTCTCCGCCAGCGCCTCGTGCAACCGGCCCATGAGCTTGGACGCTTTGACGTTCGCCGGTGACTGGCGGCGGTTGAGCCGCGGCTGGATGCCGAGAATGAAGGCGAACGCCTCGACATGGTTCTTTAGGTCGCTGAGGAGGAATCGCCACTCGCGTCCCTCCTCGAGGTCAAGAAGATGCCAGCGCTGAAAGTCGCAGGTGAGGATGTAGCGAGGCCGGTCCTTCTCCGGCAACCAGTCGTAATAATCTAAGGCCTGGTTGCTCGCCTTCTTGAGATCGAGGCCGGCGGACTTCTGCTCGACGATCAGCGTGCCCGGCCAGAAGAGGTCGATGAATCCCTTCTTATCTCCCGGGAGGTTCTTGACCCGCTGCTCGTATGTCGCGACCTGACGGCGGCTGACGCCGAAGCACTCGAAGAATTCGTTGTAGAAGGTCTGGGTTTCGCCTTTTTCGTAACGCGCGTTCTTGTGGCCTTCGGCGAAGGCGGCCGCGCGCGCGCGAATTTCGGACCACTGGAGACGCATTATCCACAGCTAAAGCGCCAGCAGCGGTTCACGCAATGGCAGTCGTCGATGCAGGCCGCTAATTTGCTGGCAGGAGGATTCGCAGAATGAAGCGCGCTGCCACCGTCGACGATCGGCAAGGGATGATCCCGATCGATCTTCCGCCCGGCCCGCGCCTTTCCAGCGACCAAAAGGCGCGTTCGGAATTGCTCGCTATGGTCGAGACGCTCTCCGCGGCGAAGACCCATCCCTGGAGCGCGCGGCTGCTCGGCTGGCAGATTCGCCGATTCAATGCGCTCAAGGAATTGCTGACGCCAGTCGACGCCGCCGCCCTCGCCGCGCGATTCAACTCCGAACTCGACCGTCTCGGGCCGCCGGAAGACTAACAGCTCAATTTTACGCGGACCGTCCTTCGCCTTTCACGCATTCATCGCAAATGAGCCCAGGCCGCTGACCGGCTTGGCAGCGCTTCGCACCTTCGCGCCTTCGCGTGAAAAAAACTACTTCTTCCGCGGATCGTCTTTCGGGTTGACGTAGGTGATCGCGAACGGCCCCATGCCGCTGACCTGGATCGTCGCCGGGCCGCTGGCGAACACCCAATGGTGCATCTTCGCCTTCATCGTCACGCTCCGGCCGGGGGTCAGGCTCTTCGCCTTCGCATGATCGAGCTTGTCGCTCATCCCGTAGCCGATCCTGCCCGAAAGCACCTTCACCGTCTCATCGGTCGGGTGCCAATGCGCCGGCACGGCATAGTCGACCGGCATCTTCACCTCGACGACGAACATGCCCTTCTTGCCCGGATCGCCAGAGACCACCGCCATTTGCGCGCCGCTCGGAAGCCCCGGCGGCCCCGCCATCCATTTGAGTGCGGCATGATGGCTTTTCGCCTCTGCGGCCGAGCCGGCGAGAAGCAGCGGAAGTGCAAGGATCATCAGACGTTTCATGATTGGGCTCCCCTCAAAGCCACCTTCCAGTCCCGCCATAGCAGACGCGGCGGCTTGGCTTAACCGTTCACTTCCGCTAAGGGCGCGCCTCCAGCGAAAACTGGATCGTCTGCGGGAGAGCGCTTCGGCGTTCGCTTGAACCGCTAAGCTTCAACCCGGCTCGAACCGGAGGTCACCGTCAGGTGAACTATCGGACGAGCCGAATCCGAGAGTGACATGGCAAAGAAAATCACCGGCTATATCAAGCTGCAGGTGCCGGCCGGCACCGCCAACCCCGCGCCGCCGATCGGGCCTGCGCTCGGCCAGCGCGGCGTGAACATCATGGAGTTCTGCAAGGCGTTCAACGCCGCCACTCAGGAGCTCGAGAAGGGCGCGCCGATCCCGACGGTGATCACGGTCTATGCCGACCGCAGCTTTTCCTTCACCACCAAGACTCCGCCGGCCTCGTTCCTGTTGAAGAAGGCGGCGCGGATTCAGAAGGGCTCTTCGGAGACCGGCAAGGTCAGCTCGGGGACGATCCGCCGCTCGCAGCTTCGCGACATCGCCGAGGCGAAGATGAAGGATTTGAACGCCAACGATATCGAAGCGGCGGCGCGGATCATCGAGGGCTCGGCCCGGGCGATGGGCCTCAGCGTGGTGGAGGGCTGATCAGATGGCGAAGCTTTCCAAGCGGCAGAAGGCGCTGAGCGCGGTCGATCGCGAGCGCTTTTACGGAGTCGATGAGGCGATTTCGCTGGTCAAATCCAACGCGACCGCCAAGTTCGACGAGACGGTCGAGGTGGCTTTGAACCTCGGAGTCGACCCCCGCCACGCCGACCAAATGGTCCGCGGAGTCGTCTCCTTGCCCCGCGGCACCGGCAAAACCGTCCGTGTCGCCGTATTCGCGAAGGGCGCGAAGGCTGACGAAGCCAAAGCGGCGGGCGCCGACGTGGTCGGGGCCGAGGATCTGATGGAGCAGGTCCAGGGAGGGCAGATCGACTTCGACCGCGTCATCGCGACGCCCGACATGATGGGCGTCGTCGGGCGCCTCGGTAAGGTGCTCGGGCCCAAAGGGCTGATGCCCAACCCGAAGCTCGGGACGGTGACGATGGACGTGACCAAGGCAGTGGCTGACGCCAAGGGCGGCCAGGTGGAATTCCGCGTCGAGAAAGCGGGGATCGTCCATGCCGGCATCGGCAAGGCGAGCTTCTCTGAGACGGACCTGGCCGAGAACTTCCGCGCTTTCATGGACGCGATCATTCGCAACAAGCCATCGGGCGCCAAGGGTAAGTTCATCAAGAAGGTCTCGGTCACCTCGACCATGGGCCCCGGCGTGAAGGTCGATCTGGAGCAAATCGCCGGCGCCTGACGGTCGACTTACGAACAAATTAAAATAGTCTCCTGGGTAAATTATGTTCGGCCGGGAAGCGTCCAAATTGGCGCTTTCGGGTCATTTCTCGTTGTGCCTCAGCAATTTGCCGCAGCGCAGCAACAGGTCGCCTGTGTCGCCGAGGCAACAGTTTTCCACAGGTTGCGTATGAATCGCGCTTTTCATGAAACAATGGGCCGAATGCGCATGTTCGGGGCGCACAACCAACAGCAAAGGGCAAAACCCACATGCGCAAATATCTGCTTGCGAGCGCCGCAGCGCTCGTGATCGCGACGCCAGCGGCCGCGACCACCGACAATTCCGGCTACGTCGGGATCGAAGGTGGAATCCTGTTCCCGAGGTCGCAGTCGGTATCCGGCAACGTCGTCTTCACCAACACAGCCCCCGGCGGACCGGTCAACTTCGCCACCACCGGCATCGGCAGCATCAAGTACAAGAAGGGCTTCGACCTCGACTTCGTCGGCGGCTACGACTTCGGCATGTTCCGGCTCGAAGGCGAGCTCGGCTACAAGCACGCGAAGCCCAAGACCTTCGGCCCCAGCACCGCGTTCGTTACCGCCATCAATACCGGAGCGGGCACAGCGTTCACTGGCACCAGCAACTTCGGCATCAACAATTCGACCAGCGTTTATTCGGCGATGGTCAACGCGCTGCTCGATTTGGGTGGCAACGGCAGCTTCGGTGGCTATGTCGGCGGCGGCGCTGGCTATGCGAACGTCCATCAGTTCGGCAACAGCCACGGCGGCTTTGCATGGCAGCTGATCGCGGGCGCCTATATGCCCGTTAGCAGCAACATCGATATCGGCCTGAAGTACCGCTATTTCCGCGGGCCGAAGAACAATGGTTCGAACACGTTCCCGTTCACGGTGCCCACCGGTGCAGTGTGCGGACCCACCGGCGCGACGTTCACCTGCTCGCCGGGCACGGCCACCTTCTCGGACAATGGCCGGTTCAGCTCCAATAGCCTGCTTGCGAGCTTGATCTACAACTTCGGCGTGTCGGCTCCGCCGCCGCCTCCGGCTCCCCCACCGCCACCGCCGCCAGCGCCCGAGGCTCCGGCGACACAGACGTGCCCGGACGGATCGGTCATTCTCGCGACGAGCACCTGCCCGGCGCCTCCGCCGCCGCCCCCGCCGCCACCGGCTCCGACTCAGCGTGGGGAGCGCGGCCAATAAGACGCATCCAAAACCAAATTTGGGTGTTCACTAAGGACATCTAACAAGCTCCTGCTCCGACAGGGGCGCGAGGGGCTCGGGAAAGTGACGCTTTCCCGAGCCCTTTTCGCAGCCGAGCTGTTGCGGAGAGGCAACAGTTCGCCCGCGTTCGCATTTCGGTTCTCTGGTGAAAGCGTATCGCCGTGAGTAAAGCCGAGTCAGCCAGAACAGGTGACGAAAGGGGTTACGTACATGCGCAAATACCTGCTTGCCGCGGCTGCTGCTGCGGCCATCTCGACGCCGGCGGTCGCCCGCGACGGTTCGTTCTACATCGGTGCCGACCTGGGCCTCATGAAACCACAAGATACGCTGATGCAGACGACCACCAACTTCGGTGGAACGCTCGGAGTACGGACCGACACGCAAGGCTTCACTGTCGATTACAACAACGGCTACGATGCTGACCTCAATGCCGGCTACGACTTCGGCATGTTCCGCGTCGAAGGGGAGGTCGCGTACAAGAGTGCCGGCGTTCAGGACGTCCGGCTGGACGAAGTGCTCCTGGCCAATCTCACGGATGCGACCGGAAATTCGGTGCCGCTAACCAACGACAATTTCCATTTGTTCAGTAATGACCGGTTCACGAATCGCCTCCACGTACTTTCGGGCATGGTGAACGCTCTTCTCGACTTCGGCGATGACCAGTGGGGGGGATTTGCGGGCGCCGGCGCCGGAGTTGCGAATGTGCACCTCCTCGGCGACAGCTCCAGCAAGTTCGCATTGCAGGGAATTGCCGGACTTCGTTACGGGCTTAGCCCGAACCTCGATCTGAGCCTCAAATATCGTTACTTTGTGACGGGCAAGCTGAACTTCAGCAACAACTTCGATTTCGGCACGGCCGGGGTTTTCCCATTCTCGACGAACGGGCACCTGCATACGCATAGCATCCTGCTCGGCCTGACCTACAATTTCGCGCCTCCGCCACCGCCGCCGCCCCCGCCGCCGCCGCCACCACCTCCGCCCCCGCCGCCTCCGGCGACGCAGACGTGTCCTGACGGATCGGTAATCTTGGCAACGGCGACCTGCCCGGCGCCTCCGCCTCCACCGCCGCCTCCGCCAGCTCCGACGCAGCGTGGAGAACGCGGCCAGTAAAGAGACCTCTTTCGGCTTCGTCGAACAGGGGAGAGA
>DASUIB010000193.1:0-3318 GCA_036273235.1 Sphingomicrobium sp. | reverse complement strand
GGAGAGGATGAGTCACTCCGGAAGCGCGAAAATGCGTTCGACGGGGGTTTCGAACAGGCGCGCGAGGATCAGGGCGAGGCTGAGGCTCGGCTCGAAGCGGCCGGTCTCGATCGAGTTGATCGTCTGGCGCGAGACTCCGGCCAGATCGGCGAGGCCCTCCTGAGTAAGGCCGCGCTCGCCGCGAAGCTCGCGCAGATGGGTGATCACAGCCATTTGCGGGTCGCCACCATCCAAAAGAAAGCATGCGTGACAGCAAAAACCACCAGTGGAGCAAGCGGGCCGATCGGCGGTGCGAGCCGCGCCCCGTTGGCGATTCCCCACACGACAAGGACCGCGATGCTGACGGCCGCCCCCCAGCCGTAGCTGTAATTCTGAATGCGCTTGAACATCTCGTCCTGAAGGCTGCTGAAACGCCACCACAGCAGTCCCGCGGCAAGCACGAGCACGATGAACCCGGCGAGGCCCAGTGCGGGAGTGACGCCAAGCGAAGCCATTCGCGTCGAGTGACGCGCCGCGGCCGCGAATGCGCCTGCTCCGCCCGCCGCGACAAGGCTTGCCACCATGTAGCCGCCACCTCGCCTCGCCATGCGCCAATTGTAGAAGATTCTGCTTCCGAAAATCGAACTCAACACCGAAGGCATGCGCATCTCCATTGCGTTGGTCATGTAAAACATACTTGTCGTCGGTGTGTCAAATATATTTTACATCGGCGTCGCTTGTCTGGTTTGCACGGCGCAGCTAGGCGCTGCTGACAAAGGAGAAAGCAGGCGATGACCAAGCAGGAGCTCGCGGCGCGGATGCAGGAGGCGCGCGCCTGGATTCCCGGCAAGACCGTGAAGCTCGATTTCGGCCCGGAGGGCGCGATCATGCTCGATGGCAATGTGCCTCAGGTGACCGATCTGGCGCCGGGCGAGGGCGGTGTCGCCGACACCACCATCAAGGTGGGCTGGGACGACTGGCAGCAGCTCGCGAGCGGTCAGATGGACGGGATGACCGCCTTCATGATGGGCAAATTGAAGGTCGAGGGCGACATGTCCAACGCGATGCAGCTCCAGGGAGTGCTGGCGAAGCTGAAGGGCTGAGCCTCAGTCGCGGCAGTTGTGCCGCGCGGCGTCCAGCAGAGGTCCCAGCGCAAGCTCCTTCGGATATTGGCTGCGCCACGCCGGATTGCATGCTTCGAGCAGCATCGCTTCCGACGCGCCGAAAGGATAGACGAACTCGCGCCCCGTTCCTGCCAGATCCGGCCTGTCGAGCCACGCGCGAGTCTTGCGCTCGAGCTCGAAAGCCGATTTGCTCACCGCCGCATCGGGGTAGCGCTTGCCGAGCTCGATCTCGGTCCAGCGGGCGATGCCTTCCTTCCACAGCTCGAATTCGGCGTAGCGCCAGTTCTTTTCGCCCGCGGCTGTCGCCAGTTTTGCCCGGGCAGCAAGATATCGATCGAATGCCGCCCGGAAGCCCGGCTTCCCGCGCGCATCGACGGCCACGCCCAACGCGTGTGAAGCGTCGTTGAACGCCGAGACCACCGCAGGGTCCGAATAAGGGAAGGGGTAGTTCAGCATCCACATGCCGCTATTGTCGCTTCCTGCGAGGCCGAGGTTGGCGGCGCGCGCATAGAAGCCCGGAAGCGCGTCCTGCCACTCGTGGAAATGCTCGTGAAGAATGGTCCGGGTCCAGTCCGCGTCCGAGCGGCCGGTCGATTGCGGCGTGCCCATGACGATCGTCGACGGCGGACCGAACACGGGCAGCGCGGCGAGCAGCTTATCGGGCAGGCCAGTTCGCGGACGAACGTAGCGGGCGCAGCCGCTCGCCGAATCCGTCCCCTCCGCCTTGAATCCTTTCGGTGCCTCCGCGCGGCAGAACAGTTCTTCCTGGTCCCCCGCGACAAGCAAGAATTCGAAGGGTGCCGAACCGTAGCCGTGCCAGAGCTTGTCCCCAGCCGATTTCGCAAAGCTGCGGACGGCGGCGATCGAGCGGCCAACGTCGGGAGCGGGCGCCGGAGCCGCCAATGTGGCTGACGCCGTTGCAACCAGGACAAATGCAAGATGGGACGGGCGAAGGATAGGCAGCTCCGGTCGATGACTGACAACGAACGTCGGCCGATGAAGCTATGCACAGTCCGCATCTGTTGCCAAGCGCCACCGGTGCCGTCGCTTGAGCAAGCGGCCGCGCCTTTCTATGGGCAGCAGCCATGCAGAAAATCTATCCGAGCGCAGAAGCGGCCCTCGACGGGCTGCTGTTCGACGGCATGACCATCGCGGCGGGCGGCTTCGGCCTCTGCGGAATCCCGGAGCGGCTGATCGACGCCATCGTCGCGAACGGCGTGAAGGACATCACCATCGCTTCGAACAATTGCGGAATCGACAACGAAGGGCTCGGCAAGCTTCTTCGGACCCGTCAGATCAAGAAGATGATCAGCTCCTACGTCGGCGAGAACAAGGAGTTCGAGCGGCAATTCCTGGCCGGCGAAGTCGAGGTCGAGTTCACGCCGCAGGGGACGCTCGCCGAGCGGATGCGCGCGGGCGGCGCGGGGATCGCGGGCTTTTATACGAAGACCGGAGTGGGGACGCAGGTCGCCGAGGGCAAAGAGCACAAGGAGTTCGACGGCGAGACCTACATCCTCGAGCGTGGAATCCGGGCCGACATTTCGATCATCAAGGGGTGGAAGGCGGACGAGACCGGCAACCTCATGTTCCGCAAGACTACGCGCAACTTCAACCTTCCGGCGGCGACCTGCGGAAAGGTGTGCATTGCCGAGGTGGAGGAAATCGTGCCGGTCGGCTCGCTCGATCCCGACTGCATCCATCTGCCGTCGATCTTCGTCAACCGGCTGATCGACGGCAGTCCGTACGACAAGAAGATCGAGTTCCGCACCGTCCGCGAAAGGGAAACTGCATGATCGGCCTGGTCGCGCTTGCCGCCGCCGCGGCGGCCCAGCCGGCGAACCCCGCCGATCTCGCCGGCATCGATCGTGCGGTGACCGGCGTCTATCAGGTGATCTCCGGACCCGCTGGACAGAAGCGCGATTTCGAGAAGATGCGCGGCCTGTTCGCGCCCAATGCGCTCATGCGCGTCATTGGGCCGAAGGGCGTGCGCGGCGGGACTCTCGAGGATTACATCGCCAAGAGCGGCCCACTCCTCGAGAAGATGGGGTTCACCGAGCGCGAGCTTGGGCGGCGAGTCGAGGTTTACGGCAACCTCGCGACCGCATGGTCGGCGTACGACGGCAAAGCGGCCGACGGCAGCTTCCACGAGCGCGGAATCAACAGCTTCCAGCTGGTCAAGGTCGACGGCAAATGGCTGGTCGCCTCGATCCTCTGG
>DASUIB010000192.1:0-16440 GCA_036273235.1 Sphingomicrobium sp. | reverse complement strand
CCTTCCGCCCTGGAGACTTCGGCGAAATGCGCCGCCAGCTTCTCGGGCGGTATCCGCCTCAGGTCGAAGCGCTGGCAGCGCGACAGCACCGTCACCGGTACCTTGCTCACCTCGGTGGTTGCGAGGAAGAATTTCACATGTTCAGGCGGTTCCTCAAGAGTCTTGAGCAAGCCGTTGAAAGCTTGTTTGGACAGCATGTGGACTTCGTCGATAATGTAGATTTTGTAGCGCGCGCTGACGGAGGCATAGCGAACCGCGTCGATGATCTCGCGAATGTCGTCGATGCCGGTATGGCTGGCGGCATCCATTTCGATCACGTCGATGTGCCGCCCCTCGGCGATCGCGCGGCATGGCTCGCAGACGTTGCACGGCGTGATGGTCGGACCGCCCTGCCCGTCCGGTCCTATGCAATTGAGCGCCTTGGCGATCAGCCGCGCCGTCGACGTCTTGCCCACGCCCCGAACGCCGGTGAGGAGGAACGCATGGGCGATTCGGCCGCGCTCAATCGCATTGGCGAGGGTCTTCACCATCGCGTCCTGGCCAATCAGCTCGGCGAAGCTCTGCGGCCGGTACTTGCGCGCGAGCACGCGATAGGCGCCGCCGGCGGCTGCGGGCGGGGCGACTTCGGGCAAGTCCATGCCCAGGCCAGGCGATTCGGCGTCTTCCATTGCTCATTGTTGTAGGGACAACGGCCCGCCTGCGCCAAGGCTTCGGCGTGCGGCCTTCGCCGTCTGCCCTGGCCGGCTCGCCGGCCATAGCCCTGGCGAAGGCCGGTGGAAGCCGACGACCCGGCACGAAATCGTTGTGGCTGCTTCCTTCCGGACCTGACCAGGTTGGCGACTGCGCCGTCCGCCGACTTCCGCGCCGGCATATGGTGGAACAGCGCACCCGGCGCAAGTTCATCCCTTCTTCATTGGCGGTTCACGCGCGTGGGAGGAGGTCTGGCGTCCAACCATGCCATTGCCGCTTTTCCTGCTCGCTTTGGGGCCGATCGCATCGTCGGCGCCGATCACCGTCACCGGACACCAGTGGGCGCCATTCATTAGCCCCATGGGCGAGCCGTTTCGAGCGCATAGTGCGACCGACGACACGCTTGCGGACTGGTTCCGGGAGGCGGACCTCAACCATGACGGGGAACTGACTGCCGCCGAGATGCAAACCGACGCCGAGGGTTTTTTCGCAAAGCTTGACACCAACCATGACGGCCAGATCGACCCGGACGAGCTCGCCAAGTACGAATATGAGGTCGCGCCCGAGATCCAGGTGATGTCGCGCACCAGGCGCGCTCCGGGCCAGCCCGCGCCTCTCGCAAGGCCAGGCGATGCAGACGACCTCGATCTTGGGGATCAGGCAGCAACTCGCGACGACCGGCGCGCAACACGCGACGAAGCTTATGCGAGCCTCGGCTTCGGCGGCGGGCTCGAGGGTGCCGCGCGCTATTCGCTGCTCAACATGCCAGAGCCGGTCGCGGCCGCCGACACCGACTTCAACCGCGCGATCACGCTCGAGGAATTCCGTCAGGCGGCGATTGCCCGATTCCAGCTCCTCGACACCGCGCACCAAGGGAGGATCACGCTGCCTGAGCTCGAGGCCATGCCTCACGTCCCGACCAACGAGCGGCATCATCACAGATTGGACGAGAAGGCTCCCGACACGCGCATCGGCGACCCGCTGCCGTCCGGGCCCTAGCGACCCATCCAGTTCCGGGCGCCGGGCGGAATGCGGACCGTCAGCCTCTCCATGTCCTCGTTCAGTATGATCTGGCAGGCGAGTCGCGACGTCCGGGTCGCATAAGCGGCAAGGTCGAGCAGATCCTCTTCCTCCTCGCTTGCCGGCGGAAGCGCTTCAAAATCCTCGGCATCGACGATCACGTGGCAGGTCGAGCAGGCCATCACACCCTCGCACGCGCCTTCGAGCGGCTCGCGCGCCGCCCAGGCGACGTCGAGCAGCCGCTGCCCCGGCTTCGCGTCCACTTCCTTGTCGAGCGTGCCGTCGGCCTTCAGAAAGCGCACCAGCGTCACGCGTCGAGCTTCTCCTGCGCGTGCGCGGCCGCGGCAATGCGATGGCAGGCTTCGGCCAATTCCTTCTGCGTGGTGTAGCGGCCGAAGCCCAAGCGGATCGACGAGCGCGTCTGACGATAGTTGAGGCCGAGCGCCTTCAGGACGTGGCTCGGCCTGCCCGATCCGCTCGCGCAGGCGGAGCCAAGCGAGAAGGCGATATCGCGCAGATCGGCGATTAAACGTGCTCCATCAAGGCCTTCGCGGCGGATATTGAGATTGCCGTGATAGCGGTGCGCGGTGCTGCCGTTGACGATCCACCCTTTGCCCAACGCGTGGATCGCGGCGCTCCACAGCTTCTGCACATGGTCGTAGTCGCGCGTCATCCGCTCGTCGGCGAGCTTCGCCGCCGCGCCGAAGCCGACGCACAGCGCCGGCGACAGGGTACCTGATCGAAGCCCCCTCTCCTGTCCCCCGCCATGGATGAACGGCACAGGCTCGGCGCCCTTGCTCATCCACAAGGCACCGACGCCCTTCGGGCCGAAAATCTTATGCGCGGAGACCGCGACCAGGTCGGGGCCCTCGCAGATCTCGACGCGCCCGAGCGCCTGAACCGCGTCGCACAGCATCAGCGCGCCGGCCTCGTGTGCCATCTTCGCGATTTCGGAGATGGGCTGAGTGACGCCGATCTCGTTATTCACCTGCATCACCGCGACCAGCAGCACGCGGCTGTCGAGCTCGCGGGCAAGCAGGTCGAGGTCGAGGCGACCGTCATGCTGAAGGGGCAGCACGGTGAGATCCACGCCGTGCCCCGCAAGCCATTCGCAAGTGTCGAGCACGGCGGCATGCTCGGTCGCGACCGTGATGATCCGGTTGCGGCCTCCACGCGCCTTCTCGACCGTCCCCTTGAGCGCCCAGTTGAGCGCTTCCGTCGCGCCTCCGGTGAAGGCCAAGCTTCCGCCCTTTAGACCAATCGCCGTTTCGACGCGCTTGCGCGCCACCTCGATCGCCGCTTCGGCCTCGTTCCCCCAGCGCGACGGCGAATGGGGATTGGCGAATTTCTCCTCGATCCAGGGCAGCATCGCCTTCGCCGCTTCGGGCGCCACGGGCGTGGTGGCCTGATAATCGAGATAGATCATGCGGCCTTCGCCTTTGCACGGCCCGCGATCTTGCGCCACTCGCCAAGGAAGCGCTCGATGTCGGCTTCAGGAGTGGACGGGCCGAAGCTCACCCGGATCACCGCGGAGGCGATCTCTTCCGGCACGCCCATCGCGGCCAGCACCCGGCTCGGCTTCATGCTCCCCGACGAGCAGGCGCTGCCCGCCGAAACCGAAATACCGACGAGGTCGAGCTGCACCAGCTGGCTCGCGCTTGCGACGCCCGGCATTGCGTAGGCGCCGATGGTCGTGATCCGCGGCGCTTCGGCGGCGATCGCCAGCCCGCCCGAGGCGGTGATCTCCCGCTCCAGATGCCGACGCATTGACGCGAGCCGCGGCATCGCTTCGGCAAAGGCCCGGCTGCCGAGCGCGGCGGCCATTGCCGCGGCCGCCGGCAGGTTCTCGGTTCCCCGCCGATAACCACGCTCCTGCCCCCCGCTCGGCTCAAGCGTGGAGAGATCCTTCACGAGCAGCGCGCCCGCACCGGGCGGCCCGCCGAACTTGTGCCCGGAAATTGCGACGAAATCGGCGTCGGGCAGCTCGACCTTACCGGCGGCCTGGGCACAATCGCAAAGCAGCAGCGAGCCGGCGGCGCTGACGGTCTCGTAAATCGCGTCGATCGGCTGGATGACGCCGGTCTCATTGTTGACCAGCTGGATCGCCGCCAGCGCCGGCTCGCCCGCAAGCGCATCCCCAAGCGCCGCAAGATCAATCAGGCCATCGCCGTCGACCGGAAGGACCTCGGCACCCTCACCCATCGCGGCGACGACAGCATCATGCTCGGTCGGCCCGACAATCCGCCGCTTCGCCTTCGCCCGCGCGGCGACGATCTGGATCGCTTCGCTCGCGCCCGAAGTCAGAATGACGTCATGCCGCCAACCGAGCGCTTCGGCGATCGCTCGCCGCGCCTCTTCGAGGGCCGCGCGCGCCTTTCGCCCATCGCCATGCGGCGAGCTCGGATTCGCCCAGGCCTCGAGCGCACGCGCCATCGCCTCGCGCGCCTGCGGAAGCACCGGCGTGGTCGCCGCATGGTCGAGGTAGAGCCGGTCGGGCATGGGCAAAAGCCGAGGATTCCTGCCGATTGCCAGTTGAACGGCCGTCCCTATATAGGAGCCGACGCCGCGGCGCACCCGTCGGCGCGCCGACATTCTCATTCGCGAGCTTTTTGCACCCGATGCCCGAAGTCATTTTTCCCGGCCCCGAGGGACGTCTCGAAGGCCGTTTTCATCCCGGCACCCGCCCCCGCGCGCCAGTCGCCCTGATCCTTCACTCGCACCCGCAAGCGGGCGGGACGATGAACAACAAGATCGTCCAGCTGCTTTATCAGACCTTCGTCCGGCGCGGTTTCGCGACTCTGCGCTTCAACTTTCGCGGCGTGGGCAAGAGCCAGGGCGTGTTCGACAACGGCATCGGCGAGCTGTCGGATGCGGCGAGCGCGCTCGACTGGGTTCAGTCGATCCACGCCGAGGCGGAGACGACCTGGGTCGCGGGCGTGAGTTTCGGCGCCTGGATCGGAATGCAGTTGCTGATGCGCCGGCCCGAAATCCGCGGCTTCATCTCGATCGCTCCGCCCGCGAACATGTACGATTTCAGCTTCCTCGCCCCTTGCCCTTCATCGGGCATCATCATCCAGGGCGAAGCCGACGAGGTCGTGACTCCAGGCGCCGTCCAGAAGCTGGTAGACAAGCTCAGGACCCAGCGGCACATCACCATCCACCACGAGCTCATCCCGGGTGCCAACCACTTCTTCGCAAATGAGCTCGACCAGCTGATGAAGTCGGTCGACGATTATCTCGACATGCGCCTCGCGACCGACCCGGTGAAGCCCGCTATACCGTCCAGATCGTCACGTTCATGACGATCACCAGCGCGGCGACGATCATCAGCACGCCGCGCGTTCGGGTCTGACGATCGAGCGCCAGCTTCACGCCGCCGATGAGGAGCAGGAGGGCGCTCACCATCGCGACCGCCATCACGATCGAGGAAAAATTCATCGTTTCCGCCGTCGGTTTCACAAAGACTTAACCCGGATCGGTGCAAACTGGCTGCCTATGGCCACGGCGGACCAGCAGGCGCGCCTCGAAGAGGCGTTCGAGCGGATCGAGGAGACGATCCTGCCGTGCATCGCGATGATGCTCGACACGCTGATCGACGCATCCGAGTCGGTCGCCGAGGGCGAACGCCGCTTTCTGGTGGGCGAGCTTCAGACGCTCGCGGCCGAGCTCGAAGAGCTGACCCAGGCGGTCGAGCGGTCGAGCCCTGCCCATGTCGAGCCCGGCGAATACAAGACCCACAACGTCGCCTAAGCCGCTTCGGCAATGATCCGCGCGTGAAGCGCCGGATCGATGTTCCCGCCGGAGACGACCGCCACCGTATCCTCCAGTGGCTCGAGCTTGCCCGACACCAGCGCAGCCAGAGCGACCGCCGCGCCCGGCTCCACGACCAGACCGTGCTTCCCCCAGGCGAAGCGGATCGCGTCCGCGACGTCGGCATCGCTGACCGACAAAGCGCGCGCGTGCCGCTCATCGAGGATTCCGAAGGTGATCGGCGACACGCGTGGAGTCATGATCGCATCGCAGAAAGTGTCGGGCGCATCGGCTTCGACCGGGACGATTTCGCCCAGCTCCAGCGAGCGCGCCATATCGTCCCATCCCTCCGGCTCGACCACGACGATCTCCGCCTCCGGCACGGCAAGCGCGATTCCAGACGCGAGCCCGCCGCCGCCGCACGGGACGACGATGCGCTTCGGCGCGCGCCCGAGCTGCTCGGCGATCTCCAGCCCCGCCGTACCCTGGCCGGCGACGATCGCCGGATCATCAAAGCTCGGAACCACCGCCGCGCCGGTCTCTTGCGAGATGCGGCCAGCGATCTCCTCGCGGCTTTCGCCGCGTCGGTCGTAGAAAATGATCTCGGCGCCTTCGCCGCGTGTGCCGTCGACCTTCACTCGGGGCGCATCGGACGGCATCACGATGATCGCGCGCATTCCCAGCCGCCGCGCCGCGATCGCGACGCCGCGCGCGTGGTTGCCCGAGGAGAAAGCGACGACGCCGCGCCCGCGCTCCTCGGGCGAGAGCTGCAGCAAACGATTGGTCGCGCCCCTGAGCTTGAATGCTCCGCCGGTCTGCAGGCACTCGCATTTTAGCCAAACGCGAACGCCCTTCACTTCACCTTCGAGCAAGGGCGTCCGTTCGACCAGCCCCGCTATCCGCTCGGATGCTTCGAGGACATCACCGCGGGTGGGCGCAATCACAGCGGGCCTCCGCGCCAGGCGGGAATCGGGCGCTCTTCAATTGCAATCTCGACGGCCGCCTCGGCGAGCAGTCGGGTCGAATCGAGGATCGGCAGCGGCGAGACGTCAGCGGTGATCAGGAGGGGGATTTCAGTGCAGACGAGCGCCACCGCATCGCAGCCCTCGTTCGCCAGCTTCTCGATAATCCGCACGTAAGCGTCACGCGAGGCGTCGCTAATCATGCCAAGACATAGCTCCTCGAAAATCACCTTGTGGATCAGGGCGCGATCCTTCTCATCAGGGATTTCCCATTCGATGCCACGGCGACCCAAAGCGCCCGGATAGACCGGACCGGTCATTGTCCAGTCCGTGCCGAGAATCCCGATCTTGCGCCTCGCCTCCTCTTTCGCACGGTCAGCCACCACGTCGCCGATGTGGAGGCCGGGAACCGCGAAATCGTCACCTTCCAATTCCAGTGCGATATGGGCCGTGTTGTCGGGACAAATGAAGAAATCTGCTCCGGCCGCCGCGAGCTTCCGGATGTCCTCCTCGAACAAGCTTCGGACGGTTCGCTGATCCCCGCGTTCGTAGGCGTCCATCATGAAGTGCATCGCAACGCCGGTCAGGGTAATCTCGGGATGGAGATGCGGCCCCAGCCGGCTAACGCCCTCGAGGCACGCGGTTCGATAGCAGAGCGCCGCGCCTTCGAAGCTGTGGGCGAGGATTCCGATGTGCTTCATCACGCCGGTCAGCCATTGCTCGGATGACTTGTCAAAGGAAGCCTGGAGAAGCTTTGAGCTAAGCGGTTGATATTTCACCTATTCGATTAGCCGTTGCAGATCAGCGACATGCGGCAGGGAAATCTTAAGCTTAACGCCCAAGAATCTTTACAGCCCAGCCCCCCACACATATATCGCGCTTCCGCTGCCCCATGGGACTTCCAACCGCAAGGCAGCTTTTTGGATGAACGTGCCTGTTGGAGGTCCCTTGAGTTGCACAAGCCACATCGCGCGCTGGGGCTAGCCGCCGCCCCGACCGGCAGCCGGGGGGCTGCCGCTATCGCCAAGCTCCGACCGGTCGAACCGGTCACTTTGCTGCGTCCGCATGCCGCGCGGCGCGCCGCCCGCTTCTTCGTCGAGAAATTCCCGGGCCGCTCGCTCTATGCGGTGAAGGCGAACCCATCGCCGGACCTGCTCCACATCCTGTGGAACGCCGGGGTGACGCATTACGACGTCGCCTCAATCGTCGAGGTCCGCCTGATCCATGAGACTCTCCCCGAGGCGGTGATCTGCTTCATGCACCCGGTGAAAGCCGAGGAAGCGATCGCCGAAGCCTATTTCGAGCATGGCGTGAGAACCTTCAGCCTCGATACGGCCGAGGAGCTGGACAAGATCGTTCGCGCCACTGCGAGGGACGGAGTGGCTGCGAGCGACCTCAACCTGCTGGTGCGCCTCCGGGTCAGCTCGGATCATGCGAAGCTCAGCCTCGCGTCCAAGTTCGGCGCCGATCCGAGCGCCGTCAGCGCGCTGCTAATGGCCGCCAGGCAGGCCGCAGACGCGCTTGGAATCTGCTTCCACGTCGGCAGCCAGGCGATGACTCCCGCGGCTTTTGCCGAGGCCATGACGCGCGTTCGTGACGCGATCGTTCAAGCGGCCGTCACGGTCGACATCGTCGACGTCGGCGGAGGCTTCCCCTCCTCTTATCCAGGAATGGAGCCGCCGCCGCTCGAGACCTATTTCGCCGTCATCCACCAAGCGTTCGAAGCGCTGCCGATCAGCTACTCGGCCGAGCTGTGGTGCGAGCCGGGCCGCGCCTTGTGCGCGGAATATGCGAGCGTTCTCGTCCGGGTGGAGAAGCGCCGCGGCGACGAGCTCTACATCAACGACGGCGCTTATGGCGCCTTGTTCGACGCCGCGCACATCGGCTGGCGCTATCCGGTGCGGCTGATCCGCGATGAGGGGTCGCGCGTTCGGCCGATGAAGTTCAGCTTCTACGGCCCGACCTGCGACGATCTCGACCGGATGGCGGGACCGTTCGAGCTACCGGGCGACGTCGGCCCCGGCGACTATATCGAGATCGGCATGCTCGGCGCCTACGGCTGCGCGATGCGCACGCAGTTCAACGGCTTCGGAGTGACGCAATCGGCGACCGTTGAGGATGAACCCATGGCGAGCCTCTACGGTGCGAGCACGCCCAGGCGCTCGAACGTGGTGAAGCTTTAATTTGCTTGTGCTCCGGCGTAGGCCGGAGCCCAGCCCAACAAAAGGAGTTCTGGACCCCGGCCTTCGCCGGGGTACAGACCGCATTTTGGAGCATGGAATGACCACCGAAACCCTGATCAAGACTCAGGACGCCGACCGGATCAACGACACCCGCAAGGCGGAGCTTCTCGCGAGCCCGGTAGAGCATATCGACATCACCAAGTTCGACGCGCGCCCGATCGTCGAGGCGATGGGCCATATGAGCTTCACCAGCCGCGATCTCGCCCGCGCCACGAAAATCTACAACAATATGCTCGAGGACCAGAGCTGCTCGATCATCCTGGTGATCGCGGGGTCGACCTCGGCCGGCGGCTGCATGGACCTCTATGCCGAGCTCGTCCGCTCGAACATGGTCGACGCGATCGTCGCCACCGGCGCCACGATCGTTGACATGGATTTCTTCGAAGCGCTTGGCCACAAACACTACCAAGCCAATGAAATCCCAGACGATGATACATTGAGGTCGCTTTACATCGACCGCATCTACGACACCTATATCGACGAAGAGCAGCTTCAGGATTGCGACCATACGATCGGCCTGATCGCCGACAGCCTCGAGCCGCGCCCCTACTCCAGCCGGGCCTTCATTCGCGAGATGGGCAAGTGGCTGTCCAAGGGCAACGCGAAGAAGCAGGGAAGCCTCGTCCAGCTCGCTTACGAGAATGACGTGCCGATCTTCTGCCCCGCCTTCACTGATAGCTCGGCCGGCTTCGGGCTCGTCAAGCACCAGGTCGACGCGATGAAACGGGGCGGCCATTATATGACGCTCGACAGCATCGCCGACTTTCGCGAGCTCACCGATATCAAGATCAAGGCGGGGACGACCGGGCTTCTGATGATCGGCGGCGGCGTTCCCAAGAATTTCGCGCAAGACACTGTGGTTTGTGCGGAAATTCTCGGCCACGAGGATGTCGAGGTGCACAAATATGCGGTGCAGATCACGGTGGCCGACGTGCGCGACGGCGCGTGCTCCTCCTCGACGCTCCAGGAGGCGGCGAGCTGGGGCAAGGTCTCGACCGCGATGGAGCAGATGGTCTTCGCCGAAGCGACCAGCGTCTTGCCGCTCCTCGCCAGCGACGCCTGGCACCGCGGCGCCTGGCGCAACCGCGAAAAGCGGCGCTTTTCGAAGCTGTTCGACTAGCTGATCGGATCTCTTCTGGGCCGCCCCGGGATGGAGAGCGCGCCGATCAGCGCGACAACCACCGCCCCCATCATGTAATAGCCGGGTGCGGCGGGGTTGCCGGTCCAGCGGATGAGCAATGTCTCGACGATCTGCGTCGTCCCGCCGAAAAGCGCGATCGCGAGCGCATAGACGATTCCGATCGAGCCCGCCCTTGCCCGTGCCGGAAGCGCTTCGGCAAAGTGAATCGTGGCGGGCGACGAGCCCAGGATGTGAAAAACGGTCAGGACCGCCGTCGAAACCAGCAGCGCGGTAGGCGTCCTCAGTTGGTTGAGCAGGTAGAAGACCGGGATCGCTGAGCCGATCAGAAGCAGCCAGGGAAGGACCAGCACGCGCTTTGCGCCGAAGCGATCCGACAGAAAGCCGCCCGCAAGGTCGCCGGCGACTCCGATGACTCCCAGGATCACCGTCGCTGCGAACGCCGTCGGGACGGCCATGTGCAAGGTCGATTGCGCGTAGGTCGTCAGATAGTCGAGCGTGTAATTGCTGATCGTGGCGCCGGCGATGATCAGCAGGCCCGCCCCGGCGAGCAGCAGGAGGGCGCGCCCGTGAACGGCATCCTGCGCTACTTCAGCCTCTTCGGGTAGCGTTTCCACCAGCGTCCGGCGAATCCGCAGACCAACCGGGACGATCGACGCGCCCAGGAGAAATGCCACCCTCCAGCCCCAGCCTTCGAGTTCGGCGGGAGTAAGGATCGACGCCAGGCCGAAGCCGACGAGTCCGGCGACGAGCACCGCAAAATCTGCGGAGGCGAAGTTCAGCGAGATGTAGAAGCCGCGGCGGTTGGCGGGTGCCGCTTCCATCAGAAAGGCGATATTCGGCCCGACCTCTCCGCCGAGCGCAAATCCCTGGAGCAGCCGGAATGCGACCGCCGTGATCGGCGCAGCCATGCCGATCGCCGCATAGGAGGGCGTCAGCGCGAGACCCGTCATCGCGATGCCCATCATCGTGAAGGTGAGGATCATCGCCGGCTTGCGCCCGCGCCGGTCCGCCATCCGGCCAATCACGATGCCGCCGAGCGGCCGGGTCAGGAAGCCGACTCCGAAGGTCGCGAGTGAAAGCAGCAGCGATTGGGAGGCGTTGCCGGGAAACAGTGCGCGCCCGATCTGCGTCGCGAAGAAAGTGTAGGTGACGAAGTCGTAGAATTCGAGCGCGTTGCCGGCTGTGACCGCGGCAATCTGCTTTCCGCTAAGCGAAGATCTTCCCTGCGTCTGTTCCGGCACGCACTTCCCGCTCGTCGTTCCCGCGAAAGCGGGAATCCACCTTTTCACTGATTAGGCTAAAGAAGGTGGGCCCCGGATCAAGTCCGGGGTGACGAAAGGGAGAGCCCTGATGCACCCAAGTCCGCTTCTCGGCCCCGTCGTCGCGCTCGTCGCCTGGTCGATCGTGATGTTCTTCTGGCTGGCGATCGCGCGGGCTCCGCAGCTGCGCGGACGCAAGGTCCCCGAGGGCACGCGCGGCGCCGACCTCGAGCGCGAGCAGCCCGGCCGAAGCCAGTGGCTGGCGCACAATTATCAGCACCTGATGGAGCAGCCGACGGTCTTCTACGCAATCGTCTTTGCGTTGATCCTCATGGGCTTCGATGCGCCGATCAACGTCTATCTCGCCTGGGGCTATGTCGGCTTCCGGATCCTCCACAGCCTGTGGCAGGCGACGATCAACATCGTGCCGGTCCGCTTTCTTTTGATCCTGGCGGCGACTTTATGCCTGATCGCGCTCACGATCCACGCGGCGATCTTCCTGCTGCGCCACGGCTGAAGCAGGCTGCCAGCTCGACGTGAGTCGACCAGCGGAACTGGCCGACCGGTCTGACCCAGTCGAGTGCGTAACCCCCGGCGGAAAGCATCTTCGCGTCACGGGCGAAGGTCGCCGGATTGCAGCTCACATAGGCGATCCGGCGAACGGTTGAAGCGGCGAGCGCGCTCACCTGCTCTTGAGCACCGGCGCGCGGCGGATCGAGGATCACCGCATTGAAACGCTTGAGCTCGTCGGCATCGAGCGGGCGGCGATAAAGGTCGCGGTGCTCGACCGTCATTGCCTGAGCCGCGCGCTTGAGCGCCCCCGCCGCGTCGCGGGAGGCCTCGGCGGCATAGCTCGCCTGAACGCTGAGCGCGAACGTGCCGAGGCCAGCGAACAGGTCGACGATCGGCTCCGCGCTTGCCACGGCTTCACGCACGCTGTCGACGAGTGCCGCCTCGCCATCCGCGGTCGCCTGCAGAAAAGCGCCGACCGGGTAGGACACAGTCACGCCCGACAGGGTGACGGTCGCCGGCCGCGGTTCGTAGACCGTCTCCGGGCCGATACCCTGATCGAAGCTGAGGCGGGTGAGCCGCTGTTCGGGCGCGAAGGACGTCAGCTGCTCCAGTAAAGCGAGGCCGTCCGCCTGGACGCCCTTGAGCAGCACGTCCGCACCCTGATCGACGAGCGTCAGCTGGACCTCGGCCGCGCGCTTCGCCTCAAGCAGGACCGCAAGCAGCGACCGAAGCGGCGCCACGAGCGCGAACAGCTCGGGCCGAAGGATATGGCATTCTCGCATATCGACGATCCGGTGCGACTTCTCGGCGTTGAAGCCGAGGACGACGCCTTGCCCGACCCGCAACGCCCGGAGCGTCGCCCGGCGGCGGCTGTTTGGCGGCGAGAGATGCGGATCGCGGATCTCGGTCGCTAGTCCATGTTGCGCCAGCGCAGTTTCGATCCGCGACACGAGATATCCGCGATACGCTTCGTCGTCCGCGTGTTGCAGCTGGCATCCGCCGCATTCAGGGAAATGGCGGCACGGCGGGTCCTGGTGATGCGCTCCGAGCGCGAGCGCACCGTCGTCGAGCAGCGCGTCGCCCGGAACGCCGAACGGCACATGGCGGCCGCTTCGCGTGACGCCGTCGCCCCGCGCCGCGATCCGGACGATCAGCTCATTGACCGGTTCCGCTTGCGCGCGTCAGCTCCCGCCAAGCTCGGCGGCAAGCGCGTCGGCGTGATAGACCTTGCGAAGCGCTTCGCTGACCGCGGCGGTGGATACTGCGACCGAACGATTGAGCGTCGGATCGTAGCCGTAGTCGCCGCCCAGGCTGTAGATGTTGCCGTCGAAGATCGCGCCGATGACCTCGCCGTTGGCGTTGATCAGCGGCGAGCCCGAATTGCCGCCGATGATGTCATTGGTCGTCGAGATGTCGAAGACGGTGCCGGGGTTGAGGCTGTTCCTCGCCGCGATCCAGCGCGGGTCGAGGTCGAATGGCGGCTTCCCGGTCGCGCGCTCGTACAGCCCTTTGAAATAAGTGAACGGCGGCACCGTCGTGCCGTTGTGCGTCCAGCCGTCGATCTTGCCGTAGGAAAGGCGAAGCGTGAACGTCGCATCCGGGTACACGCTGGTGCCGTAGGCGGCGAACCGCGCCTTGGCGATCTCCTCCGAGGCGGCCTGGATGGGGCCGTCGACGCGATTGTCCCAGTCGCTCCTGAGCTTGCGCGCTTCAGGATCGATGCGCAGCGCATATTGGATCATCGGGTCCTTCGACGCCTCGATCGCGGCCCACCCGCCGTTCCACAATTGCTTGCGCACGGCGGCATCGCCGAGCTTCGACTGGGCGAGCTTGGCCGAAAGGTCCTCCGGGCTGTCACCGCCGAGCAGCAGGTGCGTGTAGGGGTTGTCGGCGGTCAGATACTCGCGTGACTTCGTCAGCCAGAACTCCAGAAGCTGCTGCTCGAGCTTCGGATAGACCGGGGCCGGGTCAAGCACCTGCTTTTCGAGCAGCGGAAGCTGCGTATCCGAATAGCCGGGCAGCCGCTCGGCCGAGGGCTTCTGCCGCTCCGCGGCGGCCCGCACGAGGCTCCGCGCATAGCGGAACAGGTCGGAACCGATCGGACCGGCCTCCACCATCCGGTAGGGAAGGTAGAGCGCTGCATAGTCCTTCTGAGCGTCGGCGATGGTTGCCCATGGGCTGCCGAATGCCGGGCCGAGGTTGAGCTGCGCAACCTTGCCCTGAAGCGCCGCCTGCTCCGCCTGCTTTTGGGCCATAAGGTCGCCGCTGTTAAGCGCGAACAGGCGCCCGAAATAGACCTTGTACGAATTCTCGAGCCCGAACAGCAGGTCCTGAGCAATGCGCTTGTTCTCGGGCGATTCCTCGCTGAAGCGCGTGAGGCGCCCGCGCAGCTCGGAAAATTGCACGAGAGTCATCGGAATCTGGAGGTCGCGTTGAGTCGCGAGCTGCGCGGTCGTCAGCTGGCGATCGGTGCCGCCCGGATTACCGGCGACGAAGACCGGCTCGCCGGCTGTCGGCGCACTCGTGTTCCACTTGAGATGGTCGGGCGTCGCGACCGGCGCGCCATTCTCGTAGAGCCGGACGAACGCGCTATCGAGGTCGTAGCGCGGGAAGTTGAAATTGTCCGGGTCGCCGCCGAAGAACGCCGTCTGAACGCCGGGCGAGAAGATCAGTCGGACGTCCGAATATTTACGGTATTTGTACAGCTTGAACTGGCCGCCGTGATAAAGGTCGACGACCTGGCAGCGGAACAGCGGGTCCGTCCCGCAGCCTTGCTTCTCGATGTTCGATGTCGCTGCCGTGCGCGCCTTGACTAGCGCTTCGCCCGAAATGCCGCTGCCGGCGGCCTGCATCTGCGCCGTCACGTCGGTGATCCCGGTCAGGATTTCCGCCTGCATTCCGGCGCATTTGCGCTCTTCCTGCCGGCCCTGGGCGATATAGCCGTGCGTGTAATAATCGTTGGCCTTGGTCGACAGGTCCTGCGCGCAGCCGGCGACGCAATGGTTGTTGGTCAGGACCAGCGCCTGGCTGCTCACGATCGACGCCGAGCAGCCGGTCGACAAGCGCACCGCCGCACCGCGGACGTGGTCGAGCCACGCCTGATCGATGTGCGTTCCATACTCCCTGTTCACGGCAGCGATCGGAAAATTGTCGAACGTCCACATGCCTTCGTCCGCAACGGCCGAAGACGAGAGCAGAATGCTGCTCGCGAGAAGCGGTGCGAAGAGTTTGCGGCTCATGTGAAATCCCCTCCTATGCCGGGCACGACCGTGACAGCGGCTGCATACAAGCCAAGTCGCTAAACAGGCAACGCCAGCGCCTGGGGCACTGCTTCGGCAAGATCATCGGCGATCATCTGCGGCCCGGCGATCTCGGCCGCTCGGCCCTGCAGCCACACTCCGGCGCAGCCGGCCTCGAACGCCGGCATACCGCGCGCTCGCATCGCCGCGATCACGCCGGCCAGGACGTCCCCCGTGCCGGCGCTCGCCAGCCATGCCGGTGCCGGCGGGCGGAAGCCGATGCGTCCGTCGGGTGAGGCGACAACGGTGTCACCGCCTTTATAGACGACCACCGCGCCCGATCTGCGAGCCGCCTCGAGCGCCCGCTCGGGCTTGGTGCCCTCAATCTTGCCGAACAGGCGCTCGAACTCGCCTTCGTGCGGGGTGATGATCGCATCCTGACCCTTGAGCCGCCCGGGCTCGCCGAGGTGCGAAATCGCGTCGGCGTCGATGACCTTCGACGCACGCGACGTTAGCGCGAGCGTCAGCAACTGGGGGATGTCGCCCATTCCGGGACCGACAAGCAGGCAGCCGATGCGCTCATCGTTGACCTCGGCCGTGTCGGTCTGGACCACCGCGGAAGGCAATCCCTCGATGCTCCGCGACGTGCTGACCCGGACGTACCCTGCACCTGCTCGCGCGGCCGCCTTGGCCGTGAGCGCGATCGCGCCCGGCATCTTGCCCGCGAGCGCGTGGACGAGGCCGCGGTCATATTTGTGGCCGCCGGGATCGAGCGGCGGCAGCGCAGGCGGCGCAATCTCATGCCAGTCGGTCGCGACGTCGATGCCGATGTCGGCAAGCACCACCCGCCCGCACTTGTGCATCGCGGGCAGCAGCCGGTGCGCGGGCTTGAGCGCTCCGAAGGTGACCGTCATGTCGAACATCGGGATTTCGCTCAGCTCGGCCCCGCTGTCGCTCTCGACGCCGCTCGGCACGTCGCAGGCGACCTTCACGACCGCTTCACCGGAAAGCCGAAAAAGCTGTTTGACGACAGCATCATCGAGGCCGCGCTTCAGGCCGGTTCCGAATAAGGCAATGATGAGCAGCGGCGCCAGGGCGGTCGCCTCTGACAGCTCTTCGACCTTGCCCTTCCATTGCGAGCGCGCCCATTTCGAGGCGTCGCTCTTCGGCTCCGCAAGCGCCGCGACCCGGACTTTCACACCGCGTTCGGCAAGGTACCGCGCAGCGACATAACCATCGCCGCCGTTGTTGCCGGGGCCGCACAGCACCAGCGCTGGAGTGGGTCCGGCGAACCGGTACGCGGCTTCGGCAAGCGCTGCTCCCGCCCGCTCCATCAGCTGCTCGACGCTGGTGCCTCCGTCGATCGCCGATTGCTCGGCTGCGCGCATGCGCTCGGTGGTGAGGATCGGGCGGCCGCTCATGGCCGCGACGTCTAGCGCAGGAATGTCGCCAGATGCCACCATTCGCGCGGGACGGCCATCCCGGCCTGATCTCGCGCGATCTCGTCGTCGAACAGCGCAAAGCAGGTCGCGCCCGAGCCGGACATGCGAACGAAGCTCGCCCCCGGTCGAGTGCCGAGCCAGGCGAGCACAGCCTCGATTTGCGGGACGAGCGCGATCGCCG
>DASUIB010000191.1:0-3253 GCA_036273235.1 Sphingomicrobium sp. | reverse complement strand
GGAGAGGATGAGTCACTCCGGAAGCGCGAAAATGCGTTCGACGGGGGTTTCGAACAGGCGCGCGAGGATCAGGGCGAGGCTGAGGCTCGGCTCGAAGCGGCCGGTCTCGATCGAGTTGATCGTCTGGCGCGAGACTCCGGCGAGGTGCGCGAGCCCGTCCTGAGTCAGCCCGCGCTCGCCGCGAAGCTCGCGTACACGGTTGGTTACAGCCATTTGCGCAGCGTGATCGACCAGAAGAAGCTCTTGGTGAGGGCGAAGATGACGAGCGGCGCGATCGGGTCGATCGGCGGCGCCAGAGTCGCGGCATTGGCGATGCCCCAGACGACCAGCACGGCGACCGTGACCGACGCGCCCCAGCCGTAGCTGTAGTTCTGAATGCGGTGGAACATCTCGTCCTGAAAACTGCTGAACCGCCACCACAGGAGGCCGGAGATCACCGCCAGCGAGACGAATCCCGCGAGCCCCTCCGCTCGCGTGAGCCCGAACGGAGCTGGGTGGCCCGAATTTCGCGCGAAGCCTGCAAAAGTCCCGGCAGCGCCCGCTGCAACCAGGCAGGCGAGGAGGTAAGGCCACCCACGCTTCGCCATGCGCCAATTGTAGAAGATCCTGCTTTGAAGGATCGAACCCAGTACCGAATTCATAAACGTCTCCGTTGCGACGCGCGGATGTAAAACATACTTGTCACAAGTATGTCAAATATATTTTACATGGTGATCGCTTGTCTCGCGTGCGGGGCGCAGCTAGGCGCTGCTGACAAAGGAGAAAGCAGGCGATGACCAAGCAGGAGCTCGTCGAGCGCATGCAGCAGGGCCATGCCTGGGTGCCGGGCAAGCGCGTGAAGATCGACTTCGGCGGCGATCAGGGGGCGGTCATGCTCGACGGAGCCGCGCAGAAGGTCAGCGAGGATGACGGGCCGGCCGACACCACGATCAGGATCGGCTGGGACGACTGGCAGCAACTCGCCGCCGGTCAGATGGACGGAATGACCGCATTCATGATGGGCAAGCTGAAAGTGGAAGGCGACATGTCCAACGCGATGCAGCTCCAGGGCGTCCTCGCCAAGCTGAAGGGCTGAGCTCTAGTCGCGGCAGTTGTGCCGCGCGGCCTCGAGCAGCGGTCCGAGCGCGAGCTCCTTGGGATATCGCGAGCGCCAGGCCGGGTCGCAGGCCTCCAGCAGCATCGCTTCGCCGGTCCCGTAAGGATAGACGAACTCGCGCCCGGTACCGCTGAGGTCGGGCTTGTCCAGCCAGGCCCGCGATTTCTGCTCCAATTGAGCCGCCGACTCCCTGACTGCGGAGTCGGGATAGACCTTGCCCAGCTCGATCTCGGTCCAGCGCGCGATGCCTTCCTTCCACAGCTCGAACTCGGCGTAGCGCCAGTTCCTGTCGCCGGCGGCCTTGGCCAGCTTCGCCCGAGCGTCGAGATACTTGTCGAGCGCGGCCTTGAAGCCGGCCTTGCCGCGCGCGTCGACCGCCGCGCCGAGCGCATGCGACGCTTCGTTGAATGCAGAGTCCACCGCCGGGTCCGAATAAGGGAAGGGGTAGTTGAGCATCCACATGCCCGTGTTGTCGGTGCCGGCGAGGTCGAGCTTGGCGACGCGCGGGTAGAAGCCGGGAAGCGAGTCCTGCCACTCGTGGAAATGCTCGTGGAGAATCGTGCGCGTCCAGTCGGCATCGGAGCGGCCAGTGGTCTTCGGCGTGCCCATGACGATTGTCGAGGGCGGGCCGAAGATCGGCAATGCCGCGAGCAGCTTGTCGGGAAGCCCGCTGCGCGGCCGGACATAGCGCGCACAGCCGCTTGCCGAATCGGTTCCGTCTGCCTTGAAGCCGCTGGGCGCTGAAGTCCTGCAGAACAGCTGCTCCTGGTCGCCGGCGACAAGCAGGAATTCGAACGGCGCAGAACCGTAGCCGGGCCACAGCTTGTCGCCGGCCGCTGTCGCGAAGCTTCGAACCTGTGCGATCGATTGGCCGACGTCTGGAGCGGCAGCGGGAGCGGCAAGCGCCGCCGGCGCCGCTCCGAGCAGAAGAAGAGACAAGCGAAACATGAGCATCCACCCGCCCAACGAAGTTAGTCGGGAGACCATCGCTTGAGCAAGTGGCGCGGCTTTTCTATGGGCGGAAGCCATGCAGAAAATCTATCCGAGCGCAGAGGCGGCCCTCGACGGGCTGCTGTTCGATGGCATGCTGATCGCCGCGGGCGGCTTTGGCCTGTGCGGGATCCCCGAGCGGCTGATCGATGCCATCGTCGCCAGCGGCGTCAGGAATCTGACCGTCGCCTCGAACAATTGCGGGATCGACAATGTCGCCCTGGGCAAGCTGCTGAGGACCAAGCAGATCAGCAAGATGATCAGCTCCTACGTCGGCGAGAACAAGGAGTTCGAGCGGCAATTCCTCGCTGGCGAGGTCGAGGTCGAGTTCAATCCGCAGGGGACGCTCGCCGAGCGGATGCGCGCGGGCGGCGCGGGGATCGCGGGCTTCTATACGAAGACGGGAGTGGGGACGCAGGTCGCCGAGGGCAAGGAGACCAAGCAGTTCGACGGCGAGACTTACGTGCTAGAGCGCGGGATTCGCGCCGACGTCTCGATCGTGAAGGGCTGGAAGGCCGACGAGACCGGCAACCTCATGTTTCGCAAGACCGCGCGCAACTTCAACCTTCCTGCGGCGACTTGCGGGAAGGTGTGCATCGCCGAGGTCGAGGAGATCGTTCCGGTCGGCTCGCTCGACCCCGACTGCATCCATTTGCCGTCGATCTTCGTGAATCGGCTGATCGATGGAAGCCCGTACGAGAAGCAGATCGAATTCCGCACCGTTCGTGACCGGGAGCCGGCATGATCGGCCTGCTCGCCCTCGCAGCGGCGGCTGCGGCGCCGCAGCCGAACGCGGCCGACCTCACCGGAATCGATCGAGCGGTGCGCGGAGTTTACGAGGTCATCTCGGGGCCGATCGGACAGAAACGCGATTTCGACAAGATGCGCACACTGTTCGCGCCCAATGCGCTGATGCGCGTCATCGGGCCCAAGGGCCTGCGCGGCGGGACCCTCGAGGATTATATCGCCAAGAGCGGGCCGGTCCTCGAGAAAATGGGTTTCACCGAGCGCGAGCTCGGGCGGCGCGTCGAGGTTTACGGCAACCTCGCGACCGCATGGTCGGCGTACGACGGCAAAGCGGCCGACGGCAGCTTCCACGAGCGCGGAATCAACAGCTTCCAGCTGGTCAAGGTCGACGGCAAATGGCTGGTCGCCTCGATCCTCTGG
>DASUIB010000190.1:0-16044 GCA_036273235.1 Sphingomicrobium sp. | reverse complement strand
CTCGGTGAGGTTCATGGTGCCGGTCCACTTGCCGGTGACCATGTCGGGCAGGTAGCGCTGCTTTAGCTCGTCCGACGCTTTGACCACCAATGCGGCGATCGCGCCGGTGGTGAGGCCCTGGTACATTTCGAAGCTGTGGTTCGCGGAGAGGACATATTCGCCGATCGCGGTGCCGATCACCTGCGGCAAGCCCTGGCCGCCGAACTCTTCGGGCGCGTTCAGCGTCGGCCATCCGGCCTCCACCCATTGGTCCCAGGCTTCCTTGAAGCCCGGGGGTGTCGCGACGGAGCCGTCATCGGCGCGCTTGCACCCGACTTCGTCCCCGATGCGATTCAGGGGCTGGAGCACTTCCTCGCAAAAGCGGCCCGCCTCTTCGAGGATCGCTTCGACGACGTCGGGAGAAGCGTCGGCGAAGCCCGGGAGGTTGGAATAACGGCCGATGTCGAGCACTTCGTCGAGGATGAAGCGGGTCTCGCGGACCGGCGCCTTGTAGGTGGGCATTCGCTGACCTCCGTGTCAGCAGCGTCCTATTGCGCGGGTCCCAGTCCGTCCAGCCGCTGTAAATGTCCGCTGGTTCACATGAGATGCGCTGATGAAAGGACAATCGATGAAGCGCCTGATGATGATTCCGCTCCTGCTAATGACCGCCGCGCCGGCCGCCGCGGCCGCGCCGAGGACCGAAACCGCGGTGCTCGCCGGCGGCTGCTTCTGGGGCATGGAGTGGGTGTTCGAGCATGTGAAGGGCGTGACTGGCGTGGTCTCGGGCTATGCTGGCGGACGCGCCGCGGACGCGAGCTACGACAAGGTTAGCTCGGAGAGCACCGGCCATGCCGAGGCCGTGCGGATCACCTACGATCCGTCGCAGGTCAGCTACGGCAAGCTTCTCGAAGTCTATTTCACCGTCGCGCACGACCCGACCGAGGTCAACCGGCAGGGACCGGACGTGGGATCGAGCTACCGCTCGGCAATCTTCCCGCAGAATGCGGAGCAGGAGCGGTTCGCTCGCGGCTATATCGCTCGATTGAACGCAGCGCATATGTGGTCGAAACCGATCGCGACGCGGATCGAGCATAGCGGCTTCTACCCAGCCGAAGCTTATCACCAGCATTTCGCCGAGGAACACCCCTACTTTCCGTACATCCTCTACAACGACCGCCCGAAGATCGCCGCGCTGAAGCGGAAATTCCCCGCTATTTACAAGAGCTAAGAGTGCTAAGCGGTTAAAACTTCACGCTTTATTCAGGGCGGGGCGACAAAGGGCAGCGCTTATCCTATATGACGCAGATCACAGCCGCACGGGGTGCCGGGGACCCAGAACGCATGCTGACGACCAATCCGTTCGATGATGACAAGCTGCACGAGGAGTGCGGGATTTTCGGAATCTGGGGCGCCGACAATGCGGCGAGCTTCGTTGCATTGGGGCTGCACGCGCTGCAGCACCGAGGGCAGGAAGCCGCCGGAATCACCAGCTACGACGGCAAGCATTTCCACTCGCACCGCGCGATGGGCCATGTCGCCGGCAATTTCGACCGCGACGACGTGATGCGCCGCTTGCCCGGACGAACCGCGATCGGGCACGTGCGCTATTCGACCACCGGCGAGACCGCGTTGAGGAATGTCCAGCCGCTGTTCGCCGAACTTGCCGAGAGCGGGTTCGCCGTCGCGCACAATGGCAATCTTTCGAACGCGATGAAGCTGAGGCGGACTCTCAACCGCCGCGGCTCGATCTTCCAGTCGACCAGCGACACCGAGGTGATCATCCACCTCGTCGCGACCTCGCACTGCGAAAACAGGCTCGACCGCCTCATTGACGCGCTGAAGCAAGTCGAAGGGGCTTACTCGTTGGTCGTCCTCACCGACGAGGGGCTCATCGCCTGCCGCGATCCGCTCGGCATCCGACCGCTGGTGATGGGCAAGCTCGGCGAAGCGACCATCTTCGCTAGCGAAACGGTGGCGCTCGACGTCATCGGAGCGAGCTTCCTGCGCGATGTCGAGCCGGGCGAAGTGATCCTCGTCAACGACAGCGGGATCCGCTCCTTCCGGCCGTTCGAGAAGGTGACTCCGCGGCCGTGCATCTTCGAGCATGTCTATTTTTCGCGGCCCGACAGCATCGCCGATGGCGCGTCGGTCTATGAGGTCCGCAAGGCCATCGGCGCGGAGCTCGCGCGCGAGGCGCCGGTCAAGGCCGACTATGTCGTGCCGGTGCCCGACAGCGGCGTCCCGGCAGCGATCGGCTTTTCGCAGGCGAGCGGGATCCCGTTCGAGCTCGGGATCATCCGCTCGCACTATGTCGGCCGGACCTTCATCCAGCCGAGCCAGGAGGTCCGGCACCTCGGCGTCCGGCTCAAGCACAACGCCAACAGCGCGCTGGTCGACGGGAAGAGCATTGTGCTGGTCGACGATTCGATCGTTCGCGGTACGACCAGCGTGAAGCTGGTGCAGATGATGCGTGATGCCGGCGCTCGCAAAGTCCACATGCGCATCGCCTCGCCGCCGACCCGGCACAGCTGCTTCTACGGCGTCGACACGCCCGAGCGGGCGAAGCTGCTCGCCGCCCAGATGAACGTCGAGCAGATGCGCGACTATATCAACGCCGACAGCCTCGCGTTCGTCTCGATCGAGGGCCTGTACCGGGCGCTTGGGCAAGAGCGCGACGATGCGCAGCCGCAGCGCTGCGACGCCTGCTTCACCGGCGCTTATCCGACCACGCTCACCGACGTGACGGAAAAGGAGAAGGGTGCGCCGCTGGCCCTGGTGGCGAGCCGCTAACCGCGCGCGGGAAGCCGCCCGGCCAACGCTCCGAATCCCGGCCGCTTCAGCCAGGGATGGCCTTCGTAGGATATCGCAACCACCCAGGCTGCGGCCGACAGCGCCCAAGAAACGGCCGTCTCCTGCCAATTCTCGACGCTGATATGACCAGCAAAGATCATCGGCCCCCAGACCAGCAGCGTTATCAACGCGATCTGCAAGGCAGCAATTGCGGCCGCTAGCCCCGCGGCAAAGCCGATGATGATCGCACCGCCCGTCAGAATGTAGGTTCCCCCGGTCAGATAGGCCCAGAAGACATGTCCCGGCAGCCACGCGGGGACGAGGGGCGCGGTGAGATTGAGGTAGGCGAAGTGGGAAAAGCCGAACGCGATCAAAGCGAAGCCGTAGAGCAAATGCGCAATTCGCAGTCCGGCGCCCCCACTCAGGAAATTGACCCGCCATGCTTTCGCGTCCCGAACGGACCACAGATAAAGAAGCCAAGCGGCGGCGATCAGCACCGCGTTCTCGCCGCAGGTCTGGTACGAGACCTCGATCAAAGGCTGGCGAATGATAAACGGGACTTTGAATAGAATCGTCCATATGATCAGGTAGATGAGGAGGGCGAGCGCGGCCGGCGCAGCCGTACGCCTGACGATCAGACCGGCGCCGCACGCGATCAACACAATGTTGCAAATGTCGGCGACGACCTGGCGGTCCGGCAGCGACTTGGGAACGCCTGCCAGGATTGGCGCAAAACTGCCGCCAAGCAGGCCAATTGCCGCGATCGCCAGTATCGTCAGCGCGAAGAACAGATGACTAACGGTCTTCCAGCGCATCGCCCCCTCCCAAGCTCGAGCCGGGGACGACGCGCTGAATTGCGCACCGGGTCTGGACCCCTGCATCCGCGACACTACTACTCCCCTCCATGGCAGATTCGAAGCCTCTGGAAGGCAAGCTCGCACTAGTGACCGGCGCGTCGCGCGGGATCGGCGCGGCGACCGCCGAAGCGTTAGCCGCAGCGGGCGCCCACGTGATTCTGGTCGCCCGCACATCGAGCTCGCTCGAGCAGGTCGACGACAGAATCCACGAGGCCGGCGGCACGGCGACGATCGCTCCGCTCGACCTCACCGAAGGCGAGAGCATCGGCAAGCTGGCGGTCGCGGTAGGCGAGCGCTGGGAGAAGCTCGACATCCTGGTGCTCAATGCCGCGATGCTGGGCTCGCTGACTCCGGTTCAGGACATCGACCCCAAGGAATATTCGCGTCTGTTGAGCCTCAACCTGCTTGCCAATCAGGCGCTGATCGCGGCGTTCGATCCCTTGCTCAAAAAGGCAGGCAGGGTCGATGTGGTCGCGCTCACCTCGTCGGTCGGAATGGAGCCCCGAGCCTTTTGGGGCGCCTACGGCTCGTCGAAGGCGGCGCTCGAGACATTGCTCGGCGCCTATGCCGACGAGACCGAACATAGCGGCCGCATCCGAGTCCACATCGTCGATCCCGGAGCGACGCGCACCCGGATGCGCGCGCTCGCTTTTCCCGGCGAAGAGCCCGAGAGCGTGAAGCCGCCCGAGGTTGTTGCGGAAGCCATTGTGCGGCGGCTGACCACCAATGCGCCGAGCAGCGAAAAAGTGCGCGTCGAGACCTGACGAAAACGCGGGAACCGTTTCGCGCCCCTCGTCGTCAAATCCTCGCCAACAACAGGGAGGATCCCAATGACACGCACTGCTCTCTTCATTCTCGCCGCGAGCGCGCTCGCGATCTCAGCGCCAGTCGCGGCAGCCGGGCCAACGGACCCGCAAATCGCGCATATCGCCTACACCGCCGGCAATCTCGACATCGCCGCGGGCAAGCAGGCGCTCAAGATGTCGCACAACGCAGCCGTCCGCGGCTTCGCCCAGGAAATGGTTCGCGATCACACGGCCGTGAACCAGAAAGCGCTCGCACTGGTGAAAAAGCTTCACGTCACGCCAGCGGCAAATCCGACCAGCGCCGGCCTGACCAAGGCTGCTGACGCCGAGCGGGCCAAGCTCAGCAAGCTCAAGGGCGCCGCGTTCGACCGCGAATATGTGAACAACGAGGTCGCTTATCATAAGACGGTCAATGGCGCGCTCGCCTCGACCTTGATCCCCTCGGCCCACAATGCCGAGTTGAAGTCGCTTCTCCAGACCGGCCTGACTTTGTTCAAGGAGCATCAGGCGCATGCCGAGCAGCTGGCGGCGAAGCTGAAATGAGTTCGTACCCGCGGCGATTCCCCCTGTGCGCCGCGGCCGCGGGCGTGCTGTTGCTGGTGAGCCCCCCCTCGCTGGCAGCAGCCGCCACGCACATGGTCGAGATCAACCAGTTGAAATATGCTCCGGTGCCGCCGCTCAAGGTCGGTGACACGGTCACATTCGTGAACAAGGACCTGTTCCGGCACACCGTGACCGCGTCTAACAACAGCTTCAACCTCGACCTGATGCCGGGCGCGAGCGGCAGCCTGCACATCAATTCCGCCGGGCATGCGGCTTTCTATTGCAAGTATCACCCAGGCATGCGCGGGACTATGGACGCCAAATGAGCACTAAACGGAGCCTCGCGCTCGATTATGCTGCAATGGCGGACATCGATCTTGCGCATTGCTGCGCCTCGGGCGACACCGCCGCGGTGCGGCACCTCGTCAGCACGAACAATCAGCGCCTGTTCCGCACCGCCTGGAGCATCCTCAAGAACCGGCAGGAAGCCGAGGACGTGGTGCAGTCCTGCTACGCCAAGGCCCTCGCCGCCATCGCCACGTTCGAAGGGCGTTCGTCGCTGACCACCTGGCTGACCCGGATTGCGATCAACGAGGCGCTCGCCCGCCGGCGAACCCAGGAGCGGCGGCGCAAGTATCTCGAAGCGGAGGGTGTGGAGGTGCTCGAAAATTATCGTGAGCAGATGGCCAAGGGTTCGCATGCGCCGAGCCCCGAAGCCGAAGCCGCACGCGAGCAGCTCCGTTCGATCCTCGAGCGCGCGATCGCCGACCTTCCGGAGAATTTCCGCACCGTCTTCGTGTTGCATGAGATCGAGGGCGTGGGTGTCGAGGAAGCGGCCGAGGCGCTCGACATCCCGACGGGCACGGTCAAGACCCGGCTGATGCGCGCGCGGCGCAAGCTCCAGCAGGCCCTCGCGCCGGAAGTTCGCACCGCCCTCACCGGCACCTTCCCATTTGCCGGGCTCGACTGCGCACGCCTGACCGAGCGGGTGGTCGCGGAATTTCTGGAGCAGCGGCAGCAGGGCAGAGCCGACTAGGCGAGAGCCCCTGCCCTCATTGCTGCTCATACGGATCGTGCGCGCGCTCGCGGATCCAACGGGTCGCGATCCATTTGAACCCCCCTGTCACCCCCTTGCCAGCATGGCGCATGCGTGGGTCCGGTCGCCCCTCCGCATCGACGTTGGTGAAGATGAGCACGTCACCCGCTGTGCCCCGAATCGAAAGGCCAAGCTCGGGAAAATCGGTCTCGCCGCCGTCGTAGTCGTCATTGAGGTAGCAAATGGCCGTCCATGCACGCTGGTTGGCCAAGCCGGGCAGGGCGTCGAAATGGGGCCGGTACTCCTCGCCCGGGATGTAGCGGATCACGTACAACGCCTCGCGCTGATCTATTCCGGTGCCTGTCACCGAGGCGAGGCGGCGGTTGATCGCCTGGATGACGAGATCCTCATCGTGGGGGAGCAAGGCTGCGCCTTCCGATTTGCGGATCGGATCGACTTTGCCGTGGTCCACCCCCGGCTCATAAACCAGAGACCGTTTTAAAACGGGCGTCGCGAGCCGCATGATGTACTCGCGCTCATGTGGAAGCAGCAGCTGCTTAACCAGCTCAATCGCCGGATCGAGTGAAAGGCGCTCCCTCTTGGCGTCAGCAGCGTCGGCTTCGCTCATCATCATCGGCAGGAGCGCGAGTTGCGCCGCCGCGACTTCGTCGCGTCCCGCGATCTGCCGAAGCATCACCAGCGCGGCGCTCCCGTCCGGTTCGCAGCCGATGCCTCCGCTGACAAGATTCGCTAGAACGCGGACTGCATGCGTATTTCCGTTGTTCGCTGCGGCTTCGAGATGGCGCCGGGCAACCTTCAGGTCGCGGGGGCGGTCGCTCCCATAGAGAAACCAGTGGGCGACGATGAGGTTGGCTTCCGGCTCTCCTTCGCTCGCTTTTCGTTCGATGAATTCGATGCCGTCCCGAGGCCGCCCCGTGCGACGCGCGAGGTCCTTCGCTTCCTCGAACAAGCCCATCGCCTAGTCCTTGACCATGGTCACCTGCGCGACGTCGATCGCGCCGCCGCGGAAGCCGCCTTCGCAATACATCAGATAATAGCGCCAGAGGTCGTGGAACGGCTCGGCAAAGCCTTGAAGAGCGCCGCTCGCAACTGCTTCGTTGTAACGCTCTCGCCAGCGCTTCAGGGTCTCGGCATAATCGAGGCCGAAGCCGTCGCGCTCCTGCCATGAAAGGCCTCGTTCGCGCGCCAGCTCGGCGAAGCGCTGCTCGTCGAGCAGGCAACCGCCCGGAAAGACATAGGTCTGAATGAAGTCGGCGTTGCGGGCGTACCGGTCGAACAGCCGGTGATCGATGCTGATGAACTGCAGCGCCGCGCGGCCGCCCGCCTTGAGGTTGCGAGCGATGCTGTCGAGATAGGCGCCCCACCAGCGCTCTCCGACCGCCTCGACCATCTCGACCGATGCGACCGCGTCGAATTCATCGGCCGTCTCGCGATAGTCCTGCAGCCGGATCTCGATTTGCGGTGCGAGGCCGGCTTCGGCGATCTTGCGCTCGGCCCAGGCCTTCTGCTCGGTCGAAAGGGTCAAACCGACAACCGATGCTCCTCGCTTCGCCGCCTCGATCGCGAGCGTGCCCCAGCCGCAGCCGATCTCGAGCAGGCGCTGCCCAGGTTTGAGTTCCAGGCGGCCTAGAAGCGTGTGAATCTTGTGAAGCTGTGCAGCCTCCAGGCTGCTGTCACAGTGCGCGAACCGCGCCGAGCTGTAGGTCATCGTCGGGTCGAGCCAGGCCGAGTAGAAGTCATTGCCGAGGTCGTAATGAGCCGCGATGTTCTTGCGCGCCTTGCGCGGCGCATTGTCGCGCAGCCGATGGGCGAGCGCGTTGACCCAGCGGAACGGCCCCTTCGCTCGGCCGGAATCGCCAAGCGCCGCAGCATTCGCCGAAAACAGCTCGAACAGCTTCACCGGATCGGGGCTCGACCATTCGCCGAGCGTCCACGCCTTGTACCAGCCGACCGAGCCCGACGTCGCAAGCCGCACCAGCGCCATCCAGCTCGCGAGGTGAACGACAGCTCTGGGACCCTTTGCGTTGGACCCGAGTCGGCGCTTGGTCCCGTTGGGAAGGGTCGCCTCGAGTCCGCCGCGCCGAAGCCGCCGGTCGATGTCGTCGAGCACGCGATCAATTGCGGGGGCCGCAAGCCGCGCCAGAAAGCCGCCGCCGGTTGCGAAACGGCGGTCGGCGTGCACCAGATGCTCGCCGCGCGTGCTCATCACGGCCGAGTTATGAATTCATTTACCGCTTGTCGAGCGGGATGAGGAAAGCGGAGCTGGACGCGCGACCGGATTCGAAGAAGCGCTGGTCGGTCAGATAGGCGCGGCCCGCTTCGACATAGACCATCGGCATTCGCGACCAGAACAGGAACGCCCGTACGTGGCGGTTGCGTGCCGCCGCTGCGGAAAGACGCGGATCGTCGAGGCGAAGGGAAATGGTCCTGGGATCGAGCGACGCGGTGTTGAGGCCGTCGAGCAGATCGTAGGTCCCGCTGCCGCCGACCGCATCGCCGCGCCACAGCATCTCCCGTTTCCAGAATTCGAGCGGGACTTCACCGGCGACGATCATCCGCGGCGTCGCGACGCGCTCGACAAGCGGGCGAGTCAGCGCGACCGCCCGCGCGGAAATCGCGTCGTTGAGGCCGATGTAGAGCAGCATCGCGGTGAAAGCCCATGCGGCGGGCCGGCGCCAGTCCCGGCCCAACCGCTCCGCTCGCCACGACATCTCGAGGCCCAGGATCAGCATCACCCAGATCCACGGATCGACGATGAACAAGGTGTCGGCATAAAACCAGCGGTGCGAGAATGGCTCGAGCACCCGCGTGCCGTAGGTGTTCATCAGATCGAGCAAAGGATGGCTGAGCACGCCGAGGAAGCAGGCGAGGAGCAGGCCGGGATAGTTCATCCCTCTCCCTTGGGGGGGAGGGTAGGGTGAGGGCGTACTTTCGTCCGGGTTTTTTCGAGTCCGTTGAACCCCCTCCCCCGCCCCTCCCCAAGGGCGAGGGAGTATAGATTTGCTCGGCCACAACTTTTCCCAGCACCAAATAATTGCGACTGCCAAGAAGGGCATGGTGACGAGCCCGCCAATGCCGTGCGTGAAGCCGCGGTGGGCGGCGAGCGGATCGCAGCCGAGCCCGCGCGCGACGAAGCTGTCGATGTCGGGCAGGTTGGCCGCGATGATCAGCGCCGGCATGGCGCGCGGGCTCAGGCGCTTCAAGCCCATGCGCCCCATCACCGCGCCGACCAGGGTGTGGGTGAGGTTGTCTATTGTCCGCTCCCGTCATTGCGAGCGAAGCGAAGCAATCCAGTGCAGCGGCTGGATTGCTTCGTCGCTAACGCTCCTCGCAATGACGGAATCGCATCAAATCTGGTGCGGCTCCTTTTCGACCATCCAGGTTTGGCCCTTGGCGACGAGCGCCTGGAGGTCGGGCGTCTTGCCCGATGCGGCGGACCTGTTCTGCTCGGCGACGACGCCCTCATAGGTCGGCGCGGGGTTCTCGTAGATGACGCCGAGCGCGATCGGGAACCCTTCGAGGGGCATCAGGATCAGCATCGCGGCGAGCTGGCGGTTGGAAGGATCGTGGGCCAGCACGTCCGGGTCGTCGCCGGGCACCACCTTGAGGGCCAGCCGTTCGCGATCGAGCGCGATTCCCTTGGCTCCGCCCGCGAACAGCATCTTCTCGCCCGGCTGGAGCCACAGCTGCTTTTCGGCCGCGGCCTGCTTCTCGGTGAAGGAGGCGAAGACGTCGTCATTATAGACAATGCAGTTCTGGAAGATTTCGACGAAGCTCGCGCCCTTGTGGGCGTGCGCGGCCTTGAGCACGTCGGGGAGGTTCTTGTGAACGTCGATGCCGCGGGCGATGAACCGCGCGCCCGAGCCGAGCGCGAAGGCGCATGGAGTCACCGGCCGGTCGACCGAGCCGAACGGAGTCGAGGGCGAGCGCGTGCCGACTCGGCTGGTGGGCGAATATTGGCCCTTGGTCAGGCCGTAGATCTCATTGTTGAAGAGCAGGATCTGGCAATCGAGGTTGCGGCGGAGCACGTGCATCGTGTGGTTGCCGCCGATGCTCAATGCGTCGCCGTCGCCGGTGATGATCCACACGTCGAGCTCGGGATTGGCGAGCTTGACGCCGGTCGCGATCGCCGGCGCTCGGCCGTGGATCGTGTGGAAGCCGTAAGTCGACATGTAGTACGGAAAACGGCTCGAGCAGCCGATGCCGCTGATGAACACCGTCTTCTCGCGCGCGACCCCGAGGTCGGGCATGGTGCGCTGCACCGCTTTCAGCACCGCATAATCGCCGCAGCCCGGACACCAGCGCACCTCCTGGTCGCTCGCCCAGTCCTTGGCGGTGGTCAGCGTCGTAATGTCATTCATCCGTGGGGCCTTAGGTAAATGATGAGCAGGACGAGGATCACCAGCAGGACCACCATCGAAAAGACGTTCATCGGTTTCATTGCTGTTCCCCGGCGAAGGCCGGGGTCCAGGACGCTGCGTAGCAGCGTACCGTTTGGCCGAATGACTGGAATCGCTTCGCGCTCCTGGGCCCCGGCCTTCGCCGGGGAACACAGAAGGATCGTTTCAGGCGAATGTTCACCAATCTTCGCACTGACGACGAGGATTCACCGACCGTCTCCCGAGAGCAAAGCGTCAATCGCCGCCTCGATCTCAGCGATTCGGAACGGGTGACCGGAGACCTTCGTAAGCGACCTGGCGTCGACCAGGAACTGGTCGCGCAGCACGGTCTTGAACTGGCCCATGTTCATCTCGGGCACCAGGATATGTTTGAAGCCCTTGAGTAGGACAGACATATTTTTCGGCATCGGCCAGATGTGGCGGACATGGACGTGGGCGACGTCCTGCCCCTTCGCAAGCGCCCGGCGCACCGCCTGGTGAATCGGGCCGAAGGTCGAGCCCCAGCCGACCACGGCGAGCTCCGCGCCTTCACGGCCGAGGCAGACGTCCTGGTCGGGAATCGACTCCGCGATGCCCAGCACCTTGCCGACTCGGGTGTTGGTCATCTCCTGATGGACCGCAGGCGAATAATCGATGTTGCCGGTGCCGGGCTGCTTCTCGATCCCGCCGATGCGATGTTCGAGTCCGGGCGTTCCCGGACGGATCCACGGCCGCGCCAGCTCATCGTTGCGCGCGTAGGGCATCACGCTCTCGCCTTCCGCCGGAGGCGTGTCAAAGAATTTCACCGGGAACGGCTGGTACTTGCTCATGTCCGGCACGCGCCACGGCTCGGCGGCGTTGGCGATATAGCCGTCGGTGAGCAGCATGACGGGAGTCATGTAGCGGGTCGCGATCCGGCACGCCTCGATCGCGCACTCAAATGCGTCGGCGGGCGAGCGGGCGGCGATCACCGGGACCGGCGAATCCGCGTTGCGGCCGTAGACCGCCTGATAGAGGTCCGACTGCTCTGTCTTGGTCGGAAGCCCGGTCGATGGGCCGCCGCGCTGCGAGTTGACTATGATGAGCGGGAGCTCGGTCATGACCGCAAGGCCGACCGCCTCCATTTTCAGCGCAATTCCCGGCCCCGACGAGGAGGTGATTCCGAGCTGGCCCGCGTAGCTGGCGCCGATCGCGGCGCAGGCGGCTGCGATCTCGTCCTCGGCCTGGAAGGTGGTGATCCAGAACTCCTTGAGGCGGGCGAGGTGGTGCAGCAGCGGGCTCGCCGGCGTGATCGGGTAAGAGCCGAAGAACATCCTCAGCCCGGCAAGCTGACAGCCCGCGACCAGCCCTAGCGCAAGCGACTCCGCGCCGGTGACCGTGCGGTAGAGGCCGGGCTCCGCCGGCGCAGGCGCGAAATGGTGCTGCTTGAACGGCGCGCCCATCTCTGCGGTCTCGCCATAGGCATGGCCTGCGTTGAGGGCGGCGATGTTGGCTTCGGCAAGCTCGGGCGCCTTTGCGAACTTGGCCTTGAGCCAGTCGACGATCGGCTGGCGGTCGCGGTCGAACATCCACAGCGCCAGCCCCAGCGTCCACATGTTCTTGCAGCGGAGCGCCTCCTTGTTGCCGAGGCCGATCGGCTTCACGGCATCGAGCGTCAGCTGCGAGATGTTGAAGTGGACGACCTGCCATCTGGCGAGGCTGCCGTCCTCCAGCGGGCTCTGCTCGTAGCCCGCCTTGGCGAGATTACGCGCCGTGAACTCGCCTTCGTCGACGATGAGCAAGCCGCCTTCGCGAACCGCCTCCGCGTTCACCTTCAAGGCGGCGGGGTTCATGGCGATGAGCACATCAGGCTGGTCGCCCGCGGTGTCGATCGCGCAGGAGCCGAAGTTGATCTGGAAGGCGGAGACTCCGAAGGTCGTCCCTTGCGGAGCGCGGATCTCGGCGGGGAAATCGGGGAAGGTCGCGAGGTCGTTGCCGGCGAGCGCGGTCGAAAGCGTGAACTGCCCGCCGGTCAGCTGCATGCCGTCGCCCGAATCGCCCGCGAAGCGGACCACGACCGCCTCCTGCGGCGGCCGGGCGGTCGCTTCGCGTTCGGTCAGCTGGTGCGTCGCTGTGGCCATAGACGCTTAGTCTAAGACGGTCGGTGCCGCTTCGCCACCCAAAAGCCTCCTTTCGAGGGGATCGCGATTAGCGCGTGCCGTCGCTCCATCCTTCCTCGCCGATCAAGGGAACGAAGCGGACGGCGCCGAGGTCCGACTGTTCGAGCGTCCCGTCCTCACGCTTCGTCGCCCTGACGAGATTTTGCGCCCCGCCGGGTTCACCGACCGGCATCACGATGCTCCCGCCACCTTTCAGCTGATCGACGAGAGGCGCCGGAATATGGCTTCCGCTCGCCGCCGCGAGAATCGCGTCATAGGGTGCCTCTTCCGGCCACCCCCTGGTGCCGTCTCCCTCGACGATCTCGACATTCTCATAACCGAGCCGCTTCAGCCGCTCGCGCGCCACCTCCACCAGCTCGTGCTGCCGCTCGATCCCCACGACCTTGGCGGCGACGCGTCCGATGACCGCGGCCGCATAGCCCGACCCGGAGCCGATCTCGAGCACCTTGTCTCCGGCCTTGATGCCGGCCGCCTCGATCATCAGCGCGACGATGTACGGCTGCGAAATCGTCTGCCCCGCCTCGATCGGCAGCGGATGGTCGCCGTAAGCGAGGTGCGCGTATTCGGAGGCGACGAACGCCTCCCTCGGCACTTGCAGAAAAGCATCGAGGATGCGCTGGTCGGTGATCCCGCGGCGCCGCAGCTGCCGCTCGACCATCGCCTCGCGCTCGGCGGTGAAATCCGTCGTCAGAGTGCCCACGCGCGGAAAAACGCACGGGCGCGGAATGACGTTGCGGTTATGCGGACCAGTCTTCGATCGTCAGACCGGGGATGTTGCGGAAATCGCGGGCGTTGAGCGTCGCAAGCGTAAGCCGGTATGAGAGTGCGGTTGCAGCAATCATTCGATCAGAGACGAGACGGCGTGAAAATCCTTGTGACGCGATGATCAACGAATAAGCCATGACCTCGCGGGCGGAGAAGTTCAACAGGCCAGTCTGTTGCAAAAAGCCATCCAGCCGAACGCGCCGCTGGCTCTCCCGTGAAGAATCGCGATACACTCCCGCTTCGAGCTCGATCCAGGAGATGACAGAAAGAAACTGACCGTCGATGTCGGCCACCCGCTTGATTGTACGCGGCACCTCATCGAGGAGTTCGATAGCGACACTGGTGTCGAGAAGGAGCGGCAATCAGCCCCATTTCCGGTTAGGGAAAATGATCCGTTCGCGTTTCCACGGCTTATCGGGTTTGGGAAGCTTCGCGAGCGCTTCAACCAAGTCTCGGCCGCTATGCTTCGGCTTGCGGCGAAGCAGCCACCCGCCGCCGGTCTCCTCAATCTCGAGCTCCAGTCCTTCGGGAACGCCGAGTTCTTTGGGAAGTCGCACAGCGACGCTGTTGCCGCATTTGAATGTCTTGGTGATCACGCCCATGGTTTGTATATACACGTATATACGAGCTAAATCAACCCCGCCAGCGGGCTCGACGGGTCGGCATAGCGGCGCTTCTGCATTCGGCCGGCGAGGTAGGAGAGGCGCCCTGCCTCGACCGCGGCCTTCATCGCCCGCGCCATCAGCACCGGGTCCTTGGCTTCAGCGATCGCGGTGTTCATCAGCACGCCGTCGCAGCCAAGCTCCATCGCCACCGCGGCGTCGCTTGCCGTGCCGACGCCGGCGTCGACCAGCACCGGCACCTTCGCGCCTTCGACGATCAGGCGGATGGTGACGCGGTTCTGGATTCCGAGCCCCGACCCGATCGGCGCGCCCAGGGGCATGATCGCCACCGCGCCCGCTTCCTCGAGCTGCTTCGCGGCGATCGGATCGTCAACGCAATAGACCATCGGCTCGAAGCCCTCTTTCACCAGCGTCTCGGTTGCGCGCAGGGTCTCGCGCATGTCGGGGTAGAGCGTCTTGGCTTCACCGAGCACTTCGAGCTTGACCAGCGTCCAGCCGCCCACCTCGCGCGCCAGCCTCAGCGTGCGGATCGCTTCCTCGGCGGTGAAGCAGCCGGCGGTGTTCGGCAGGTAAGCGACCTTCTCCGGGTCGATAAAGTCGGTGAGCCTGGGCTGCTTGGGATCGGCGATGTTCACCCGCCGCACCGCGACCGTCACGATCTCGGCGCCCGCGGCCTCGACCGCCGCCGCATTCTCCTCGAAGCTCTTGTACTTGCCGGTGCCGACGATCAGCCGGGAGGTGAAGGTGCGCCCCGCGACGGTCCAGGTATCGGACGAAACTGAGGTTTGAACATTCACATCCATGTATCCCGGCGGAAGCCGGGATCCAGCCCGGCCAAATATCTTCTGGACCCCGGCCTTCGCCGGGGAACAGCCAAAATCAACCCCCTCCGACGAAATGGACGATTTCGTAATCGTCGCCGTCCTCGACTGAGACCTTCCCGAGCGTGCCGCGCGGGATCACCTCGAGGTTGCGCTCGACCGCGACGCGCAGCGGGTCGAGGCCGAGCAGATTGACCATCTCGGCGACGCTCGTTTCGCCGGGCACCCGCCGGTGCTCGCCGTTCACGCGAATGGAGAGGCTTCCGTCCAGACTCATTGACAAACGGCAGATAGGAAGGTCCACGCGGCCACGCAAATGACCGACACCATATTCGTATTGAACGGCCCCAACCTCAACCTGCTCGGCACGCGCGAGCCGCGGATTTACGGCACCCAGACGCTGGCCGACATCGGCGAGATGCTCGAGCAGCGCGCCAGGGCGCTGAAGCTCAAGCTCGACATCCGCCAGTCGAACCATGAGGGCGTGCTCGTCGACTGGCTTCACGAGGCGCTGGCCAAGGCCTCGGCGGTGATCCTCAACGCCGGCGGCTATGCCCACACCTCGGTCGCGATCCGCGACGCGGTCGCGGCGCTTCCGATCCCCGTGATCGAAGTGCATCTGTCGAACATCTACGGCCGCGAGGGCTTTCGCCGGCAGAGCATGGTCGCGCAGGTCGCGCGCGGGTCGATCGTCGGCTTCGGCCCCTTGGGTTATGTCCTCGCACTGGACGCGGCGGCGCACCTCTGCAAGGGAGCGGCCGCGAACCAGGCGAAGAGCCAGATTCAATAGGGGAAGCGTCCATGGCCCAGGCGTCGAAGCCTGCTTCCGGCGACAATCGGGATATGAACGGCGGGATGCGCATCGACCCGGCGCTGGTGCGCGAGCTCGCCCAGCTCCTCACCGACAATGAACTGACGGAGATCGAGGTTGCCGACGGCGATCGCCGGATCAAGGTGAAGCGCGAGACGCCGCCGATGATCGCCGCGGCCGGAATGGCCCCGGCCATGGCGGCGGCGGCCGCCGCGCCCGCGCTGACGGCGCCGCCGATGCACGCGAAAGAGGATTTGGGCGCCGCCGAAGAGGAAGTCGCCGGCAACACGGTCAAGTCGCCGATGGTCGGCACCGCCTTCCTGTCGCCCGAGCCCGGGTCCAAGCCGTTCATCGAGGTCGGCGATGCAGTGAAAGCGGGCGACACTCTGCTGATCGTCGAGGCGATGAAGGTGATGAACCCGATCACCGCGCCCGAGGGCGGCGTGGTCAAGAA
>DASUIB010000189.1:0-7411 GCA_036273235.1 Sphingomicrobium sp. | reverse complement strand
CACATGAGCGAGCTCGACCGCGACTATGACGACTTCCGCCGCGAGCATCAGTCGAAGTTCGAGAACGACTTCACCGGCTGGCGCGAGAAACGGCAGCACAAGCGCGGGCTTCTCGGCCAGATCCGCGAGCATATGGACGTGGTCGGCAATGACGACGAGCATGTCGGCACCGTCGACAAGGTCGCCGGCGACCGGATCATCCTCACCAAGTCGGACCCGGAAAGCGGCGGATCGCATCATTCGATCAGCTGCTCGGACATCGACCGGATCGACGGCGACAAGGTGATCCTCGACTGCAAGGCGAGCGAAGCGCGCGACCGGTGGCGGGACGAAAGCCGCGGCCGTGCGTTGTTCGAGCGCGAGGACCAGGGCGAAATGGGCCCGCGGAACCTCGACCGCAGTTTCTCGGGCACCTATCGCTGAGGCGATGGAGAGCTGAGCCTCCGCCGTGGGAGGCTTCACCGACCCGGCCAGGCCGTCCCCTTCCTGGCCGGGTCTTTCTTGTCCGTCTATCTCCCCTCCCTCTCGAGGGAGGGGTAAGGGGGTGGGTCAGAGGCGGCGCGGCTAAATGCCGCGACGGCTCTACCCAGCGCGCTTCGCGCACCCACCCCCAACCCCTCCCTTCCAGGGAGGGGAGTGAGGAAACAGCATGCCCAAAGCCTGGCACCTGAAGAGCCGCCCGGAAGGAACCCCCACCGCCGACAATTTCGAGCTCAAGGAGATCGCCCCGCCGTCGCTCGGCGACGGCATGATCCGGGTGCGCAACCATTGGCTCTCGGTCGACCCCTACATGCGCGGGCGGATGAACGACGCGAAGAGCTACGTCCCTCCGTTCCCGCTGAACCAGCCGATGGACGGCGGCGCGGTCGGCGAAGTGGTCGAGAGCAAGGCCGAGCACTTCGCCCCCGGCGACCTGGTGCTGCACATGGGCGGCTGGCGCGACGAAGCAGTCGTACCGGTCCAAGCCGCAAGGAAGCTGCCCGACCTCGGCGCTGAGCCGCAGCAGTTCCTCGGCGTGCTTGGGACGACAGGCGCGACTGCCTACTTCGGGCTGCTCGACGCCGCCTCGGCGAAGGAAGGCGATGTCGTCTTCGTGTCCGCGGCCGCAGGCGCCGTCGGATCGATCGTCGTCCAGATCGCCAAGGCCAGAGGCATGACGGCGATCGGCTCGGCCGGCGGCGAGGGGAAATGCGACTATGTCCGCTCGCTGGGCGCCGACCAGGTGATCGACTATCGCGCGGGGTCGATCGTGAAGAGCCTTGCCGCCGCGGCGCCGAACGGGATCGACGTCTATTTCGACAATGTCGGCGGCGCTCACCTCGACGCCGCGCTTGCGGTCGCCCGCAACCATGCGCGCTTCGCGATCTGCGGGATGATCGAGGGCTATAACAAGCGCGAGCCGACGAGCCTTCGTTTTCTCATGCGGGTCATCGCCGCGCGCATCCGCCTCCAGGGCTTCCTGATCTTCGACTATCAATCGCGGATGGACGAATTCTATCGCGACATGGGCGGATGGCTGAAGAGCGGCGCAGTGAAATCGCGCGAGACCATCGTCGAGGGACTGGAGCAAGCGCCCGACGCATTCCTTGGGCTTTTCCGCGGCGAGAACGTGGGGAAGATGCTGGTGAAGCTCTGATCCTCCCTGCGAGCGAAGCTCGTGGGGAGGGGAACCATGCGGAGCATGGTGGAGGGGTCTGGCGCTGGCGCCAATTACCCCTCCACCATTCCCTCTGCGGGGAATGGTTCCCCTCCCCATCGCTTCCAGCGATGGGGAGGAATCACAGCGACTTGCAGGCGTCGGGATTGCCCGATTTGAAGCCAGTCTGGAGCGCGTTCATTCGCTGGGCCGAGGTGCCGTGGGTGAAGCTGTCGGGGACCACCCTGCCCTGCGTTTCGCGCTGGAGCGTGTCGTCGCCGATCGCTTCGGCCGCGCGCATGCCCTCCTCGAAATCGCCGGGCTCCATCACCGACTGGCCTTCGGGATTCTTCGCGTTCGCCGCCCATACGCCGGCGTAACAATCGGCCTGGAGCTCGATCTTGACCTGCGTGGCGTTGGCCTGGGTGCCGCTTTCACGCGCCTGGAGCTGCTCCGCTTGCCCGAGCGTGCCCATCAAGTCCTGCACATGGTGCCCGACCTCATGCGCGACGACATAGGCCATGGCGAAATCGCCCGGCGCCTGGAACCGCTGCGACAACTCGCTGAAGAATTCGGTATCGAGATAGATATTCTTGTCGTTGGGGCAGTAGAACGGACCCATCGCCGACTGCGCCGCGCCGCAACCCGAATTGTCGGATTCGGAATAGAAGTGCAGGTTGGTGGGCGTATAGCCGATGCCCTTGGGCTGAAGCAGCTTCGTCCAGGTATCCTCGGTGCTGGCGAGGACCTGCAAAGTAAAACGTTTGGTCGTCGGATCGAGGTTGCCCTGCCCGGCCGGCGCGCTCGCCTGTTGCCCGGGTATGAGCCCTCCGCCACCCCCACTCGTGTTGAGGCCGCCGAGCGAGCTTAAGAGAAAATAGCCGATGACGAGCACGACCACGCCGCCAAGACCGAAGCGGCTTGCGACCAGCGGCAGCAGGCATCCGAACCCGCCTCCGCCGAAGCCGCCGCCGCCAAGGCCAAAGCCGCCGCGGCCGGTATCGTCGGTGAAGTTGGTGCTTTCGCGCTCGTCGCCGAACCGCATCCGGAAGCCTCCTGTTGCCGCTCCCCAATGCGTGAATGGCAGCGGCGGTTGCAATTCGACCCGCGCTCGTCATTGCGAGCGCAGCGAAGCAATCGAGACGCATGGATTGCCGCGGCCTCTTCGAGGCCCCGCAATGACGGAGTGAACGAATGATTCTGGAAGGCAAGGTTGCGCTGGTTACCGGATCCACGTCGGGCATCGGACTTGCGATCGCCCAAGCATTGGCCAGCGAAGGCGCCAGGCTGATGATCAACGGTTTCGGCGACGCAGGTGAGATCGAGCGGGAGTGCAAGGAACTCGGCGCAATCCACGACGGTGCCGACATGTCGAGGCCGGACGAGATCGAGCGGATGATGAGGCGTTGCGCGGACGAGCTCGGAGGACCGGACATCCTCGTCAACAACGCCGGCATCCAGCACGTCTCACCGGTCGAAGATTTCCCGCCGAACAGATGGGACGCGATCATCGCGATCAATCTCTCCTCGGCGTTCCACACGACGCGGCTGGCCGTGCCCGCAATGAAGCGCAAGCAATGGGGCCGGATCGTCAACACGGCGAGCGCCCACAGCCTCGTCGCCTCACCCAACAAGAGCGCCTACGTCGCCGCCAAGCATGGGATCGCGGGCTTCACCAAGACCATCGCGCTCGAGACCGCGCGCGACGGGATCACCGTCAACTGCATCTCGCCGGGCTATGTCTGGACGCCGCTGGTCGAAAAGCAGATTCCCGACACGATGCGCACGCGCGGGCTGACGCGCGAGCAGGTGATGAACGACGTGCTGCTCGCCGCCCAGCCGACCAAGCGTTTCGTCACGCCGGAAGAAGTCGCAGCGCTGGCGCTGTTCCTGTGCCGCGACGAAGCGGCGTCGATCACCGGCGCGAACCTCAGCATGGACGGCGGCTGGACCGCCGCATGAAGTCGCCATTGCGAGCAGCCGAAGGCTGCGCGGCAATCCAGTAGCGGCAGCTGGTTTGCTTCGCTACGCTCGCAGTGACGATGAGAGTTTCGTTCCTCCTTGCCCTCCTGCTTGCCTGCTCATCGTGCAGCGTCATCGAGCAGCCGTCCGGCCTGATCCCGCGCTGGACGACCGCGTGGAAAGAGGTCGCGACACAGGACGACCGTCAGCGGCTCGCCGACTGGCGGACCACGTTCGTCGCCGCCATCGACGCGGCAAGAAAGGCGGGGCACTCGGCCGAGATCGCGCGCGAAGGGGTGCTGCTCGACCCCGATGCGGCGCTCGGCGCCCCTGGAATTCCCAATGGCATGTACCGCTGCCGGGTGATCAAGATTGGCGCGAAGGCTGACAGCGACAGCCTGGCCTATGTCAGCAATCCGCCCTTCCTTTGCCGCGTCAAGGCGAACCGCGGCCTCCAGCGCTTCAACAAATACGGCGGGCAGCAGCGTTATGTCGGCCTGATCTTTCCCGGCGACGCGGTGCGCCAGGTCTTTCTCGGCACCCTCGTGCTCGGTGACGAGACGCGCGCGCTCCAATATGGTCAGGATGAGCTCCGCGATGTCGCCGGCTATGTCGAGCGGATCGGGCCGGGCCGCTGGCGGCTGATCATGCCAAAGCCGCATTTCGAGTCCCAATTGAACGTGATGGAGCTGGTCCCCGCGCGCTAACGCAAATGCGGCCATAAGGAACGGGTTAAGTAGCGGCGACGTAACGTTAATCCGGTCTTCGTTAAAGACGAACCGCCCGAACGCTGCGCCGAGCGGTAGCCTAAGTGCCAAAGGTAAGTGGCTGATAAGCTTGCGTTTACCTGCGTCATATATTCTCCTCGGCTTCCGTACCGGGGAGGGTGTGATGAGTTTGTTCAAGTGGGCGCTTGCAGCGCTCGGGTTCGCCACGGCAATTGGAGCGACCAGCGTTGCGTCCGCCGCGCCTGCCGTGCCCTCGATCCCAGTCGAAATCAGCGGCAACGTCTATCATCGGTCCGTTTGCGGCAGAGCCGGCTTGCAGCCGCAAATGGCCCGCTGCCATGCGCATGTCGTGACGGATTCGCGGGGCGTTGTCCGGCTGGGCAAGTCGGCCACTGCAAATCTGCTCAGCGCGCCTTCGGGCTATGGACCCGCCGACCTGCGGAGCGCTTACAAGGTCACGACATCGGGAAGCTCAACGACGACGGTCGCGGTCGTCGATGCATACGGTTATCCGAACGCGGAGCGGGATCTCGGCACCTACAGGGCGCAATATGGCTTGCCCGCGTGCACGAGCGCGAACGGCTGTTTCCGCAAGGTCAACCAGAGCGGCGGCACTACCTATCCGGCAATGGACACGGGCTGGGCGCAGGAGACGGCGCTCGACCTCGACATGGTCAGCGCGATGTGCGCCAACTGCCATATCCTGCTCGTCCAGGCTTCGTCATCGAGCTTCAGCGCCCTCGCAACTGCCGAGAACACCGCGGCCCGCCTCGGCGCCCACGCGATTTCGAATAGCTACGGCGGCGGCGAATCGGGTTCGAGCTATTATGAGGGCGCCTATAATCACCCCGGAATCGCGATCACGGTGAGCTCGGGCGACGACGGATACGGGGTCCAGTTCCCGGCCTCCTCACCGCACGTCACCGCCGTCGGAGGTACGACACTGAAGCGCGCCTCGACCACACGCGGTTGGACTGAAAGTGTGTGGAGGGGCGCTGGCAGCGGCTGCAGCGGCTATTACGCCAAGCCGAGCTGGCAGAAGGACGGCCTCTGTGCTCGGCGGACGGTCGCCGACGTGGCCGCAGTTGCCGATCCCTACAGCGGCGTCGCGGTCTACGGACCGACCAGTTCGACCGCTTCGGGCTGGATGATCTTCGGCGGCACCAGCGTCGCCGCTCCGCTCGTCGCCGGCATCTACGGCGTCAACGGCGGCTCGGTCAGCTTCGGCCATGATCCTTACAATCACCTGACCTCGCTGTTCGACGTGACGAGCGGCAGCAATGGATCGTGCGGCGGCAGCTATTTGTGCACCGGCGCCGCCGCCTATGACGGACCCAGCGGTCTCGGAACGCCGAACAGCCCGACGGCCTTCTAAAATCGAGTGGCGGGCGGCCGATCGGCCGCCCGTTCACTACTTCTTTGTAAAATTTAGCGACACCGGCACGATGTCGGTGAATTTGACATTCGCCCCCGTCCAGGCGGCCGCGTGGACTCGCTGATCGCCTTCTGGAGCCACGCGCTCGCGGCGGCATTGTTTGCCGCGCTGATGCTTTGGCGCCTGGGCGACGCGGCGCGTCAGCCCGCGCAGCGCCTGCTCGCGGGCGCATTCGGGCTGACCGCCTGCTGGGCATGGCTCACCGCTGTCATTCCGGGCGAGCCGATCGTCGGCTACGCCGAAAGCGCGCGCAACCTGCTGTGGATCAGCCTGCTCTACAGCCTGTCTACGGCGAGCGAGGAGCGGGAGCATGGACTGAAGCTTGTCTACGGAGCAGTAGCCGCGGTCATCGGCATGCAGCTCATCGCCGACACGCTCCAGCTGGTTTCGCCCAGCGACCCGATCGGCCAGACCAGCCTCATCCTCAGGATCACCACCGCTGCCGGCGCGCTCGTCCTTGTCCACAACGTCTACGGCCAGGCCGCGCCGGCGAGCCGGTCGCACATTCGCCTCGCCACCCTCGGGCTGGCGCTGATCTGGATTTACGACCTCAATCTCTACACCATCGCCTATCTCGGTTCGGCGACGGCTCAACGGCTGACCGAATGGCGCGGTCTTGCAGTCGCGCTGACCGCCCCGTTGTTCGCCTTCGCGAGCCGCGATCGGACGGGAATGCGGATCCGCCTCTCGCGCGCAGCGACGTTCCAATCGCTCTCGCTGCTCGCGATCTGCGCTTATTTCGCTTTGATGGCGATCCTCGCCACGGCGCTGCGCGGCTCGAGCGTCGACTGGTCAGCGGCGCTGATGATCGCGGTGCTCGCGGTGATGACCGTGGCGGCGATGGTGCTGCTGCCGAGCGCACGCGCGCGGGGCTGGATCAAGGTCAAGCTTGCGAAGCATCTGTTCGAGCACCGTTACGACTATCGCACCGAGTGGCTGCGCTTCACCGAGACTCTGGGCCGGGCCGGCGCCGACGCGCCGCCGCTGACCGAGCGGATCGTCAAAGCCTTTGCCGACGTGATTGACGCTCCGGGCGGACTGCTGCTGGTCGCCGACGGTGGTGCGCTTACGGTGGCTGCGGGCTGGAACTGGCCGGGCAGCAGCCCGCCCCCGATAGGTTTGCAAGACCTGCGTGAGATCGAGGCGAGCGGCCGAATCCTCGAATTCGAAGCCCTTCGAAGTTGGGGAAGCGCCGCGGAAAAGGCGCTCCCACTAACCGACTGGGTGATCGGCGATGAGTCGGCCTGGGTCGGCGTGCCGCTGCTCCACCAACGGCGGCTGGTCGGCCTCGTGGTCCTCGCAGCGCCCGAATATCGGCGCCCGCTCGACTGGGAGGATTTCGACCTGCTCCGAACCGCCGGTAACCAGGCCGCGAGCTCGCTCGCCGAGGCGATCGGCCAGGAAGCGCTCGCCAATGCGCACCGCTTTGAAGAATTCAACCGGCGGTTCGCCTTTATCCTGCACGACATTAAGAATTTGGTGAGCCAGCTTTCGCTGCTCGCGCGCAACGCCGAGCGCCACGCCGACAATCCCGAATTCCGCGCCGACATGGTGGCGACGCTTCAATCTTCAGTCGGCAAGATGAACGAGCTGCTGGCGCGGCTCGCACCGCATTCGCCGGCGCGGGTGCAGCGCGTCGAGCCGCAACCG
>DASUIB010000188.1:0-12703 GCA_036273235.1 Sphingomicrobium sp. | reverse complement strand
ACCCACAGACAATGTGTCTTTCCGCCAGATCGCGGTAACCGACTTGCCGAAAACCCATGCCGGAAAGTTCGATCTCATCGTGATGTGCGATGTCCTCCACCACATCCCGCCCGAGCTTCGAGCGGAAATCGTCGCTGCTGCTCGGCGGCTGCTCGCGCCCGGCGGATGCTTCGTATTCAAGGATTGGGAGCGCCGCCCGACCCCGATCCACTGGATCGCCTATGCCGCGGATCGTTGGCTCACCGGCGACCGGGTCCAGTATGTGACTAAAGCGGAGGCGGAGACGCTGCTTGCGTCCGAGTTCGACGGAACCGGGCCGAAGATTTCCTTCAGGGTCAGGCCGTGGCACAACAACTTCGCTTTGCTGATGCAGGCCTCGGCATGATCGAATTTCTCAAGAGGACGAGCCGCTACACGCAGGTTGGCCTGCTGTGCGCCGTGCTCAACAATCTGATCGTGTTCGCGATGGATCACGCCGGCTACCAATATGTGGCGGCCGTCTGCACCGCTTTCGCGCTGGTGACTCTGATCGGCTATCTGCTGCACTCCACCTACACCTTCGAAGTTCGTGCTTCGCGCGCCGGCGGCCTTCGCTTCGTGGGCGCCAGCCTGACCTCATTCCCGCTGTCGCTTGGCTCGATGTTCGTGATGTGCGGCGGCATGGGGCTCAGCGCATCGGTGGCGATGCCGATCGCGACGGTCCTGCTATTCGCCTGGAATTATGCGCTCGCCCATCTGACGATCCTGCGGCCCGAGCGCCAGCGCGGCTGAGCGCTAGACTCGAGCGATCACTCGGATCGCGCTTGCCCGTCCCGAGAGCTTCTCGCCGAGCCACTGCAGCGGATGGAGCGCAATCCCCAAGAGCAACCAGCCGAAATGGTTTCTGCTTCCGGCAAGCCGCGCGCAAGTTCGCCCCATCGTCGGGACGGTCACGTCGTGAATCGCAAGCACCGTTAAATGCCCCGCTTCGATGCGGCGCCGCAGCGATGCCTTGGTGAAGTGGGTGCGATGATAGGGCACGTACCACGCGTCCCAATGTCTGCCGAAGACCTTGGCCCAGATGCAGTCGACATTGGGCACTTCGATCACGACGGTGCCGCCCGGTTTCGCCAGTGCCGCAATCTTCGCCAGCAGCGAGTCCGGATCGTCATCATGTTCGAGCACGTGCATCGCCGTCACCAGCTCGTACCGTCCGGCATCGCCGGACAGCTCCTTCATCGCCTTGTAGGCGATCGGTCCGAGTTGAATCGGTGCACCAGCGTGGAAGTCGGCACCGACGACCGTCGCGCGCGGAAGAAGCTGCGAGACAACTCGCGTGAATTGGCCGCTGCCGCATCCGAAATCCAGGATCGAGCTCGGCGACTTCGGCAATTGGTTCAAGAGCTTGCGCGCCTGCAGTCGAAAGGCGAAGCCCTTGATCGCCGCGGACAGCCCCTTCGCGTCGGGCTGGTAATCCTGGCTTTCCCGGCCCTCGTACAGGAAGGCAACGTCATCAAGCGGCGGCGTCGTCACTCCGTGGCCGCAATAGCGGCACCGGAGCACTTGGATCTCCCCTATTTTTCCGCTGCGGTCAGCGAACCGGCCGATGCTTGCGAGCTCGCACGGCTGCCCGGGGTTTGCGGCGCAATCGTTAGCAAACGTGAAGCTGGGTCGGTTCATGTCCGTCTCTTCCGCCAGACGCTAGGAGACTATGGTAAACGACCTCTTAAGCCTGGACGCGTGCGGCCCGGATGCAGCCGGGCGCCTGGGGTTTGGCGCTCGCGACCAGCCGTTCGAAGTCGGGGCTGCGTTCCTGCACGTTCAGCAAGAAGCCGAGACGATGCATGTCGGCTCGCGTGACGATGGTCACCGGCCCTCGTCTGCACAGCTCAATGAGGAGCCCCGGCGTGAGCACGGAGCCCGAAAAACGAAGCGGCCGGTTGGACAGGTCCGGCAGGTTCCGGACATGATCCTGAGCCGTATCTCTCCAGCCTCTGTCGAACGACAGCGTCGGGCTGTCGTCGATCACCACGAACGGCGTTCCCTGAGCTTCGATCATGCGCTGCATCGCGAGGTGCGGCTGCATGAACCGGTAGCTCGTGGCGAACAGCGCCGGAATCGCAGCAACCAGAGTCGCGGCGCTCAGCAGCAGCACCATGCCGTCTGCCTGGCGGCCGATCCGCCCTTCCAGCTCGCGATAGCCGTAACCAGCGAGCAGCGCGAAGCTTCCCTCGTACCCATTGAGGTAACGATAGCCCCAGCCGCGGCCCTGCTCCGGCAGTACCACGGCGAGGAAGACGATCCACAACACGATTCCCAGCAGCAGGGCTCGGGCGAGCCCCCGCTCGCGCAGCGCCACCGGAACGCCGGCGATCAGCAGCGACCACAGCGCTACATTCTGCCACGCGACGAAGCGCAACAAGTTGAGGATGGTGAGCGGCACGGTACGCGGGTCCCGGTTCATCAGCAGGGGGATCACCCGCTGAGAGATGAAATTGGCATCGGATGCGTGCCCGGCGGGCCCGGCGACCAGCGGCGAAACGAGAATCGGATAAGCCGCCCACCAGAGAATGATCGCCGCATAAGCCGCGGCATAGGCGAGCACGAGCTTCCACTGCCCCTCGCGTAGCTTCCACAACAGGAAGGGAGCCGCGAAGAACGGATGAAACACGAGCTGATGGAGCCCGGTCGCGATGAAAGCGGTCAAAATTGCCGCCAAGTGGCCCCATTTGCCGCCCCTCAGGAAGGCCGCGAGCCAGATCAGGTTGAACGCCAGGTGCCCGGTCATCGAGAAGGTGGTCATCGCGTTGACCAGCACCTGCGCCGACAGCGCGTAGACCAGCAGAACGGCCCAGCATGCCCTGCTCTCGGCGCCGAAGGTGCGGCGGGCAATGTCGAACAGCGCCGCTCCGCCGGCAAGCACGAGCAGGGGGTTGAACCAGGCCGGGTCGGCCACCTTCGAAAAGGCCAGCCGAAGCGCGGCGTTCATCGGCAGATAGCCGGAAACCAGTCCGATCGGCTGGTTTGAATTGAGCAGGAACTTCGGCACGAGCGCCAGCGCGTAGGGCCGCCACTCGGAGGCAAGGGGCACGGCCAGCATTCCCTTGTCGAAAACCGCCATGTCGAACACCACCATATGTTCGTCGCGGGACAGGGGGAAATTGCCGAGGAGTGCATAAGTGGCCCAGGCCAGCAGCCCGGCGATCGCGGCTCCGGCGACCATCAGCATCAAGGGGCGCGCAGGCCGCGCGGGCAAGGACCATTGCGGGCGCCAGAGCGCGACGACAAACATCGAGAGTGAAGCGAGGAACAGGACTGGGACATCCTGCGACTGGACGAGGTAGAGGGCGGTCGAGTGCGCCCTCAGCCTCGCCGCCCAGGCGGTGAGGATGAGCAGAAGCAGACCCCAGGTCGCGGTCCGTCTCTTCCACTCACCAAGCTCGCTCACGCGCCACTTCCCCCGCCACGAAGCCGCCCTTAGCCATCAAACCCAAAGAAGGTGAGTGGAATCGAAACGCCGCCGCTGCCGCACGGAAATCAGCTCTGGCGCAATTAGCTTTTTCTAAAAGTTTCCCTCCTATTCACCCTGCCTGGCATCACAAGCAGAGCGCAGGCAAGCATGAGCGCATTCGGAAAGCGTGGAGGAGCGGCTAGCGCGCGGCCCAATTTCGGCGTCGCCAAGCCGATGAAGGGCGGCAGCGGAGGCACCCCTGTGGCCCCGTCGATGTCGCCCGAGGGCGGCGACCAGTTCCCGCCGATCGACGAGCTCACGCCGGCGCTCGATATCCCCGTCTCCGAAGATGGCGCGCCCAGGCAGGGCGCGATGGACCGCCTGACCGCGCGCCAAAACGGGAGCGGCGAGGCGGCCAGCAGCAAGACCGAAGGGTTCGAGGCCTCGGTCCACCGGATCAAGGAGCAGGTGCTTCCGCGGCTGCTCGAACGCGTCGATCCCGAGGCCGCCGCGACTCTGAGCAAGGACGAGCTCGCCGAAGAGTTCCGTCCAATCATTTCCGAAGTCCTGACCGAGCTCAAGATCAACCTCAACCGCCGCGAGCAGTTCGCGCTCGAGAAGGTGCTCGTCGACGAGCTGCTGGGCCTTGGGCCGCTCGAGGAGCTGCTCGCCGACCCCGCCATCAGCGACATCATGGTCAACGGCCCTGAGCAGACCTATGTCGAGCGCAAGGGCAAGCTCGAGATCGCACAGATCCAGTTCCGCGACGAGGAGCATCTGTTCCAGATCGCCCAGCGGATCGTCAACAAGGTCGGCCGCCGGATCGACCAGACAACGCCGCTTTGCGACGCTCGCCTCCAGGACGGAAGCCGCGTCAACGTCATCATCCCGCCGCTGTCGCTCCGCGGCACCGCGATCTCGATCCGTAAATTCTCCGAGAAGCCGATCACGCTCGACATGATGAAGGGCTTCGGCTCGATGTCGGACAAGATGGCGACGGTGCTCAAGATCGCCGGCGCATCGCGAATGAACGTGATCATCTCCGGCGGTACCGGCTCGGGCAAGACGACGATGCTCAACGCCCTCTCGAAGATGATCGACCCGGGCGAGCGAGTGATCACCATCGAAGATGCGGCCGAGCTTCGCTTGCAGCAGCCGCACTGGCTGCCGCTCGAAACGCGGCCGGCGAACCTGGAGGGTCAGGGCGCGATCACCATCCGCGACCTCGTCATCAACGCTCTGCGTATGCGCCCCGACCGGATCATCCTCGGCGAGATTCGCGGCAGCGAGTGCTTCGACCTGCTCGCCGCTATGAATACCGGCCACGACGGCTCATGCGCGACGCTCCACTCCAACTCCCCGCGCGAATGCCTCGCGCGTATGGAGAACATGGTGATGATGAGCGACATCAAGATCCCGAAGGAGGCGATCAGCCGCCAGATCGCGGATTCGGTCGACCTGATCGTCCAGGTTAAGCGCCTTCGCGACGGCTCCCGCCGAACCACAAACATCACCGAGGTGATCGGGATGGAAGGCGACGTCATAGTCACCCAGGAGCTGTTCAAGTTCGAATATCTCGACGAGACTCCCGACGGGAAAATCATCGGCGAATATCGCTCGATGGGACTTCGCCCGTATACGCTGGAGAAAGCGAAACAGTTCGGCTTCGACCAGCCGTACCTGGAGGCGTGCCTGTAACGGACGGCGGAAGACCTAGCTAAGCCGGGTTCGCAGCGACGGCAGCCTTCCACGGCGGGTCGGCCACGAACATCTCGTGCAGCATGTGCGTCTGCATCATGTACATGATGACCTTGTTGGCGTTGCGCCGCAGCCGCCGCAGGCGCTTCGACGCGGGCAGGCGCGCAACCGTGCTCGCCAGCTTGTAGGCACGATAGGAAAAGACAGCGGACCGGGCGAATGCCTGCTTTGATAGGTAACGTTGCCGCTGCTTCTCGGTGACCGCGCGATCGGCGCCGAAGAAATCCACGGCGTCGCTGGTCAGCATGAAGCCGCTCTTGCGCCGCATTCGGAGGTCGTCGGGCAAGATGCCCTCGGCCGCGTCGCGCAGCACCGCCTTCTCGACTCCGTCCCGCATCTTGAAGTCGACGGGAATCGGCTTCGCCGCATCGTACAGATGATGGTCGAGGAACGGCAACCGCGCTTCGAGCGAATGCGCCATTTCCTCGCGGTCGCCGAGGTAAGCGAGGATGTCGAACGGCATCGCCGCGATCCGCGCCTCCTGAACCGCGTTGATCAGCGGCTTGGACGCGTCTGGCCGAGCAGCCCCCTTGATGCGGGCGCTTGCGAGGCGGTTCCGATGGCTTTTGTGGAAGATTCGCAGCGAGAGCTTTTCGATCAGGCCGCCGACCTTCAGCCGCCTGCGCTGCGCGGATGCGCCGCGGCCGCCCGAGCGCGTGTCGCGGATCGCCTTCTGGAAGAATGAGCGGTAGCCGAGGAAGACTTCGTCCGCGCCTTCCCCGGTCAGCACGACCGTGACTTTTTGCCGCGCCAGCTCGGACAGAAGGAATTTGCCCACGGGGGCCAGAGTCACAAACGGCAGCTCGGAGAACCACAAGCAGCGTTCGAGATTGTCCCACAGCGCCTGCTTGGTGACTGCGAGCTCGTGATGCTCGGTTCCGATGACGTCGGCCGCGCGCGCGGCGAATTCCTGCTCGTTCCGCCCGCTGCCGACGAACGCGATCGAGAAGCTGTGCAGCTCAGCGTTCAAGTTGCGCTTCATCAGCGCGCCGACGAAGGCGGAATCGATTCCGCCGCTGAGGTACAGTCCCACCGGAACGTCCGCCCGCAGCCGCAGCCGCACCGCTTCCTCGAGCTGCTCGAGCACCGTGCGCGCCGCCTTGGCCGGCGCATCGCCGAACGGCTCCGGCACCGGCGCCGCACTCTCCGCCGGAATCTCGTCCGACCAATAGCGCGTCGTTTCCGCTTCGAGTGTGTCGAGGTTCACCGCCATGTACGACGCCGGTGGCACGTGCCCGATATTTTCGAACGGAAAGCGCGCATGCTCCGGGTCCTGCTCCAGGAAAGGGTCGAGGGCCTCGACGTTGAGCTTCGCTTCGACGAGGCCGCTGGCGAAGATCGCCTTCATCTCCGACGCGAACACGAAACGGTCGGCGGTGCGCGAGCAATAGAGCGGCTTGATCCCGAACCGGTCGCGCGCCGCGACCAACAGCCGCTTCGCCTTGTCGTAGAGCAGGAACGCGAACTCGCCGCGCAGATGCTCGAAGCAGCCGAGGCCATATTCCCTGTACAGATAGATGATGACTTCGGAATCGCTCTTGGTCTTGAAGCGATAGCCCTTGGCCTCGAGCGCGCTCCTGATCCGCTCGAAATCGTAGATCTCGCCGTTGACCGAGAGGACGATGCTCCCGTCCTCGCTCTCCATCGGCTGGTCGCCGGTGACGAGGTCGATGATCGCGAGCCGCGTATGCGCGATGGTCAGGTGCGCATCTTGGTCGACGAACTGCCCACGCCCGTCGGGCCCGCGATGGTGCAGCGCCCCGAACACATGTTCCAGCGTCCGCTCCGACACTTGAGGTCCAACCGCCGCGAATATTCCGCACATGGAAGCACTGATAGCGGGAAGCGAGCGCGAGCGTCCTTATACTTTTGTCATTTCGCTGTAGACTTGCGCCGATGTCCCTGCGGAGCGTCAGGCAGAGCGCCGAACGGATGATCTACCGCGTCGCCGGCCTGCCGGTGGCGATGACGGCCGCGCTCGGCGGGTCGGACGACCCGCTGCACGCGGCGTTTGCCAGGCGCTACTGGCGTCCGGAAAGCGCGGGCGAATGGGCCGAGCTCGCAGGCGCGATCCTCCTCTGGCCCTTCGCGCTTCTCCTCGCCTCCGCCTGGTTCACCGCGCGCAACGGGCCAGTGATCCGCGGCCGCACCGGCAAGAGCATCCCGGCGCAGCTGCGTGAACAGTTCAGCCTCTATCTCTCCGACGGCATCCTCCCGCCCTGGTATTACATCTTCTCGCTCCACGACGATGGCGCCCGCCGGGCGCCGACCTACATCCAGCGGTTCGAGACCAAGACCTGTTATTTCCGCCTGCTCAAGCGCCGCAAGGGCTCGCCGCTCAACGACAAAAGCCGCTTCGCCGAATTTTGTGCGAAGCACGGCATCCGCTGCGTCGAGACTTTGATGTCCTTGGAGGGGACCGATCCGGGGCAGCCGCTTCCCGCCCGCGACCTGTTCGTAAAGCCGACGGGCGGCAGGGGCGGCCGCGGCGCCGAGCGCTGGGACCGCGTCGCGACTTCGACCTTCGCTGGCCCTGCCGGGGAGCAGCTCAGCGGCGATCAACTGCTTGACCGCCTGGTCGCGCGCTCCCGCGAGACCCCGCTGATCGTCCAGCCGCGCATGCAGCCCCACCCCGACCTCTTGGCGATCACCGCTGGCGCGCTGCCGACCCTGCGGGTCCTCACCTGCCTCAACGAGGACAATGATCCCGAAGTGATGGCCGCGATGATCCGCACCTCGTTCGGCAGGAGCCGGACGGTCGACAATCTTCACGCCGGCGGCATCGGGACGCTGGTCGATGTGGATTCGGGCAAGCTCGGGAAAGCGAGCAACCTAGGCGCCGACGCGCGGCTCGGCTGGTTCTCGGCCCACCCCGACACCGGCGCCTCGATTGAAGGCGAGATTGTTCCCTGCTGGGAGGAAGTGAAGCGGCAGGCGGTTGCCGCCCACCGCCAGTTCGATGACCGCGTAGTCATCGGCTGGGACATTTCGGTTCTCGAGGACGGACCGATCTTCATCGAGGGCAATGGCAACCCGGACCTCGACATCCTCCAACGCTTCATGGCCGCAGGCCTTCGCGAGCACAGATTCGCGCGGCTGCTCGCTCACCATCTGCGGCTCCGCGGTGCGCTGCTCGCGGCTGGGGAGCGGCGCAGCGCGCAAATTCCCGCGAAATGAAGGGAAGCCGCCCGTCCCTCAGGCGACGCGCGCGTTGGCGGCCTCGTACAATAGTTCCGGCAGGACATCGTCGACCGTCAGCAGGGTCCGCCCGACGATCTCCTGAAGCGCCGGATCGACAAGCGCGAGCTCGCCCGAAGCACGCGATTCGAAGCCGCTTACGAGCACCGTCGCGAGACCTTTGGGCAAGCCGTTGGAGACGAGGATCTTGGCATATTCTGCACCCTCGACCACCCTGCGCCGGATCGGCTGGCCGACGATCGAACCGGCGATTGCGGCGATATCGTCGAATTCGAGCGCCTCCGGGCCGGTGAGAAGAAGCGACTCCTGATCGCGCCCTCCGGTGAGCATCACTCGGGCGATTCCTTCGGCGAGGTCGGAACGGGCGACCCACGCCACCGGCCCGTCCGGCGGTAACAGCAGCTCGCCGGTTTCAATGCTCGATCCAAGGAAAAGTGGGAGATTCTCGATATACTGCCCGTTTCGAAAGATCGTGTAGTCAAGGCCGGATGCGGCGAGGTCGGCTTCGGTCTGCAGATGTCCTTCGGCCGGCAGGAATTTGGATCCCTCGCGCTGGACGATGCTCGTATAATAAAGGTGCTGAACGCCGGCGCGCTTTGCGGCCTCGATCGCGTTGCGATGCTGGACCACGCGTCGCTCGTTGTCGCCGCGGGTTGAAATAATGAGCAGGCTTTTCGCCCCTTCGAAGGCATCGTCGAGCGTTGCGGGATCGTCGAAATCGCCGTGACGCACACGAACGCCTCCCTCGAGGAGCTGCTCTGCGCGCCTGGGATCGCGAACGCTGACTCCGAGCAGCGAAGCGGGAGCGATGTGCAGGAGCTGCCGGGCGATTTCCGATCCGAGTCCGCCGGTCGCGCCGGTAATGACGATCCTGTCTTGTGTGGCGTTGAACATTTGGGGGGCCTTTCTTGAGCTTCCAGAGACTTACCTAGGCTGCTTGGACAGCAGGCCTTTGCTCCAGGGCCGAGCGAACTTTCGCTTCGCTCAGGGCCCAGAGCCGTGCCCCTTCGTTGATATCTTGCGCCGCCTCTGGGACATCGATGCGTCTGAACTTGCCGACGTGCGAGAACAGCATGCCGGATTGTCCCTCGAACTCCTCGCTGAGCAGCAACTTCAATGCCGCTTCGGCGGCGGCGGCGGGCTTTCGCGAGATCAGGGGATGGACGACAAGCCTCGCGAGCAGCTTCATCCAAAGCGGCATTTCCCGGTCTATGCTCGTCTTGGTCGGTCCAGGGTGCAGACAGGAAATTGTAACCGACGGACTGCCCGTTGACGGCTTGAGCCGCCGCGCCAGTTCGACCGCAAAAACATCGTTCGCAAAGTGGAACTGGCGGAACGCCCCTATCGTCGAGTAATTCGACGTCAAATTCACATCTTCGTAATGAATTGTTCCGCTAAAGCCCGGATGGGCGACGAGGAGAATCCGCGTCGATCGATCCGGCTGCCCGCCGGCTTCGAGGATCGGCAGCAATCGGCGGGTTAGCGCAAACCGGCTCAAGTAATTTGTTGCGAAGTTCGACTCCAGGGCCTCGTCGGTCAGGACGCGGCGGCCTCTAACCATCCCTGCGCTATGGACGAGGAAGTGCAACGCACCGACCCGTTCTGCGACTTCGTCGCCAAGCCGCCGAGCCTCGCTGATGAGGCTGAGGTCCGCCGGAATGAACTGCACGTCGCAACCGGGAGATGAGGCGCTGATCTCCCGCCTTGCCTGGGCACCCTTTTCGAAATCACGTCCGACGATGATCAATCGGGCGGTGATTTTAGCCAGTTCGAGTGCGACCTCTTTTCCAATTCCGTCAGTGCCGCCGGTGACCAGCGCCATCTTGCTTGCCGGACCTTCATTCCTGTTAGGGTCACGCACGCAAAGCTCCTGTTTTCCAAGGGCACTGGCCGGTTCCCGTGACGCGAATTGCGACCACTGCGGAGCCGAGTGGAAGCACGCTTGGCAGGAGGGCGGTATTCATCGAATCTGGCCTTTCGCGAAACTTGGTCTTTCAATCGCTGCAGAAGTGGCGGCGCGGTCCGGGGCTAGGTCGGGGAGAGGTCCGAACCGCGCCGCGCGACGGTCGAGGCGTGGCGGCGAAGCGCCTCTCCGCGACGCAAATAAAGCTGGTGAGCGATAAGCCCAGCTGGCGATCACGAGCGGGACGAAATGGATGCCGACATCGCCGAGCATGATGTCGCGGGCTCCAGCGCTGGAAATTTCGGATCACGGTCACGGGCCCGCTCCTTCTAGTGCTGCCTGCGTTCGAGCCTGAGTTATGCATTCGTCAGTTGTTCAACAATCTGGCACTGTACGACTGACCCATTCGGGAATTCCGACGTATGCACGGCCGATTTTGCCGAGATGCAGGCCTTCTTTTGCGGGCCCGAGCGCTCGAACTTTCCAAAGCGTCGATCGATCTGACGTTTCCCGCTCCCCGCCTGGCGGAACGATTTGGGCCTAGAGGAGAAGCCGGGTCGTCTTCGCATGTGCTTTTCGAGCGGCGCGTTTCATTCCTGGGTGTGAAAGGACGGTTGAAGCCAAATGGCCGTCGAGGGCTCGTTGATCGTCTCCGACGGCGGTCTTTCCCTTCGGCCGTGCTCGACGGGATTGATCCCGGCCGGCGGCGGCGGCGTTCAACGAGATCGGCTCGCCCGAGACCTGTATCGGCTATTACCGCGCGGACCGTTTCGCTCCGCCGGGGGCTCGCCCACCATCGGCCGAAGACCTATGCAGGCGCACCAATATCGTTGAACCAATGGTCGTTCGAAGGTCCGTGGATCGACCAGCGGCAGAGCGCTCGCTCGCTCGCACCGGGGGCGAAAAATCAGCTTCCGTTTCCATGCGCGCGACCTTCACCTCGTCATGGGCTCGGCGAGCGGCAGACCGGTCCGGTACCGAGTGACTCTCGACGGCCAGGCGCCCGGTTCCAACGCGGGCGTGGACACCAATGCTCAAGGAACTGGGGTGGTGACGGGCCAGCGCCTCTACCAGCTGATCCGGCAGAAAGGCGCTGTCGAAGACCGCACATTCACCATCGAATTTCTGGACCCCGGCGCGGAGGCCTTCTCCCTTCACCTTCGGCTGAGCGAAGCACCTGATTTCAAGGAGAAAATGGTGGGCGTGGCAAGGATTGAACTTGCGACCCCTGCGATGTCAACACAGTGCTCTACCACTGAGCTACACGCCCGCCGTGGCCGCATTTAGGAGGCGCGGGCGTGAGGCGCAACCGGCTTTACGCGGGTCCTGCAGCGCCTTCGCCGGCGCTTTCGGCGAGCACCGTGAGGCCGCGGTCGCTGACTTCGGCAAAGCCGCCGGTGACCGGAATGCATTCGGGCTGCGCGCCCTGGGCGCGATAGACGGCGATCTCGCCGTTCTTCAGCGTGGTCATATAGGGCGCGTGGCCGGCCATGATTCCGGATTCGCCCTCGGTGCCGGGGATGACGACCATGTAGACGTCGCCGCTGGTGACCATCCGGTCGGGGGTGACGAGCTCGAAATGGAGGTCGGTCATTAGTTTTTGCCTTCAATCTTGCTGTCGAATGCGCGCGTGGCGGCCTCGAACTTGTCGCGGCAGCCGGTGTTGCAGAAGCCGACGACCTTGCCGCGGTAGAGCGACAGGCTGTCCGCGCTAACCGGCTTGCCCGACCAGGGGCAGGTGTCGTTGACGCAATCTTCGAGTTTCAATTCGGTCATCGTCTGCTCCACTCACCCTCTCCCTTGAGGGAGAGGGCAGGGTGAGGGTGTACTGAGGTGAGCGAGCTCGCTCGACCGGCGAGGATGCCGGATTCGCCTTCGGTGCCGGGGACGACGACCATATAGACGTCGTCGGACATTACCTGGCGCTCGGGCGTGACGAGCTCGAAATGCAGATCGGCCATTACTTCTTGCCTTCAATCGCGCCGTCGAATGCGCGCGTGGCCGCTTCGAACTTGTCGCGGCAGCCGGTGTTGCAGAAGCCGACGACCTTGCCTTTGTAGCGCGTCAGGCTGTCGGCGCTGACAGGGTCCCCGGACCACGGGCAGCGATCGTTGACGCAATCTTCGAGGCGAAGTTCGTCGGCCACGGCTCAGGCCTCCTGCGCCAGCTTCTCGGCCTTGGCGACCGCTTCGTCGATCCCGCCGACCATGTAGAAGGAGGCTTCCGGAAGGTGGTCGTACTCACCGTCGACGACCGCCTTGAACGAGCGGATCGTGTCGTCGAGCTGGACGAACTTGCCGGGGATTCCGGTGAAGACCTCGGCGACGTGGAACGGCTGCGACAGAAAGCGCTGGATCTTGCGCGCGCGGCTGACGGTGAGCTTATCCTCTTCGGAAAGCTCATCCATGCCGAGA
>DASUIB010000187.1:0-12009 GCA_036273235.1 Sphingomicrobium sp. | reverse complement strand
GCTGATCGCCGCCTTTGCCGACCGGCTCTATGTCGAGAATTTCGCGTGCCAGACACGCGCCGCGTTTGCCTACGACGACCGGCTTCGGCTGCTGCCCTTCTATCTCCAGCAGCTCGAGATGGAATCGAACGGCAAGTCGGTGACCAGGGATGGCAAGCCGGTTCCCTGGCCGACCGCGCCGGTGACCTGGGGCGGCACCGGCACCGACGCGCAGCATGCCGTTTTCCAGCTGCTTCACCAGGGGACGATCGCCGTGCCCGTCGAGTTCGTCGCGGTCGGTGAAGGTGACGACGAGCAGGATCCCGAGCGCCACCGGCTGCTGCTGCTCAATGCCTTCGGCCAGGCCGCGGCGCTGATGGGAGGGCGCAAGAGCGAAGATCCGCAGCGCAGCTATTCGGGCAATCGCCCGAGCACGACGATCCTGCTCAAGCGGCTCGATGCCCGCTCGCTCGGCGCGCTGATCGCCTTCTACGAGCACCGGACATTCGCCAATGCCGTGCTACTGGGCATCAACCCGTTCGACCAGTTCGGAGTCGAGCTCGGCAAGCAGATCGCGCGCCAGCTTGCCGAAGGGACGGAGGAGAATGCGCTCGACGTATCAACACGTGCGCTGATCGAGAGAGCAGGAGCATGACTCGTGGGTCATTGCGAGCGAAGCGAAGCAATCCCGCGCGTCGGCTGGATTGCTTCGTCGCTCCGCTCCTCGCAATGACGATCCATGGCTGATTTCGACCTGTTCGTGATCGGGGCGGGCTCGGGCGGCGTCCGCGCCTCGCGCGTTGCCGCCGCATACGGCGCCCGCGTCGCCATTGCGGAGGAGTATAAGGTCGGCGGCACCTGCGTGATCCGCGGCTGCGTGCCCAAGAAGCTGCTCGTCTACGGCGCACATTTCGCCGAGGACCTCGACGACGCCGCGATGTTCGGCTGGGACGTGCCGGAGAAGCGCTTCGACTGGGCCGTGCTTCGCGACAATGTGCTTGCCGAGGTCGGCCGGCTCGAGGGCGCCTATACCGAGACCCTGACCAGCCACCACGTCACCATTTTCCACGAACGCGCGATGCTGACCGGACCGAACTCGATCAAGCTCGCGAGCGGCAAGGAGGTAACCGCCGACAAGATCCTGATCGCCGCCGGCGCCCGGCCGGTGATGCCGCGGATCGAAGGGGTCGAGCATTCGATCAGCTCGAACGAGGTGTTCCACCTCGAAAAGCTGCCGAAGCGGATCGTGATCGTCGGCGGCGGCTATATCGCCAATGAATTCGCCGGAATCTTTCGCGAGTTCGGAACGAACGTGACGCTGGTCAACCGAAGCGACGTGCTCCTGCGCCATTACGATCAGCAGATCGTCGACCGGCTGATCCAGATCTCGCTGCGCAAGGGAATCGACTTCAAGTTCAACGCGACGATCGACAGGGTCGAGCGCCGCGACGACGGACGGCTGCACATCTGCATGACCGGCTGCGACGATATCGAGGCCGACCAGCTGTTGTTCGCCACCGGCCGCCAGCCCAACACCCAAGACCTGGGGCTGGACGCGGCCGGCGCCGAGCTCGGCGACAAAGGCCAGGTGAAGGTCGACGACGACAACCGCAGTTCGGTACCGTCGATCTTCGCCGTCGGCGACGTGACCGACCGGGTCCAGCTCACGCCCGTCGCGATTCGGGAGGGACAGGCGTTCGCCGACACCTTCTTCGGCAACAAGCCGCGCCGGGTCGACTACGGCTGCATCCCGTCGGCGGTCTTCAGCCACCCGCCGCTCGCCGGCGTCGGCCTCACCGAAGGCGCGGCGCGCAACAAGCTCGGCTCGATCAAGACCTACACGTCCGATTTCCGTGCGATGAAGAACGTTCTGGCCGGGCGCAACGAGCGCTCGCTCTACAAGCTGGTGGTGGACGGAGGCACGGACGAGATCGTCGGCATCCACATGATCGGCCCCGATGCCCCCGAAATCCTCCAGGCGGCGGCGGTCGCGGTAAAGGCGAAGCTCAAGAAGAGCGATTTCGACGAGACCGTCGCTCTGCACCCGACGATGGCCGAAGAACTGGTGTTGATGCGCTAAATCGTCATTGCGAGCGTAGCGAAGCAATCCAGCTGGCGCTACGGGATTGCCGCGGCCGCTCTGCGGCCCCGCAATGACGGGCGGAGGGTCCTTGCACGACGCGATCATCATCGGCGCCGGCCACAATGGCCTGACCTGCGCTTACTATCTGGCGAGGAAAGGCATGAAGGTCGCGGTGCTGGAAGCCGCGGCCAATGTCGGCGGCGCGGCGGTCACCGACGAGTTCCTGCCGGGCTTCCGCAATTCGGCGGCGAGCTACACGGTCAGCCTGCTCCAGCCCAAGGTCATCCGCGACATGCAGCTCGAGCGGCACGGGCTGAAGGTCGTGCTGAGGAAAACCGACAATTTCCTTCCCGGCGACGGCGATTATCTGCTTTCCGGACGCAACGGCCTGACGCGCAAGGAAATCGCGCGCCACCACAAGCCGGACGCCGAAGCTTACGACCGCTACATCGCCGAGCTCGACACGGTGGTGCGCCTGCTCAAAAAGTGGCTTCTACGCGCGCCGCCCAACGTCGGGCGGAAGGTCAGCGCGATCCCCAAGCTCCTGAGCCTCGGCCGCGACATGACCGGGCTAACCCTGGCCGAAACGCGCACCGTTCACGATTTCGCGGTGCGGAGCGCCGCCGACATCCTCGACCGCCACTTCGAGGGCGACCTCACCAAGGCCTTGTTCGGCTTCGACGGCGTGGTAGGCAATTTCGATTCGCCGCAGTCGCCGGGCACCGCTTACGTGCTGCTCCATCATCTGTTCGGCGAAGCCGCGGGCGTGCCGGGCGCGTGGGGGCACGCGATCGGTGGGATGGGCTCGATCGCCCAGGCGATGGCGCGCGCGTGCCGCGAAGCGGGCGTCGACATCCTCCTCAACACGCCGGTCGAAGAAGTGATCGTCGCCCAGGGCCGTGCTGCCGGTGTCGTCGCCGGCGGCAGGGCGTGGCGGGCGAAAACGGTGGTGGCAGGCGTCAACCCGAAGCTGCTGTTCGACCGCTTAGTCCCGCGCGGCGCGGTCGACAGGGACGTTGCCGAGCGCATGCACGGCTGGAAATGCGAAAGCGCGACCTTCCGAATGAATGTTGCTCTGTCGGAGCTGCCGAAGTTCAGCGTGCTGCCGAAGAAGGGCAATCACCTGACCGCCGGAATCATCATGGCGCCGAGCCTCGATTATATGCACCGCGCCTATCTCGACGCGGCGGTGAACGGCTGGGCGAAGCAGCCGATCATCGAGATGCTGATCCCCTCGACGCTCGACCCAGGCCTCGCGCCCAAGGGCAAGCACGTCGCAAGCCTGTTCTGCCAGCATTTCCGCTACGATCTCGGACCTGGACGCAGCTGGGACAAGGAGCGCGAACAAGCGGCCGACCGGATCATCGCGACGGTCGATGCGCACGCGCCGGGCTTCGCCAAGTCGGTGCTCGGACGGCAGATCCATTCGCCGCTCGATCTCGAGCGCCGCTTCGGCCTGATCGGCGGCGACATCTTCCACGGCAAGATGAGCCTCGACCAGCTGTTCAGCGCTCGGCCGATGATCGGCGCGGCCGACTACCGGATGCCGCTCAAGGGCCTCTATCTGTGCGGTTCGGGGGCGCATCCAGGCGGCGGCGTGACCGGTGCGCCGGGGCACAATGCAGCCCATGCGATCCTCTCCGACCGCCGCATGTGGGGCCGTCGCCATTAGGCCGCTCGAAGGCATCAAGGTCCTCGACCTCAGCCGGGTGCTTGCAGGGCCGTGGTGCACGCAATTGCTCGCGGACTTGGGCGCCGAGGTGACCAAGATCGAGCGCCCCGGGGCGGGCGACGACACGCGCCACTGGGGACCGCCCTGGGTCGGGGATGGCGACAAGCGCGTCGCCGCTTATTTCCTGAGCTGCAACCGCGGCAAGAAATCGGCGGCGATCGACTTCTCGCGGCCCGAAGGCGCAGCGCTGGTCCGCAAGCTCGCCGAGCAAACGGACGTCGTGGTCGAGAACTTCAAAGTCGGCGGGCTGGAGAAATTCGGGCTCGATGCCAAATCGCTGAGGGCCGCGAACCCGCGGCTGGTCTATGCCTCGATCACCGGCTTTGGGCAGGGCGGCCCCTACGCCGAGCGCGCCGGATACGATTACATCATCCAGGGCATGGGCGGGCTGATGAGCATCACCGGTTTGCCCGACGGCGTGCCGGGCGGCGGCCCGATGCGCGTGGGTGTCGCGGTCGTCGACCTGTTCACAGGGCTTTACACCTGCGTCGCGATCCTTTCCGCGCTCTACAGGCGCGAGAAGACGGGCGAGGGCGCTTATATCGACATGGCTTTGTTCGATACGCAGCTGGCGATGCTCGCCAATCAGGCGTCCAATGCGCTGATTTCCGGCAACGACCCGCCGCGCCAAGGCAATACCCACCCCAATATCGTTCCGTATCAGCCGTTCGAAGCTGCCGATCAGCCCATCATTATTGCCGTCGGCAACGAGCGCCAATTCGCGCGCCTTGCCGAGATTTGCGGCCATCCCGAGTGGGCCAGCGACCAGCGTTTCGCGTCCAACGGCGCACGGGTCGCGAACCGCGACGCGATGGTTCGGCTCGTCAGCAAAGCGATCGCGCAGAAGCCCGCGGCCCAATGGCTCGAACAGCTCGAAGCCGCCGCCATTCCGGCGGGTCCGATCAACCGAATCAGCCAGGCGCTCGGCGACGTTCAGGCGCAGCATCGGCAGATGGTCCGCACGATCGCCGGCATTCCACAGGTCGGCTCGCCGGTGCGGCTGGATGGGGAGCGCGCTGATTCCGATCTGCCACCGCCTGCGCTTGGCGAGCACACGCGTGAGACGATTGAGGCGATCGGCATCGGCAGCGCCGACATTACGCAGCTTCAGGCGGCCGGTGTGATCGGCCGTTGAATTTGCGCTAAGCGCTTCTTCTTGAAGCGAAGCGAGGTTCGGCGCAAACAGGCGCCCGAGGAGGGTCCGTGGCCCGCGTATTCCTGAGTTACGCCCGTGAGGACAGCGACGCGGCCAAGCAGCTCGCGGAGGACATCGGCCGCTCGGGCCACGAGGTCTGGTGGGACCAGCACATCCAAGGCGGATCCCGCTTCAGCCGAGCGATCGATCAGGCGCTGAAGGATGCCGAGGCGGTGATCGTGCTGTGGTCGGCGACGTCGGTCGAATCCGCCTGGGTCCAAGACGAAGCCGCGGAGGGCCGCGACAGCGGACGGCTCGTCCCCGTGCTCCTCGACACGTGCAAGCCGCCGCTCGGCTTTCGTCAATTCCAGTCGGTCGACATGTCGCGCTGGAGAGGCGGTGACGGCGCGGAGCTCAACGGATTGCTCGATGCAATTTCGACGACCGCGGGACCGGCCAAGGTGGAGCACAGAGGCGCAGCCCCGCCAAAGGCAGCGTCCGCGAGCCAATTCTCGATTTGCGTGCTGCCCTTCGTCAACATGAGCGGCGACCCCGAGCAGGAATATTTCAGCGACGGCATCACCGAGGACATCATCACCGATCTGTCGAAGGTCTCCGCGTTGCTGGTCATCGCGCGCAACACTGCCTTCACCTTCAAGGGCAAGGTGATGGACGTGAAAGAGGTCGCGCGCGCGCTCGACGTCACGCACGTGATGGAAGGAAGCGTCCGCAAGGCCGGCGACCGTGTGCGGATCACGGCGCAGCTGATCGACGCTGCGACGGGTGGCCACGCGTGGGCCGACCGCTACGACCGAGACCTCACAGACATTTTCGCCATTCAGGACGAGATTTCGAAGGCGATCGTGGCGGCGCTGCGGGTCAAGCTGCTTCCGGAGGAAAAGAAGGCAATCGAGAAGCGCGGTACGTCGAGCGTCGAGGCCTACAACCTCTACCTGATGGCGCGGCAGCAGTGGGTCAGCGGAAGCTACGGCGACATCCGCCGCGACGAGACAATCATTCGGATCTGCAAGCAGGCGCTGACCTTCGATGCCGATTATGCCAAGGCGTGGGCACTGATGGCACTCGCCCAGTCACAGCTTCGCCACTGGCACGGGAGGGACGAGGACGCGCTCCCCGCCGCGGAGCGCGCTTTGTCGATCGATCCCAACATCGCCGAGGCACACTGCATCAAGGCGCACGTGCTCGAGGAACAGGGCAAGAAAGAGGAAGCCAACCTGGAAATGGCCGAGGCGCTGCGCCTCGATCCCGAATCCTGGGAAGTTAATCGGGAGGCGGCGCGGCTGATGTTCCGGCAAGGCCGCCTGAAAGAGGCGATCCCGTATTTCGAGAAGGCGGCAGCGCTCCTGGATAGCGACTGGCACAACCCCTCGATGCTGGTGACTTGCTACAACGCCATCGGCGACATGGACAATCGGCAGCGCGTCGGACGGCTAGCCGTGGAGCGGGCGGAGAATGCGATCGCCAAGGACCCGGCCAACGCGTCCGCCCTTGCTTCCGGCGCATCGGGACTGGCCGTTCTCAACGAGCACGGACGGGCAAAGGACTGGATCGAGCGCGCTCTGCTGCTCGAGCCCGATAATATTTCGATGCGTTACAATCTTGCGTGCGCCCTGACGGTCGACCTCAGGGATAACCAAGGGGCGATCGAGTTGATGAAGCCCTATTTCGAGCGGGTCGTCAGCGCGACGCAGCTCAAGCACCTCCAGGTCGATCCCGACCTCGATTCGATCCGCGAGGATCCGCGCTTCCGCGAAATGCTTTCCGAGGCAAAGCAACGGTTACATATTCAGGAATAATGTCGGTGCGCGAGCCTTAGCTGCTCGACGCATCCTCGTTCTCGATGCCCTGCTCGCCGTAGCGCGATTTGATGAAGCGCCCCTGAGTCTCGAACGCCGCCAAGTCGCCCCGGGCGAGCTGCTCCGACGTTTCGGCGAGTGCGGCGCGTCCCGCGGCGAGGCTCTCGACCAGCCGCTCGTCGACGGTCTTGCCTTCGCCGTCCTGCTCCTTGCGATAGGCAGCCGGCACGTTCGCGTAGCGCTCGATCAGCCCTGGCAGGTGGATCGACATCAGCCGCCGCGCATCCTGCGCCTGCGGGTCTAGCGTATCGACGCGCTCGAGCGTCTGCTTGAGCGAGGGAAGCGCCGCGCTGATCGCATCGATCTGCGTTCGCGCCGCCGCGGGAAGCGCGGGGCGGACGCGGTAGAGATAGGAATCGAAGCGGTCGACCATCGGCCCGTTCGGCAGGTCCGTCGAAGGCGCTGGCGGTGCGACCGCCTGACGTCCGCCGCGCGTAATCAGCACGCCTGCCACCACGATGGTCGCGATGATCGCCGCGAGGAATCCGAAAATGCCGATCGGACTGATAATCCCGATCACGATGGTCGCTAACCAGACGATCGCGACCGCGACCGCAACCTTCACGGCGGTCCGGCCAAGGCCGGCGTTCAGCCTCTCACGCTCGCGCCGCGCAGCCTGCTGCGCCGGGCCGCCGCGCTGGTCGAGCTGGCGCGTGACTCGGTCGAACCGCGCGATCGCCCGTTCGACTTTGTCGGTGACCTCGGTCACTTGGCCTCGAGCGGGATGAGGGGAGACGTCGCCGGGCCTTCGAGCTTGGCCTGGTTCACGCCCTCGGCGCGGGCGATATAGCCTTTCGACTTCTCGACCTCCTTGCCGAGCGTATCGACGGTCTGCTTCATGTTGCCGAGCGCCTCGGCCTTGAACCGGTCGATCTGGTCCATCGTGTCGTAGATGTTCTGGAAGGCGCGCTGCAGAGTCTCGAGCGGAATGGTCGAGCTTGCCGCCTGTTCGTGGATCGCGCCGGTCTGGGTACGCAGCATCTCGCCGGTCGAATCGATCATTCCGGCGGTGGTGGTGTTGAGCGCGCCGATCTGCTCCAGCACCAGCTTCTGGTTCGTCATCGCCTGGGCGACGGTGACGGCGGTCCGAAGCGCGGCGACCGTGGTGGTGGACGCGCGGTCGACGCCCTTCACCAGCTCGACATTGTTCTTCTTGACGAGGTCGAGCGCGAGATAGCCCTGAACCGTTACCGCCATCTGGGTCAGCAGGTCGGTGGTGCGCTGGCGCGTGTAGAACAGCGCGGTCTCGCGGATTGCCTTCGCCTTGGCGGGCTCGGTCGCGTCGAGTTCGTTGGCCTTGTCCTCGAGCTGCTGGTCGAGCGTCTTGGAGATGTGGACCATCTGCTCGAGCTTGTGCATCGTCTTCCACAGGTTGGCGCGCTCGGTGTCGATCGCCGCATTGTCCATCAGCAGCTCGTCCTTGCCGTCCCCCAGGCTGCCGAGGATCTTCTGGATGTGCGTCTGCGAGCTTCGGTACTTGTCGAAGTAGCGGTTCACCCGGTTCCCGAACGGGATGATGCCGAGCAGCTTCCTGGTCTTGGTCGCTTCCTTGGGGTCGAGCGCTTCGACCGTGCGCCGAAGCTCGACCAGATCGGCGCCGATGCCCGTGTCCTTGTCGATTGCCTTCACGGGCCGGTCCAGGAAACGGTTCGAAGCACCGGCCGCTTCCGCGATCTCCTTGCGGCCCATGGCGGTCAGCTGGTCGACCTTCTTGCCGAATTCGGGGCTGTTGGAGTCGAGCTTCGCGAGCTCGTCGACGAACTGGGCGACGCGCTTGTCGAGCTCGCTCGTCTCTTCGGCCTTGAGCGGAACGAGGCCCGCCGCCTCGGCCGGGGCGACCGGCTGCAATACCTCGGGCGGGGTAAGGTTCAGCTTCGTCTTGGTCGCGGTTTCGGTCTCCGGCGCCGGTTCGGTGGCCATGCTCAAATCCTTTCCTCGCCTATCTGCGGCGCGGCGCGGGGCCGGTCAACGCCGGACAGGCTTTGTAGTGTATTATAGAAATAGGACACGCATAGGCAAGGGCAAGTGCGGCCTCCGCCTCCTTATGAATTGCCATTAACCACAGCATTGAACGCTTCGCTTACCCTGTCGGCGCTAGAGCGCTTCCCATGCGCATTCATTGGCTGGGGTTCAGATGTTCAAATTTCTGAGGAAACTCTGGCGCGACCGGCGTGGCAATGCCCTTATCATCGCCGGCGCGGCCTTGCCGCTCATCGTCGGTTCGGCGGGATTGGCGAGCGACACGATCCAGTGGACGCTGTGGAAGCGGCAGCTCCAGCGGGTGGCGGATTCGGCCGCGATGGCCGGCGTTCGTGCGAATATTCGCGGCAATGCCATGGACGATTGCAGCGGCGTCGCTTCGGCCACCTACACCACCCCGGTTGCCTATGACGTTCGCAAGAACATGCATCTTCCGCAGACACCCGTGTGTGCGGCGACCAACCCGCCGTCGTCCGGCGGCTACACCAGCGACAACAATGCGGTGAAAGTGGTCGTTTCCATGCAGCGGGCGCTCAGCTTCTCGGGAATATTCCTGAGTGCAGCGCCGACGATCACGGCGAGCGCGACTGCAACCATCGTTCCTGGCGGCAAATATTGCGTGGTCAGCCTGGAGAACACTTCGGTGACCGGTATCACCGCGACCGGCAACGCGAACGTCGACCTCGGCTGCGGCATGATCACCAATTCCACGTCCCTCACTGCGGCCGTCGCCACCGGCTCGTCGGACGTGAACGCCAGCCCAATTGCCGCGGTGGGCGGTATCGCCGCCAGCAACAACTGGGCATCGGGTACGGTGCTGCAGCCGTTCACGATCCCTCAGGCGGACCCGTTCGCGAACGTGAACCCGCCGGCCAGCACCACCTATCCATCCGGGAACTGCCCGAACCTGACCGAGAGCAACCCGCATACGGTGATGAACGCCAGCGATTTCGTTTCGGGCACGACCTACGGGGCGATGACCGGCGCATCGGCGGGCGCAATGTGCTTCGGGAACATCAGCATCTCGGGAACCGTCAATTTCCCGGCGGGCAGCGTGATCGTGCTCGACGGTGGATCGCTGAGCATCGGTGCCCAGGCGAGCGTCACCTGCAGCGGATGTACGTTCATTCTGACCAACCGGAGCACGGCGAGCGCGCCGACCATTGGGACGGTGGGCATCAATGGCGGCGCCAACCTCAATCTCAGTGCGCCGGGCACTTCCGCCACCGGAATTGCGGCGAACTATGAAGGCATCATGATGTACCAGGATCGCCGCGCGCAAGACGGAAACAATGCCAACTTCCAGAGCACGATCAACGGCAACGCGACGTCGTTCCTGCAGGGCGCGATTTATTTCCCGAGCCAGCAGGTGCAGTTCAACGGCACCGCCGGAATGTCGACCCACTGCCTGCAGCTGGTGGCCCGCCGGGTCTATTACTCGGGCAATCTGGACATTTCGAACAGCTGTCCCGCCGACTCCGGCGCCAACGCATTCACCGGGAAATTGGTGAGGCTGGTCGAATGAGCATGCCCTTCCGCAAGCTCAGCCGCGACCAACGCGGCGCAGCGATCATCGAGATGAGCTTGCTTCTTCCGGTGATGGGAACGCTGGTCATCGGCGTGGCCGACATCAGCCGCGCCTATTCGCAAAAGCTCCTGCTCGAGCAGGCCGCCTATCGAGCGATCGAAAAGGTGCAGCAGTATCAAGCGCAGGAGGACACCTACACCACGTTGCAGAACGAGGTGGTGAGCGCGGCGACCGACGCCGGTTTCTCCGACGTGACCGCGGCCAATGTTACTGTCGATTACTGGCTCGAGTGCAACGGAAGTCGGCAGGCAACCTACGACATGGAATGTCCGACCGGCCAGACGCAGGCCCGCTGGATCACGGTCGACGTGACTCACAGCTTCACGCCAATGTTCGCTTCGAGCCGCTGGCCCGGGTCTAACAACGATGGCACTTACACGCTCCGTGGGCGGGCGGGGCTGCGGACGCAATGAGCTGGTTCAACCGCCTCCGCAACAATGAGCGCGGCGCGGCCGTGGTCGAGCTCGCGCTTTCGCTCCCGATCCTGGTGACGCTGATCTACGGTATTTTCGAGTTCAGCCAGCTTTACGAAGCGAACGCGGGGATGCAGCAGGCGCTTGGCGAAGGCGCCCGCTATGCGACTTTGTGCATTCCCGACACGAGCGCCAGCACGGGCTGCGACAACCCCGCGGATGCGGACATCACGGCGAAGGAAAATGCGAAGCTGTTCGGCCCCGCGGGCGGTACCTTCACCGTCTCGGATCCGACCACGGCAACGGGGCATAAGACGCTGACGATCACTTATACCCGGACGATGAACTTCCTGTTCTTCACCGGTCCGACGATCACATTGACCCGCAGCAAACAGGTCTACACCGTCAGCTGACGACCGGCTTTCGTCGTTCAAAAAACTCGCTGATCGCCTGCTTCGCTTCGGGTGAGCCCAGGCGCTCGGCGAACAGGCTGCTTTCGAGCCGCATGCGCTCCAGGATCTCGTCGCGCGCGCCGTGGCGAAGCAGCCGCTGCGTCGCCCGCAGCGCTTCGGCGGGCTTGGCGAGCAGCCGGTCGACGATCCCGATGAGCGCGGCGTCGAGCTCGCCGGCGGCGGCGCGGTGGCTGACGAGCCCGATCGACAACGCCTCCTCGATTCCGAACGGTTCGCCGAGCAGAAGGTAACGCGCGGCGATGCGGCGTCCGGCAAGGCGCGGCAGCAGGAGCGAGCTTCCGGCCTCAGGAACCAATCCCAAATCGACGAAGGGCATCGAAAAACGCGTGCCCTCCTCGGCGATCACCAGGTCGCAATGGAGGAGCATGGTTGTGCCGATGCCGACGCAATTGCCGTGCACGGCGGCGACGAGCGGCGTCTCGCATCCGGCGAGCGCGCGCAGGAATCGCCAGACCGCGATCTCCTCGCCGAGAGCAGGGCGCGCCTCGAGAAAGTCCGCGAGATCGTTGCCCGCTGCGAAATCCTGGCCTTCGCCGCGAAACAGGATCACGCGGATCGATTCGTCGCCGGCGCCGCGTTCGACCGCTTCGGCGAGCGCCGCATACATGTCGACCGTAATCGCGTTCCGCCGCTCCGGCCGGGCAAGGGCGATCGAGAGCAGGGCGCCCTGCTTCTCCACTCGCACATGCTCGGTCATTGGTGGCTCCCAAATCGGATGACGCGTCAGGTCGCACCGTCTATGGCCGACC
>DASUIB010000186.1:0-7239 GCA_036273235.1 Sphingomicrobium sp. | reverse complement strand
GCGACGACGACGGTGATCGGCGGCCTGTCCATCCCGCTGCTTTGACGCGCGCGGCGGCGCGTGCCAAGCGCCGCGGCATGACGGACGGCGAAGCGCAGCTGATCGAGGCCGCACGGGAGCATCTCGGCCCCAAGGCCGTCGTCACCGACCCCAAGGAAATCGAGCCGTGGGTCACCGACTGGCGCGGCCGCGTCCACGGCGCCGCGTCGGCAATGCTCGCACCCGCTTCGACCGAGGAAGTGGCCGAGATCGTCCGCCTCGCCGCCGAGCATCGGGTGCCGCTGGTCCCCCAAGGCGGCAACACCGGAATGGCGGCCGGCGCGACGCCGCCGGCCGACGGATCGGCGCTTCTCCTGTCGATGCGCCGAATAAACCGCATCCGTTCGATCAGCGCCGAGAACCGCCTCGCGGTTGCGGAAGCCGGCGTGGTCCTCGCCACGCTTCACGACGCCGCGCACGAGATCGGCATGCGCTTTCCGCTGACGCTCGGCGCGCGCGGCAGCTGCACCATCGGCGGTCTCACCTCGACCAATGCCGGCGGGACGCAGGTGCTGAAATTCGGAACGATGCGCTCGCTCGTCGCCGGGATCGAAGCGGTGCTTCCCGACGGCTCGATCCACAACGGGCTCAGCGGGCTCAAGAAGGACAATCGCGGCTACAGCCTCGACCAGTTGCTGATCGGCGCGGAGGGCACGCTCGGCGTGATCACCGCCGTCGCGCTGCGCCTCGTCCCCGCGATCGCCGCGCGCTCCGTCGCCTGGGCCGGCGTCGAGAGCCCCGGCAAGGCGCTCGACCTGCTGCGCTTCCTCGAAGCGCGCACCAGCAGCGTCGAAGGCTTCGAGCTGGTGCCCGAAGATTCGCTTCAGCTCGTGCTCAGGCACATCCCGAACACCCGCGCGCCACTTTCGGGCGAGTACGAGTGGCATGTCCTGGTCGAAGCCACGACGCCCGACCCACAGCACGACATTTCCGCCGAGCTGGAAGGCTTGCTCGGCGCGGCGCTGCAGCAGGGCATCATCGGCGACGCGGTGCCCGCCGCCAATGAGGCGCAGGCGGAGGCCTTCTGGAAGCTCCGTGACGAGATTTCGGAGGCGGAACGCGCGGAAGGTCCGACGCTCGCGCACGACGTTTCGGTCGCGGTCGCCGACATGCCGCGCTTCATCCTTGACGCCTCCGCGGAAGTCGAACGCAAATTCCCCGGCGTGGTCGCGAGCGGCTTCGGCCACCTCGGCGACGGCAACATCCATTTCCACGTCCGCGCCGGCAGTCATGCGGGCCCCGACTGGTACAGCCGCGAGGGCGAGGAGATCACCCGCTTCGTCGACGATCTGGTGACCGCCGCCGGCGGCTCGATCTCGGCCGAGCATGGCATCGGCCAGCTGAAGCGGGACGAGTTCGCCCGCCTCGCCCCGCCCGGCCGAATCCACGCGCTCCGCGCGATCAAGCAGGCGCTCGACCCGCTCGGAATCATGAACCCTGGCAAGCTCGTCCCTTAAGCCGATTTCACTTCACTGCGGCGCCGCATCGTGGGAGCAGCGGCAAATGGTCGAGCCCGCAGAAGCCAAAGAGCTGATCGAAGAAGCGATCGAGGAAGCGGAAAAGGCGGATCGCGACGAACGCGCGGTCGAAAAGCGCTTTCGCAACCGCGTTTCGGTGCTGGTGGGCCTGTTCGCGCTGCTTCTCGCCGTCATCCACGTCGCCGCTGCCGGAAACGCTCGCGAGGGCGTGCTGAAGACCATCAAGGCGTCGGACACCTACAATTACATGCAGGCGAAGATCATCCGCGAAGAGGTCCTCAAAACCGCGGCTCAGGAGCCGTCGCTCAGCCCCACAGCGAAAGCGGCGATGCTGAAGGACGCCGCCAGGCTCCGCAATCCGGACAAGGCCGGGCACGGCATCACCCAGCTTCAGCCTGAGGCCGACCGGCTGCGCGGCGAGGGCGAGCTCGCCTCGGAAAAGGGCGAATGGTACGAATTCGCCGAAACCGCGATGCAGGTCGCGATCGTGCTCCTCTCGATCGCCTTGGTCGCGCGTTCCTGGGCGATCGTCGCCGGTGCCGCTTCGCTTGCCGGCGTCGGCGCGCTGCTGGCGCTGGCGACTGCGACGGGATTGATAAGCTAAGCTCAGCGCACCGCGGGCGGCGGGACCGGGATCGCCAGCGGCCCCGCTTTGTCCCTCAAATAGGTGATCAGCAGCCTGACGGTTTCCGTCCCGTCGTTGCTCGCCCGATGCGGCGTGTCGCGGTCGATCTGGAACCATTCGCCTTGAACCAGATGGCGGATCGGGCCGCCCGCGATCTGCAGGTTCAGCGCGCCCGAAAGGACGTAGCTGATCTCCGTCCCATGATGGATGTGCCAAGCGACTTTTTGACCCGGCGCGATGTCATGTTCGACGACATTCACCTCCATGTTCTTCGCATTGCTCGGAACATCGACGTGAATGTCGGGCGGATCGGCTAGCGCCGGCGCCGCGAAAAGCGAGGCGGCGAAAAGGAGTGAAAGCGTTGCGCGCATGAGAACCTCCAATAGTGGCGCGCCCGGCAGGACTCGAACCTGCGGCCTGAAGCTTAGAAGGCTCCTGCTCTATCCAGCTGAGCTACGGGCGCGTGCGCGCAAGAAGTAACCGGAAATGGTGGTCAGCGGGTCAAAAAAAATGGCGAGGGCGCGAGTGCCTGCTTCGCCCATTGCAGACGGCGGCGCACTCGGTAGGTTGTCCGCATGCAACAGGGCGCAAGGCATTTGAGCATCAGAACGAAGGTCATTGTCATAGCGCGTGTAATTGCTTGGGCTTTTGGCGCCGCGCTCGTTCTGGCGCTACTTCTCTGCTTCGCAGCCCATTTGCTGGGGGCATGGCCTGACACCATTAGGCGGGCTTTTCCCACGATAGTAGTACTGCTTGTCTACAACGCAGCAGCCATGCTGCTGATTCGGGTGGCGCTCGCTTGGTCTTTGCGCGCAGAGCGGTCCTCCAAGCCTCCGCTTTCCAGCGATCCGCATTGACCGCCAACTGAACCGCGCTAGCGTCGCTTCCATGAAAGCCGAAGGGGAGGGGCTACGGCAAGTCGAGGCGCGCGCGCTGCGGGGCGCCCATTTCCGCTATTTCGATTTCGTCCTCGTCGCGTTCGTCGTCATCATCCTGTTGTCGAATGTCATCGGCGCGGAGAAGCGCTCGTTCGTGACGCTGCCGGGAATCGGGCCGTGGCCATTCGGCGCGGGCATCCTGTTCTTTCCGATTTCGTACCTCATCGACGATGTGCTGACCGAGGTCTACGGCTACGCCCGCGCCCGGCGGGCAATCTGGACCGGCTTCGTCGCGCTCGCCTTCATGGCGCTGATGGAATGGACGGTCGTTCATCTGCCGGTCGCGCCGGGGTGGACGGGACAGGACGCCTATGAGCGCGTGTTCGGTTCCGACTGGCGGATCATCCTCGCGTCGATGACCGCCTTCTTCGTCGGCGACTTCGTCGAGTCCGTCGTCATGGCGAAGCTCAAGATCTGGAGCCAGGGCCGCAGGCTTTGGATGCGCTTCTGGGGCAGCACCATCGTCGGCGAAGGCATCGACAGCCTGATCTTCTATCCCATCGCCTTCCTCGGAATGGCCGACTGGCCCGCCGATACGATCATGCAGGTGATGCTCAGCCAGTTCGTGCTGAAAGTGAGCTGGGAAGTGCTCCTGACGCCCGTGACCTACGCCGTTGTCGGCTGGCTCAAGCGCAAGGAAGGAGTCGACGTCTACGATATCGGGACGAATTTCACGCCGTTCGCGGTGTCCGATTGAAGCTCAGGCGTTCACCGTTTCCAACAGCCCCTCGAACAGCCGCCGCACTGACCCCTTCTCCCCATCGGGGAGAAGGTTGGGATGAGGGGGTTCGGCAGTCGATCATAATCGCCAAAGCTGCGCCCCCTCACCCTTCCCTCTCCCCGCCGGGGAGAGGGTAATCTCAGTTTCACACGCGTCTAACGCTCAGGCGCCCACCGTCTCGAGCAGCCCTTCGAACAGCCGCCGCCCGTCGGTGCCGCCGTGCGCCGGTTCGACGACGCGCTCCGGGTGCGGCATCAGGCCGAGGACGTTGCCTGCGTTATTGATGATCCCGGCGATGTTGCGCGCCGAGCCATTGACCTGATCGAGATAGCGGAACGCCACTCGGCCCTCGCCCTCGAGCCGGTCGAGAGTCGCCTCGTCGGCTTGGTAATTGCCGTCGTGGTGCGCAACCGGGAAGACGATCTCCTCGCCCGCTTCATAGCGCGACGTGAACAGGCTCTGGCTGTTCTCGACCCGCAGCGGCACCGGCCGGCAGACGAAGCTCAACCGCGCGTTGCGCATCAGCGCGCCGGGCAGAAGCCCCGCCTCGGTCAGCACCTGGAAGCCGTTGCATATGCCGATCACCGGCACGCCGCGGCTCGCTGCCTCGCCGACCGCGCGCATGATCGGCGATCGCGCCGCCATCGCACCCGATCGCAAATAATCGCCGTAGGAAAAGCCGCCCGGAATCCCGATGAAATCCGTGCCGTCGGGAAGCTCGCTCTCGCGATGCCACACCATCGCCGGCTTGCGCCCGGTCACGAGCTCGATCGCCACCGCGAGGTCGCGGTCGCAGTTGGAGCCGGGAAAGACGATGACCGCGCTCTTCATTGACCGCTCCTGCCGGAAGCTCACCCATTAGCGACGAAATATGCGGGAATCGTGGCGTTCACGCATTCTCTCGCCGCTCGATCCGGAAACTCTCGATCACCGTGTTGGCGAGCAGCTTGCGGCACATGTCCTCGATCTCGGAATCTTTGGTGCCGTCGGCGAGGTCGAGCTCGATCAGCTTGCCCGCGCGGACGTCGTTCACGCCCGAAAATCCAAGCCCCTCGAGCGCGTGGTGGATCGCCTTGCCCTGGGGGTCGAGAACCCCGGATTTGAGGGTGATGAAAACGCGCGCTTTCATGGGCATGCCTGTCTGCCGATCGGGTGTGTCGGCCTATGGCGGCGCCGCAGCGATGGGGCAAGCTCCACAAATCGGCCGTCCAGATGCCCGCCCGATTAGCGGCTCGGTTCCGCGGCTTGCAAGCGTGTCAGCAGCGCCCTAGCGGCGGCAGCGGAGACGCGACATGACCGACGTGATGGACAAGCCCACGACCAGCCCGATTTCGACCCGCAAGCATGGCGACGTGCTGATCGTCCTGTCGAACAACCCGCCGGTGAATGCGCTTTCGACCGCGGTCCGGCACGGCCTGGTCGAGGCGATCGCCGAGGCCGAAGCCGACGAGACCGTGAAAGCGGTCGTGATCGCCTGCGAGGGCCAGACCTTTTTCGCCGGCGCGGACATCACCGAATTCGGCAAGCCGCCGCAGCAGCCGTGGCTTCCGGCGGTCGTCGACACGATCGAGAATTGCTCGAAGCCGGTGGTCGCGGCGATCCATGGGACGGCGCTCGGCGGTGGCCTCGAGGTCGCGCTCGCCTGCCATTATCGCGTTGCCGACAAGTCGGCGAAGCTCGGCACGCCCGAAGTGAAGCTCGGCCTTCTCCCCGGTGCCGGCGGCACGCAGCGGCTTCCGCGCGTGGCGGGGGTGAAAAAAGCCCTTCAGATGTGCGCGACGGGCAATCCGATCGGCGCGAAGGAAGCGTTCGATTGCGGCCTGGTCGACCGGATCGTCGAGGGCGACCTGATTCCCCACGCGGTCGCCTTCGCCGAAGAGGTCAGCGACGTCCGCCCGCTCGCCAAATCGTCGGAGCGGCAGGACCGGCTGGCTGATCTCGACACGTCGGTGTTCGACGAGTTCCGCAAGGAGAATGCGAAGCGCTTCCGCGGTTTCGAGGCGCCGCTCAAGAATATCGAGGCGGTGAAGGTCGCGACCGAGAAGCCCTACAGCGAAGGCGTGATCGAAGAGCGCAAATTGTTCATGGAGCTGATGGGCGGCGAGCAGTCCGCCGCGCAGCGCTACTTCTTCTTCGCCGAACGCAAGGCGAACAAGATCGAGGGGTTGCCCGAAAACACCGAGCCGCGGCCGGTCCGAAAGGTCGGCGTGATCGGCGCCGGTACCATGGGCGGCGGCATTTCGATGAACTTCCTGTCGTCCGGAGTCCCGGTGACGATCGTCGAGATGAGCCAGGAGGCGCTCGACCGCGGCACCGGCGTCATGCGCAAAAATTACGAAGCCAGCGCCGCCAAGGGAAAGCTGACGCCCGAGCAGGTCGAAAAAGCGATAGGCTACCTTCAGCCGACGCTCGATTTCGCGGCGCTCGTCGATTGCGACCTCATCATCGAGGCCGTCTACGAGAATATGGACGTGAAAAAGGAGGTGTTCGGGCGGATCGACAAGATCGCCAAGCCCGGGGCGATCCTCGCCTCGAACACCTCCTACCTCGACATCAACGAGATCGCGGCGAGCATCTCGCGCCCGGCCGACGTGCTCGGGATGCATTTCTTCTCGCCCGCGAACATCATGAAGTTGCTGGAGGTGGTGCGCGGCGACAGGACCGCGCCGGACGTGCTGCTGACGGCGATGCAGCTCGGCAAGCGCATCCGGAAGGTGCCGGTCGTCGCGGGCGTCTGCCACGGCTTCATCGGCAATCGCATGCTGATGCCGCGGCAGATCGAGGCGACCAAGCTGCTGCTCGAAGGCGCCACGCCCGAGCAGGTCGACCGGATCCATGTCGAATTCGGAATGCCGATGGGCCCGTTCCAGATGGCCGACCTCGCCGGAGTCGACATCGGCTGGCACCGCGACCCGCACCGCATCGAGACGATCCGCGACGCTTTGTGCGCGATCGACCGCTGGGGCCAGAAGAAGGGTGCGGGCTTCTACGATTACGACGAGAAGCGCCGGCCCTCGCCCTCGCCCGTGGTCCAGCAGATCATCGAGGATTTCGCGAAGAAGCAGGGCGTCGAGCGCCGCGACATCAGCGACGAGGAGATCGTCGAGCGAACGCTCTACACCATGGTCAACGAAGGCGCGAAGATTCTCGAGGAGCATATCGCCCAGCGCGCGTCCGACATCGATGTCGTGTGGGTCTACGGCTACGGCTGGCCCGTCTATCGCGGCGGCCCGATGTTCTGGGCCGACAGCGTCGGCCTCCAGAAGATCGTCGACGGCCTCAGGCGCCAGGAAGCGTGGATGAAGCCCGAGTTCAGCTTCTCGCAGCTGCTCCTCGACAAAGCGGCCGGAGGCGGCAAGTTCACCTCCTGATCCGCGCTGCGCCGGCGGGCGAGACGCAACTCACAAATCAATTCGGTAGACGATGAAGCCGAGATTC
>DASUIB010000185.1:0-16263 GCA_036273235.1 Sphingomicrobium sp. | reverse complement strand
CGCGATGCTCGGGATCGCGCTTTACATCTGGTTCCGGTTCGAATGGCAATTCGGAGTCGGGGCGCTGCTGACCCTCGCCCATGACGTGTCGATGACGCTCGGCTTCTTCGCCTTCACAAGGTTGCCGGTCGACCTCAACGTGGTCGCCGCCTTCCTGACCATCGTCGGCTATTCGCTCAACGACACGGTCGTGATCTACGACCGGATCCGCGAGGACCTCAGGAAATACCGGCGGATGGCGATCCTGCCGCTCATCAACCTGTCGCTGAACGAGACTCTGGCGCGGACCGTGGTGACATCGCTGACGGTGCTCATCGCCCTTGGGGTGCTGATGCTGATCGGGCCGGAAGTCATCTTCGGCCTTGCCATCGCCATCTTCCTCGGCGTGCTGATCGGCACCTATTCGTCGATCTACATCTCCGCCCCGGTCCTGGTCTGGCTCGGGGTGAAGCCGGACAGCTTCCTCAAGACCGACGAAAAAGACGCCGCCCAGCCCGAAACCGCCTGAAGGCCTGTTCAGCCCCTGTTCGTCATTGCGAACGAAGTGAAGCAATCCAGAACTCCGGAGAACTTGGCTTGCTTCGTCGCTCACGCTCCTCGCAATGACGAAAGTGAACCATCCGCGCTTGGCCTGCTTCGGAGCCGACGCTAATGAGGTATCCATGCTGAAACGTTCACATGTCCCCGCACTGCTTATTGCCTGCGCCTGCGCCGTGACCCTCGCCGGCTGCGCTCATGGCGGCAAGCAGGGCGACACCGCTTACGTCGCCCGGGATGTGAGCTCGCTCTACACCGCGGCCCAGCGCACGATGCAGCAGGGGGATTACGAGACTGCGGCAAAGCTGTTCGACGAAGTCGAGCGCCAGCATCCCTATTCGACTTGGGCGCGCCACGCGCAGGTGATGAGCGCGTTCAACTATTATCTCGCCCAAAAATATAATGACGCGATCAGCTCCGCCCAGCGCTATCTCACGATCCACCCGGGCAGCGATGAAGCGCCTTATGCGCAATATCTCGTGGCGATGAGTTATTACCAGCAGGTGGGTGACGTCACGCTCGACCAGTCCGTCACTCAGGAGGCCTCGGATGCGTTCAACGAGCTGGTCCGGCGTTATCCGGAGAGCCGTTACGCGGCGGACGCGCGGCTCAAGCTCGACCTCCTCAACGACCATCTCGGCGGCAAGGACATGGCGATCGGCCGCTTCTATCAGCGCGCCGGCCAGTGGCTGGCGGCGACCTACCGCTTCCGCAATGTCGTCGATAATTATCAGACCACCAGCGATGCGCCCGAGGCGCTCGAGCGGCTGGTCGAATGCTATCTCGCGCTCGGTATTCCGTCCGAGGCCTGGGCCTCGGCCGCGGTGCTCGGCAAGAATTATCCGGAGACCTACTGGTACCGCCAGTCGCTGCGGCTGCTGCGGGAGGAGCAGCAGAAGACCGGCGGCCACGCCTTCGCGGTCAACGGCACGCCCGTGCCCTTGAGCACAGGCAAGCCATTCAAGCTGTCGAGCGGCGCTTCGGCGGGTACGAGCGCGACCAGCTATCCCGAACGCCCTTCCGCTACCGCCTATCCGGCGCCCAAGCCCAAGGCGCGGAAAGCGCCGCCACCCGCAGCCGCTCCGGCGACCAATCCGGCTGCTCCTCCGCCGCCCACCGGGCAGTAAGCCTCTGGTGAGCGGGCGAAGCGGAATAGGCCGGCCTATTTCGCGGGCCCTCGGCCGATGCTGAGGCAGCTGTCGATCCACAATGTCGTCCTCGTCGAGCGGCTCGACCTGGAGTTCGAACCGGGCCTCGGCGTGCTCACCGGCGAAACCGGCGCCGGCAAATCGATCCTGCTCGATGCGCTTGGCCTCGCGTTTGGGGCGCGCGCGGATGTCGGGCTGGTGCGGACGGGCGAGGAGTCGGCCTCGGTCTCGGCCGAGATCGAGTTGCCGCCGGGACATGCGGCTTGCGCACTGCTCGCCGAGCAGGGAATCGAACTCGAACCCGGCGAGCCGCTGATCGCCCGGCGCACCCTCAAGAGCGACGGCGGAAGCCGCGCGTTCCTCGGCGGCGCGAGCGTGCCCGCGGGGCTGCTTCGCGACCTCGGCGCGCTCGCAGTCGAGATTCACGGCCAGCACGACGACCGCGGACTTTTGAACCCGAAGGGCCATCGCGCGCTGCTCGACGCCTTCGGCCGTATCGACACGCGCGAGGTCGCGGCTGCGTGGAGTGAGGTCGTCCGGATCGAAGCCGAGCTGCTCGACGCGCGCGCCGGGCTCGCCGCGGCGGAGCGCGACCGGGAATGGCTTGCCCACGCCTGCGCCGAGATCGAAGCGCTTGCCCCGGACGAGGGCGAGGAGACTCGCCTGGCCGAAGAGCGGACGGCGATGCAGGCGGGACTCAAGGCCGGTGAGTCGCTCACCGGTCTCGACGAGCTTCTCGGCGGCTCCGAAGGCGCCCTTGCGCTGCTGAGGCAAGCGGCACGGCGGATCGAACGCGGAGCCGCCGATCATCCATTGCTGGCCGAGGCGCTTGCTGCGCTCGACCGCGCGCTGATCGAAGCGAGTGAGGCCGAGGAGCGGATCGCGCGCGCCGCGGATGCGCTGGCCTTCGATCCGGCGCGGCTCGAGCAGGTCGAAGCGCGGCTGTTCGACATCCGCGGGCTGGCACGGAAGCACCGCGTCGAGCCGGACGCGCTCTCGGCGCTGGGCGAGCAGATGCGCTCGCAGCTTGCGGCCATCGAGGCGGGCAGCGATCACATCGAAAAGCTCGACCGGCAACTCGTTGCCGCTCGAGAAGCCTATACGGCTGCCGCCGAACGGCTGAGCAAAGCGCGCCACGAAGCCGCGGCAAAGCTCGACTCCGCCGTCGCCGCCGAGCTTGCGCCGCTGAAGCTCGACGCCGCGCGCTTCCGCAGCGGCATCGGCGCTGCCGAGCGCGGCCCGTCGGGAACCGACCGCGTCGAGTTCGAAGTGTCGACCAACCCCGGCGCTCCGTTCGGTCCGTTGACCCGCATCGCCTCGGGCGGTGAGCTGTCGCGCTTCATCCTCGCATTGAAGGTCGCGCTCGCCGAAGCGGGCACCGCGGCGACGATGATCTTCGACGAGGTCGACCGCGGAGTCGGCGGCGCCGTCGCGAGCGCGATCGGCGAACGGCTCGCCCGGCTTGCGCATCAATCGCAGGTGCTGGTCGTCACCCATTCGCCTCAAGTCGCCGCGCGCGCCTCGCACCATTACCGGATCGAGAAGACCCACGGTCCCGGGGGGACGCGCACCACCGTGCACAAGCTTTCGGAGGACGAGCGTCGCGAGGAGATCGCGCGGATGCTGTCGGGCGCGTCGGTCACAGAAGAAGCGCGGGCGCAGGCGTCGCGCCTGCTCGACGCCGCATGACCTCCTACGTCGCGCTGCTTCGCGGCGTGAATCTACTGGGCGTCAGCGTCATGAAAATGGCCGATCTTAAGGCCATCGCCGAGGAGCTGGGCCTCGGCTCGCCGCGAACCTACATCGCGAGCGGCAATCTGCTGTTCACGAGCGACGGCGGCGAGGAAGAGCTCCGAATCCGGCTCGAAGCCCGATTGAAGGCGCATATGGGGCGAGATGTTCGAGCGATGCTCCGAACCGCCGAGGAGATGGGGGCCGTGGTCCGGGCAAACCCCTTCGCCGACCAGCCCGGCAACAGCGTCCAGGCGTTCTTCATGAACGGCCCGCCGCCCGCGGACCTGCTTGCGACGGTCCGCAACCAGGCCGAGGACGAGCGGATCGCGGTGGGCCCGCGCGAGGTCTTTGTCGCGTACGGCGAAAAGGGTATCGGCAAATCGCGCCTGCGCATTCCCGCCGCCGAATCCGGGACCGCGCGCAACATGAACACGGTCGCGAAGCTGGCCGAGCTTGCAAGGGAGATGTCATGAGTAGCGAACGCCGCGTCCCACATCAGTTCGAGGGTGAGCAGCTGGAGAGCGTCTTCGTCGGCAGACGCGACGGAGCGGCGCGGCCGACGGTGATCCTGATCCCGACGGTGATGGGCGTCTCCGACCTCGAGATCCGCTTCGGCCGCCAGCTGGTCGAGCTCGGCTACAATGCGCTGGTCGCCGACCTGTTCGGTAAGGAGTTTCACGGCGCCGCGCGCGACGTCTGCTTCGGCGAGATGACGCGGCTGAGGAGCGACCGCGCTGCGCTCCGGCGGCGGCTGCAGCATGTGCTCCAGGTCGCGCGCGGCATCGACGACGTGAAGGACGACCAGATCGTCGTCGCCGGCTATTGCTTCGGAGGGCAATGCGCGCTCGACCTTGCGCGGAGCGGCGCCGACATCGCCGCGGCCGTGAGCTTCCACGGCCTGTTCGACCCGCCCGGGCTGCCGAAGGAGAAGATCAGCGCGAAGGTCGTCGCGTTCCACGGCTGGGATGACCCGATGGTCCCGCCGGAGGCGGTGGTCGCGCTCGGCAACGAGCTGACCGAGGCCGGGAGCGACTGGCAGATCCACGCCTACGGCCATGTCGGCCACGGCTTCACCAACCCGCACGCCAGCGACCTGCAGATCGACGGCGTCGCCTATAACGCGCTCGCCGCCGAGCGGAGCTGGACCAGCTTCATTAACCTGCTGGAGGAATTGTTTGGCGGCAGCCACTGAGCTGAGCGAAGCCGAAGCCGCTAACCGCCTGATGCGTCTGGCGAAGGAGATCGCGCGGCACGACAGGCTTTATCACGACCAAGACGCGCCAGAGATTTCGGACGCCGACTATGACGCGCTGGTTCGGGAGAACCGTGAGCTGGAGGAGCGCTTCCCGCAGCTGGTGCGCACGGATTCTCCGTCGAAGCGGCTCGGCGCGGCCCCGACCAGCGCCCTCGCTAAGGTCGCGCACGCACGGCCGATGCTCAGCCTCGACAATGCTTTCTCGGCTGAGGAGGTCGAGGAGTTCGTTGCGCGCGTGAAGCGCTTTCTCAACCTGCCCGCGGACGCGCATGTGGCGATGACGGCCGAGCCCAAGATCGATGGGCTGAGCTGTTCATTGCGCTATGAGCAAGGCGAACTGGTGCTCGGCGCGACGCGCGGCGACGGGGCGATCGGCGAGGACGTGACCGCGAATGTCCGGACGATCTCGGTCGTGCCACAATCTTTGTACTCCGGCGAAGGCCGGGGTCCAGCCCAGGAGAAGAGAACGGCGCGGAGCGCCGCCTGGGCCCCGGCCTTCGCCGGGGTACAGGGTGTGCCAGATGTGCTCGAAGTCCGCGGCGAAGTGTATATGTCGAAGGCCGACTTCGAGGCGCTGAACGAGCGGCAGGAAGCGAGCGGCGGCAAGATTTTCGCCAATCCACGAAACGCCGCGGCGGGCTCGCTCCGGCAGAAGGACCCGAGCATCACCGCCGCCCGGCCGCTGCGCTTTCTCGCCCACGGCTGGGGCGAGCTCAGCGAGCCGCTCGCCGACACGCAGTATGAAGCAATGAAGCGGATCGAAGGCTTAGGCTTCCCCGTCGCCGACCTCCTCATCCGCTGCGATAGCGTCGACGAGATGCTCGCCCATTACCGAGCGATCGAAAAGGCGCGGGCGGACCTGCCGTTCGACATCGACGGCGTCGTCTACAAGGTGGACCGGCTCGATTATCAGGAGCGGCTCGGCCAGGTCGCGCGCGCGCCGCGCTGGGGGCTCGCGCACAAATTCCCGGCGGAGAAGGCCGAGACGACGCTCGAAGCGATCGACATCCAGGTCGGCCGCACCGGCAAGCTGACGCCGGTCGGGCGTCTCAGGCCGGTCGGCGTCGGCGGAGTGATCGTCGCCAACGTCACGCTCCACAACCGGGACGAGATCGAGCGCTTGGGCCTGCGCATCGGCGACCGCGTACGGATCCAGCGCGCCGGCGACGTGATCCCACAGGTGGTGGAGAATTTGACGCGCGACGAGCCGCGGCCGCCCTACGTCTTCCCCGACCATTGTCCCGAATGCGGCAGCGAGGCGGTGAGCGAGGAGGGCGAGGTCGACGTCCGCTGCACCGGCGGCCTCATCTGCCCCGCCCAGCACTTCGAGCGGCTGCGTCATTTTGTCAGCCGGGGCGCGCTCGACATCGAGGGGCTGGGCGAAAAGAGCATCGCCGAGTTCATCGAATTGGGCTGGCTCAATTCGCCCGCCGACATCTTCCGTCTGCACGCGCACTGCGACGAGCTGCTCGGCCGCGAAGGGTGGAAGGAGAAATCGATCGACAACCTCCTCGCGGCGATCGAGGCCAAGCGCCGGCCCGACGGCCCGCGCCTACTGTTCGGCCTCGGCATCCGCCACGTCGGGATCGTCACCGCGCGCGACCTGCTCAAATGCTTCGGCACGATCGGGGAGCTTCGCCACGCAGCAATGTCCGATGGAGGCGAGGAAGAGCTGTCGTCGGTCCAGGGAGTCGGGCCGGTCGTTGCCGAGGCGCTCGTCGATTTCTTCCACGAACCGCACAACCGCGACGCGCTCGACGACCTCCTGTCCGAAGTCGCGCCGCAACCCTTCGTCAGCGACGCGAAGCAGACCGAGTGGAGCGGCAAGACGATCGTCTTTACCGGCAGCCTAGAGACGATGAGCCGCGACGAAGCCAAGGCGCAGGCGGAGCGCCTCGGCGCCCGCGCCGCCGGCTCGGTCAGCGCTAAGACCGACCTCGTCGTCGCCGGTCCCGGCGCCGGATCGAAGCTCAAGAAGGCCGAAGAGCTCGGCATCCGCGTAATCGACGAAGCGGAATGGGCGAAGATCATGGCGGAGGCTTAGGTTTGCATGCGCGATGAACTGATTTCTGAGATTGCGTTGGCTGATGACGGCCGACTGCTAATCCGGCCGACTGAAAAGTCCTTCGACGATCTACACACCGCTGGTGCGTGGGGCTTCCGCTGGGATGCCGCTTTGAATTGCTTGGCGATCCCTACTCCACGAGAATGGACGTATGGCCGTTGGTTTGCGCACCTCGTTACCGCACTCAGCAACGAATACGGAATTAGGCTGCAGACAGGTCCGACGACACGATGGTCATGCGTGCCAGCGCCCGTCCAAGAAGAAATCGAGGGTTGGGAGGCGGGAGACAGCGGAGAGAAATAGCTGGCCTAACGCACCCCGCTCGTCCGGCGGATGAAGTCGGCGACATTGTCGTGCAGCTCCACCAGCGTCGGTGGGTGGACGTACACCATGTGGCCGGACTGGTAATAATGATACTCAACGTTCGCCTGCAGCGCGGGCGGGATCGGCAGGTGGCGCATTTCCATCTTGCCTTCGAAATAGGGCGTCGAGACGTCGAAATAGCCGCCGTTGACCATCACCTTCATCGTCGGGTTCTTCTTCATCGCGGCGGCGAGGTCCGGCAGCACGTTGGGCAGCATGATCAGCGGCCGGTCGGCGCCGGGCGGCTGATGCTTGTAGTCCCACTTGGAATAGACCGGGATCCCGGACTTGAACTGGATGTCGGGATGCCAGTTCAGCCGGTCGCGGACGTAATTCTGCCAGGCGGCGACATAGGCTGCGCTGATCGCGGCGCTCTGCGGGTCGTAGCTCGAAACCTTGCTTAGGGGATCGAGAGTCGCGCCGACGAAGCGCGTGTCGAGCGTGCCCGTGGTCAGCTCCTGATCGCCGAGCAGCTCCTTCTGGAACGCGCCATATTCGATCCTGAGGTTGGTCTTGAGGAGATACGGTACGGAAAGGCCGGTGTAAGCCGCGAGCTGCTGCGCGACCCGCTGCCGCTCCGCATCGGGCAAAGCATCGCCCTTCAAGAGCGCCTGCTCGTAGTCGGTGGTCGCGAAATGCTCGACCTGATCGAGGAAGGCGCGGAGGTCCGCCGGGGCGCCTGGTACCTTGTGGAAATACCAGGCCGTCGCGGCATAGGTCGGAAGCGCGACGACGTAGGGCATGTCGATACCCGGGTTGAGCTCAGGGTCGTCGGGCATGAAGTCCCAGTTCAATATGTCCGACAGCAGCATCAGCCCGTTCAAGTCGACGTCGGCGTTCTGCAGCGAATAAGCGAGCCCCGCGCCGCGCATCGTCCCATAGCTCTCGCCGAACACATATTTGGGCGAGTTCCAGCGGTCGTATTTGGTCAGGAACTGGGCGATGAAGTCGGTGAAGGCGTGGATGTCCTGATCGACCCCGTAGAAGGCCTTCTCCTTGTCCTTGCCCGCGATGCGCGAAAAGCCTGTCCCAGGCGCGTCGATGAACACGAGGTCGGAGGCGTCGAGCAGGCTCTCGTCATTGTTGACGGTGGAATAAGGCGCGGGGTGCGTGTGGTTCGGCGCGTCGGCGGTCTGCACGCGCACCGGCCCGAACGCGCCCATGTGCAGCCAAATGCTCGACGAGCCGGGGCCGCCGTTGAACAGGAAGGTGATCGGCCGGCTGGCCGACGGAGCGCCCTGCTTGAAGTAAGCGACATAGTACATCGACGCTTCGGGCTTGGGCGCGTTCTTGTCGCCGGACTTGTCTGCGCTGGTCGATTGGTCGGCGTCGAGTTGGTCGGTGTCCGACCAGTCCTTGGCATGGACGACGAGCGTGCCGGCGATCGCATCGTAAGCGATTGGCACTCCGCCGACAGTCACGGTGCCGGTGGAACGGACCTCCTGCGGCTTGAAATATTCTTTCGCGGGCTGTGTCGCATCGCTCTTCTTGTCCGCCGCGCCTTCAGCTTTGGGCGGCTTGGCGGCGTGCGATTTGGCGTGATGCGTGACTGGGGCGGCGAGCGCGGACGCAGCGATCAGCGCCGGGGCAGCGAGGAGCATCGGGAATTTCATCTCGCCGCTGTTGCAGGGCAATTTCGCACGCGCAAGACCCTCTCCGTCATTCCCGCGAAGGCGGGAATCCCGCTTTTGTCTCGAAGGCAGCGGGACCCCCGCTTTCGCGGGGGTGACGAGCTACGAATTGAGCGCGAGCACCGGCCACTCGCCGGAGCCGCAATCGCGCAGCACAAGACCTTCCATTTCGTAAGCCCGGACGACGGCGGCGGCCTGAGTGTCCAGCAGGCCCGCGAGGACGATCGTGCCGCCAGGCATGAGCGACTTTGCGAACGCCTCCGCAAGCTCAATCAGCGGCCCCGCGAGGATGTTGGCGACGATCAGATCGAACGGCGCGCGCGCCGATAGCAGCGGCGAATCCATGCCGTCCGCTTTCGCAAGCAGAAGCTCACCCGCCCCGTGGCCGAGCTTCACGCCATTGATCGCCGCATTTTCGCGCGCGACGCTGATCGCAACCGGGTCGATGTCGGTCGCGATGCACTTCGCCTCGGGCCATAGCGCCAGTGCAGCAAAGGCGAGCAGGCCGGTGCCGGTGCCGACATCGGCGATGTTGGCGAAGCGCTTGCCCTCGCGCTCCAATCGGTCAAGCGCTTCGAGGCAGCCGCTGGTGGTCGCATGCTGACCGGTACCGAAAGCGAGGCTCGCGTCGATCTCGAAATTGATTCTGTCCGCCTCGGGCGGGAACATCGGCGTGTGGACGGTGAAGCGGCGGGCACGGATCGGCTGAAGCCCCGACTGGCTCATCGTCACCCAGTCGGCTTCGCCCAGCTCTTCGACCCGCGGCTCGCCCGAGCCTAGCGCCCGCACGACCTTCAGCTCGTCGGCGTTCGGCCGGTGCTCGAAATAAGCGTGGATCAACCATTCGTCGGGACTGGACGAGTCCGGCTCGTCGGCGACGAGCACGGCGTCCGGCAGAAGATCGACGCTGTCCGCGATCGCCTGACCCTGCGCGCGGCTGCTGGCGACCGTCACTCGGAAGCTCACTTCGGCGTCGCCTCCTTCGCCAGCCGGTCGTCAAGCATTTTGGTCCGGGAAGCCGCATAGTCGCGGCACGCATTGTCATTTTCGACTTTCGCGCGCTGCAGCCGGTTGACCATGTCGCTCGCGGACGGGTGCGGGGTCAGGATAATATCGCAGGGCAGCGCCGCAAGCTTGGCAATGCTGGCGCGAAAGGCGGCGACATAGGCTGGATGGTCGCTGAATCGGTAGGTCTCGTCGCTCGCCGGCGTCAGGCTGTCGGCATAGACGATCTGGCGGCAGACGCCGCCCTGGCAGCTTCCCCAATGCCAGGTCAGCGCCCCCGGCGTATGGCCTGGGGTCGCCATGGCGGTCAGGACCGTGTTGCCGAGCCGGATCTGCTCGCCGTCGCTCACCAACCGGTCGACATGGGCGGCCGGGAAGGACCGGTCGATCCCGAATTGGGGATCGTCCTTGCTCGGGTTGCCGCTGTTGAGGACGGGTGCGGCGGCGGGTGAGGCCATCAGCTCAGCGCCGGTCATCCGCTGGAGCTTCGCGAGCCCGCCGACATGATCGTAATGCTCATGGCTATTCAGAAGATATTTGATATCGGTGAGCTGGAAACCCAGCGCTTTGATATTGGCGGCGATGAGGTCGGCATCACTGTCCGTGCCGCCGTCGATCAGGATATCGCCGGCGGGATCGGTGATCAGGATCGAGGAAATGCCGCAGGTCCCGACGAGATAGGTGTTGCCGAAGATTCGGACCGGGGGAGCCGGCTTGTCGTAATCGTCCCAATCCTTGCATTGATAAGCGAACAGCGGACCCGCCGTCTCGATCGGCGCCCGCGGCTGCTCGACATTGTGCGGATTGCCGAGCGGAACAACGATCGGAAGGATCTGCGCCGCTGCCGCAAGCGCGGCGCTAGCGAACATAGCTCGCGCCGTTGACGTCGACGATGCTTCCGGTCGCGGAGGCCGGCGCGTCGATCGAGAGCCAGCGGATCACCTCGGCCACTTCGTCGGTGCTGGCGACGCGGCCGAGCGGGATGTCAGCGACGATCTGTGCCCCGCCGCGCCCCTGCAGATATTCGGCGGTCATCTCGGACACGGTGAAGCCCGGAGCTACGGCGAAGCAGAGGATGCCCTCGCTCGCATAGCCGCGGGCGATCGTCTTGGTCATGCTGACGATCGCGCCTTTGGATGCGGCATAATGCCAGTGCTGCGGCGAATCGCCGCGGAAGGCGGCGCGGCTCGCGACATTGACGATCCTTCCGCTTCCGCCGCGGTCGAGGAAATGCGACACCGCGAGGCGCGACAGGTCGGCCGCCGCCTGAAGGTTGATGGTCAGCGTGCGGTGCCACGCCGCGTGCCACTCCTCGTCCGAGGCATTGTCGGGGACGCCTTCGTAAATGCCGGCATTGTTGACGAGCACGTCGATGGTGCCGCCGAGCTCGTCGAGTGCGGTGTCCCAGATGTCGCGCGGTGCGTTGGGGTCGGTGAGGTCACCGGCGATCAGCTGGTCGCTGCCCTTGGTCGAATGGCCAACGACCTTGTGGCCGGTCTTCTTGAGGAGTGCGTAAGCGGCCGCGCCGATGCCGCGGCTCGCGCCGGTAATGAGGATGTTCATGGCTGTTGCCTAACACCCATTCATAACTTCCGCGCAAGCGGGAGGCCAAGCTCAGCAGATGGATCCCGCTTTCGCGGGAATGACGGCAACTAAGCGCTAGGCCGCCATGCCGTTGACGAATTCCTTGGCGGTCGTCCGGAAGTTGGTGATCTGCTCCGAGAAATTGCCGAAGCCCTGTTCGACCTGATCCATATCTTTCGCCACATTCTCGGTGTCGGCCCGGATGGCGGCGATGGTCGAGCTCATCGAATCGGCGGCGAGCGCCGTCTCGTCGACCGCGGCGGTGATCATCGTCACCGTCTGGGCCTGCAGCTCCATCGCCTCACGAATCCGGTCGGCCGAGCTCTGCACTTCCTGAACCGTGCCCTGGATCGAGCCGTTGGCGTCGACCGTCTGGCGCGTCGCCTGCTGGATCGCGGTGATCTTGGCGGTGATGTCGTCGGTCGCCCGAGCGGTCTGCGAGGCGAGGCTCTTCACCTCCTGAGCGACGACCGCGAAGCCGCGGCCCGCATCGCCGGCGCGCGCCGCCTCGATCGTGGCGTTGAGCGCGAGCAGGTTGGTCTGACCCGCGATGTCGCGGATCAGGCTGAGAATCGATTCGATCGCTTCGACATGGGCCGAGAGCGCCTGGCTGACCTTCACGGCTTGCGACGCCTGATCGCCGGCGCGGGTCGCGACACCCGCCGCGACTTCGACTTCGGCGCGGGCGTCTTCGATCGCCCGGATGAGGCCCGCCGCCGTTTGCGCCGCCTCGCGCATCGCGACCGCGGACTGCTCGGCGGCGGCGGCGACTTCGCTCGTCTTGCCGAGCATGCCGCGCGCCGATGCCGCGGTCGAGCGGGTGCGGTCGGTCAGCGATTTGGACTGTTCGGTGCTCGCTTGCACCAGCGCGCTCACACGGCGCTCGAACTCGCCACTCTCACGGCCGCGCTGGTCGGCGGCCTCGATGGCTTCGAGCAGCGAGACCTGGGCGAGAATGATGTCGGTCTCGAAAATGCTGAGGCGATAGAAAGCGGCGATACATTTGCCGAGCTTGTCCTTGTCCTGCGAGAAGCGCTCGACGAGCGCGGCGATGATCTCATCGGCGCCCTCAGCGCGGGCAGCCATATAAGCCGGCACGGAGGCCTTTTCGCGGATAATGTCGCGGCCATATTCGGCGACCTTCTGGATCCATTTGGAGTCGACCTTGCCCGCGTAATTGGCGGCAAAGCGCTCGGTGCGTTCCGGACCGAACCGCGTCTGGATCGCAGCCGCGATAATGTCGGCGGCGTTTTCGCGCAGCAGCTCGATGTCGCGGTCGAGCGCGCCGTCCGGGTTATAGGCCGCGAGCCGGTTGTTCACCTGCTCGTCAGTCAGGCGCTGCAGCTGTCCAGTGTCGCCACTCATTTCGTCCGCTCTCCGTTATTCCGCGCGTGATCGAAGCCGCTCTTGCCGCACGAATGGTTAAGACCGGGTTAGGGCAATCGGCGAAACTTGCGCCGCGCCGGACCCCGCCTTAAGCGGCGGCACCATGGCAGAAACGAGACTTCGCCCGCTTTCCCCACACCTGACCATCTGGCGCTGGGGCCCTCACATGGTCGTTTCCATCCTCCACCGCGCGACCGGGATCGCGCTTTCGCTCGCCGGCCTCGCGGTGCTCACCTGGTGGCTGATGGCGCTCGCGAAAGGGCCCGACTCCTACGCCACGTTCGAGAAGGCGGCGCATAGCCCGATCGGCCTGATCGTGCTCGTCGGCCTGACGTGGAGCTTCTTCCAGCATCTGCTCTCGGGAATCCGCCATCTGGCGATGGACAGCGGCGCGGCGTTCGAGCTCGGAGTCAACAGGACGTTCGCGGTAATGACGATCGTCGGTTCGGTGCTTCTGACCGCGCTCGTCTGGGCGTGGCTGATGGGAGTGCGGCCATGAGCATCGGCGAAAGCTCGACTCCGCTCGGCAAAGCCCGCGGCCTCGGCTCGGCGCGCGAAGGCGGCGAACATTGGCTGACCGAGCGAGTCACCAGCATCGCGTTGCTGCTGCTCGGCACCTGGTTCCTCGCGTCGCTGCTGTTCCTTCCCCAGCTCGACGCGCGGACCCTGACCGAATGGGTGAGGGCGCCGAGCGTGTTGATCCCGATGGCGCTTCTGGTGATCGTCGCGTTCAAGCATGCGCTCGACGGAATGAAAGTGTTCATCGACGATTATGTCCATGAGCCCGGCGCCAATTTCGTCGTCAACACCCTGCTTCTGTTCCTCGCGGTCGGCGGCGCGGCGATTGCGCTCTATGCGCTCGCGGCGCTTGCCTTCGGAGCCGCGGTGTGAGCGCGTATCAGATTGTCGATCATACCTATGACGTGGTCGTGGTCGGCGCCGGCGGCTCGGGCCTTCGAGCGACGATGGGCGCGGCCGAACATGGGCTGAAGACCGCCTGCGTCACCAAGGTCTTCCCGACCCGCAGCCATACCGTCGCCGCACAGGGCGGGATCGCTGCAAGCCTCGGCAACATGGGCCCGGATCATTGGACCTGGCACATGTACGATACGGTCAAGGGCTCCGACTGGCTCGGCGACCAGGACGCCATCGAATATATGTGCCGCGAGGCGCCCGCAGCGGTCGTCGAGCTCGAGCATATGGGGCTGCCCTTCAGCCGAACCGCCGAGGGCAAGATCTACCAGCGCGCGTTCGGCGGAATGACCCAGGACATGGGTCAGGGTCCGCCCGCGCAGCGCACCTGCGCAGCCGCCGACCGAACCGGCCATGCGATGCTCCACACGCTCTATTCGCAGAGCCTGAGGCACGACGCCGACTTTTTCGTCGAATATTTCGCGCTCGACCTGATCATGGAGAATGGCGCGTGCCGCGGTGTCGTCGCTTTGTGCCTCGACGACGGGTCGATCCACCGCTTCCGTGCCCAGGCGGTGGTGATCGCGACCGGCGGCTACGGCCGGGTCTATTTCTCCTGCACCGGTGCCCACACCCAGACCGGCGACGGCAATGCGATGGTGCTCCGCGCCGGCCTTCCGCTTCAGGACATGGAGTTCGTCCAGTTCCACCCGACCGGAGTCTATGGCGTCGGGGTCCTCATCACCGAAGGCGCGCGCGGCGAAGGCGGCTACCTCACCAACAGCGAGGGCGAGCGGTTCATGGAGCGCTATGCGCCCCACGCGAAGGACCTCGCCAGCCGCGACGTCGTCTCACGTTCGATGGCCATGGAAATCCGGGAGGGCCGCGGAGTCGGCGAGCACAAGGATCACATCTTCCTCCACCTCGACCATCTCGACCCGAATATCCTCCACGAGCGGCTGCCCGGAATCACTGAGACCGCGAAGACCTTTGCGGGCGTCGATTTGACTCGCGAGCCGGTACCGGTGGTGCCGACCGTCCACTATAATATGGGCGGAATCCCGACCAATTATCACGGCGAGGTCGTGACTCTGAAGGACGGCAACCCCGACGCCGTCGTGCCGGGCCTGTTCGCCGTCGGCGAAGCGGCATGCGTCAGCGTCCACGGCGCCAATCGCCTCGGTTCGAACAGCCTCATCGACCTCGTGGTCTTCGGCCGAGCGACGGGCCTCAGGCTCGCCGAAGTGGTCAAGCCCGGCACCATCCAGAATCAGCTGCCGGAGAATGCGGCCAAGCTCGCGCTCACCCGCCTCGACAAATTCCGTCATGCCGATGGCGGCAGCCCGACCGCCGAGATCAGGCTCGAGATGCAGCGCGTGATGCAGTCCGACTGCGGCGTGTTCCGCATCGACAAGACGCTGGCCGAAGGGGTCGCGAAGATCGACAAGGTGTTCGGTCGCATGGCGGATGTCCGCGTCGCCGACCGCAGCCTGATCTGGAACAGCGACCTCGTCGAGACGCTCGAGCTCGACAATTTGCTCGCCCAGGCGGTGGTGACGATGCATTGCGCCGACAACCGCAAGGAAAGCCGCGGCGCGCACATGCAGGAGGATTATCCCGAGCGCGACGACAAGAACTGGATGAAGCACACGATCGCGTGGTTCGATGCATGGGGCGGCAAGGGCGGCGGCGTCAGGATCGACTACCGGCCAGTCCACGAATTCACGCTGACGAGCGACATAGCCTACATCAAACCGAAGAAGCGGGTTTATTAGCTTGGCAACGACCGTCAAAGAGATCGTGGCAGCCTTCGAGCACCTCTACCACGCGATCTGCGACAGAACCTTCTCCAAGTCGCTTTATCTTGACTACTGGTCGGAACAGGAGCTGGCGCCACTCGTGCGGACCTTCCTGCTCGGCTGGTTCGGCCGCGATTGGATCGATGCGGAGCAGTGGTGCGAACTGCCCGGGTGCAAGACTCAAGAAGGCAGAATTGACTTCATAGTTGATGGCGTAGCGGTGGAACTCGCGGTCCGTCACCGCCTCGGATCGAAGAGCAGCCTGTCCGCTTCAGTGAATGCGACTGAAATGAAAAAGCTGATGAAATGGTCAGGTAAATCTCTGCTGGTTCTTTTCGATTTCTCAAAAAGGCCATTCGGCCGAGATGAACTCACAAACTTCCGCGACTGGCCTTCACTTGGAAAAGGGCCACACCGAAAACACGCGGTGAATGTGGCATATTTTTACCGCGACGGAGCTTCTCCAGCAAAGGATCCTATCACCTTAAATGTGCGGGTGAGTTAAGGTTCGTGAGTGTTACTCATCGTCCTTAGGTCCGCCGCATATCGCTTCGCCTTCTCCGCATAATGCGCCGCTGACGCGCGGAGCATCTGCCGCTCCTCGTCCGTCACCCGCCGCACCGCCCGCGCCGGGGCGCCGACGATCAGGCTGCCGCCTTCGAAATGCTTGCCTTCGGTGATGAGCGCGCCGGCGCCGACGATGCACTCGGGTTCGATTACCGCGCCGTTCAGGATTCGGGCGCCCATGCCGATCAGGCAATCGTCGGCGAGCGTGCAGCCGTGGAGGATCGCCTGGTGGCCAACCGTCACCCATGCGCCGATCGTCAGCGGAGAGCCGGCGTCG
>DASUIB010000184.1:0-15286 GCA_036273235.1 Sphingomicrobium sp. | reverse complement strand
AACCGCTGGTTTCAGCCACTCACCCACGTCTCCGCTAAGCGGCTAGCGAACGGCGGCTATAGAGGCGGGTTTCCCGCCCATCAACCTGGAGGGCGTTCGCCGCTCACGAGGGCCTTTACCCACCACTCGGCTTCGCTTTGCGCCCCAGTCGCTGCTTCAGTTCTGCGACTTCCCAATCATCGTTGCGGCTGAACGGGAGGAGGGCGTTGAGCGCGGTGAAGGTGCTTCGCCCGAGCGCGCGCCTGAGGCCGTCGAGCTCGGCTAGCGCGGCGCGGACTTCGGCCGCGTCGAACTCAGCGTCGCCGGCGGCTTCCTCCATCATCGTCTCTTCGGCTTCGGCGACGAGCCACGCCCGCAACTCCCAGTAACGCCGGATTCGGGTCGTCGCTTCAGGCCCGAGCCGCTCGGCGAGCGCGGCGATCTTGCGCCCGGCGGCGCTGTCCGGCCATCGTCCTGCGCGCAACGTCTCGATCTGCGAACGATGCTCGCCTCGCTCGGCGACGAGCCAGCGCTCGGCCTCCGCCGCGCCGAAATAGAAGATGCCGATGAGCGCTATGGGGGCGAAGATGATCGCGCCCAGCATTGCGACCAAGGGGCGGTCCGGGAACTGATTGAACGCGGTGTGGATCGCGACGGCGATCAGATAGCCGGGAAGAAACCACCACAGCCGGAAATCGAAATCGCCGGCCGCTTCGCGGGTCTCGCGCTCGGCAAGCTCGTGCGCGACCGCGGCGAGGATTGCGAGCGTGGTTCCGTGCATCACCGCGGTTCCGACGCCGCGCACCAGCCACGTTCCCGCGCCGTAGTCGGGGAAACGGATCAGGTAGATGACGTTCTCGACGACCGAGAAGCCGGCGCCGATCGCGAAGCCCGAGATGACCGCGTCGAGCTTGTAGCCGATGCGGTTCAGGCGGAAGAGGAGGATCATGATTCCAGCCTTGATCGCTTCCTCGATCCACGGTGCGACGAACCGGCTGTAGGTCGAAAATCCGATCGGCAGCGCGTCGAGGAAGCGGCCGGCGATCGGCCATGCGATTCCGGCGCCGATGCCGCCGGCGATCAGCAGCAGGATCACTTCGCCGAAGCTCATCAGCTTGAACGCGTCGAGCCACACGAACATGGCGAGCAGGGCCAGGACGGGAACGAGGGCGAGCCCCCAATGAGCCGCCTGGGCGATGACGAGCGACATGGTTCCTGCGTTACAGGATTTTCAGTGACGCAAGCCACTCTGTCTTGCGCGACCGGCCGTCCTCCCAGCCGTGAGCGGCGCCGACCGAGAAGACCATCGGCAACCGAAGCGCGACGGTGAAGGCGAGATCGAGCTGCGTGCCGACATTATAGAAGCGATGGCCGCTGCCGTCCTGCGCCTCGGTCGCCATCGAGCCGGCGAAGACGGCGGGACGGATGTAGCTGAGGTAAAAGGCCGGAGTCCCGACCTCCGCGAAGCGCACCGGCGGCAGGTTCACCTCGCCGGTCAGCTTGGCGAACTTGCGCGCGGCGATCTCGTCGATGTCGAAGCCGGGGAAGCTTTCGAGCTCGCGGTAGCGTTTCTCCGGCCGGTCATCGACATAATTGTTGCGGAAGGTGCCGAAATAATAAGCGGCGAGCACATTGTCGGCCGGGCCGCCGACCATTCCCGCGTGGGCGTAGAGCCAGACCGAGCTGTTGGGGAAGGGGAGCGCCGTGCCGCCGCTGAGGCTGCCGTAGACGCGGGGAAAGAAGTGGCCCTGCGCCTGGTCGGCGCCGATGGCGATCCGGCCCTCTATGCCCTTTTCATGATCGACGCCGCCGAGCGATTTGGTGGTGTTGGTATATTTGAGACCGACCTCGGCGGTACGCAGATCCTTGGGGCCAGCGATGTTCTGCGCGCCGGGCAGATCGTCGAGCCCGAAATAAGCGGCGGCCGAGCCGAACAGGTCGAGCTGCCGCGGCGGGTCGTAGATCAGCGGCCTCGTATATTCGACGATACCGGCGTCGCCTTTGCGGCTGCGCAGCACGGGCCCGAACAGGTCGTAGAAGTCGGAATAATTGTGCCAGTAGGTCAGCTTCCAATTGGGGGTCTGGAATTCGGTGTCGAGGTGAAAGCGCTCGCCGCCGTGCACCTTGTACGGCGACACCGCGAGCGTCGCGCTGAACTGCCGGAACTGAAGCGGATCGGCGATGTGGAAATAATAGCCGGGCGCCGCTTTCTGGCCGTAGCCGGAGACGATCGGGTAATGCGCATCGAAGCGCATCCGGTGGAATGGATCGTAGGTGCCGCGAGCCGTGATCATCTGGTCGAGCGGGACCTGCGAAGGCGACCCGACGCCCCACTGCTTGAGCTCCGGATGGGCGGTGACGACTTCGTTGCCGAGCAGGCGCACCGTCCCCAGGTCCTCGCGCACCTGCGGCTCGACGATCGACGGATTGAAGCCCTCGCCGGTGTAATCGTAGACGAGAAGCGATCCATCCGGGCGAAGCTGCGGACGGAAGAAGCCGGTCGCGGCATTGGTGAGGACGTCCCATTTGCCGGTCGCGATATCGAGCCGGTAGATGTTCGAGACGCCGGTATAATAGCTGTTGCCGAGCAGCGCTTTCCCGTCGGGCGTGAAGGTGAACATTTCCGGCACCGAGGGCGGCAGCGACAATGTCGCGACCGGCTCGTCGGCATTGCCCTGCTCGAGGTCCGCGGTTCGCCACACGCGGACCGACTGCTTGCCGTCGATTCCGCCGTAGGATGCGGAGATCAGCTGCCCGTCGGGTGAGACATCGAGATCGAAGATGATCTCGCCGTAACGGAAGGTCTTGATCTGGTTGAAGCTGGTGTAGGGCGCGGGGATCCGAACCAAAGTGACGAAGCCGTTCTGGTGGCGGATGCCCCACAGGCTCTTGTCCGCCGAATCGAAGGCGAGGTCGCCGATGCGCGCGTCGGTCAGAAGCCGCCGCTTCCTGCCGGTATCGACGTCGATCGCATCCATGTCGCGATAGGCGTAATTCTGGTTGGTGTAGAAAGCGGTCCGGGTCATGGGATCGAAGGCGACGCTGGTCACCTTGTAGAGCATCATCCCGTCGAGGTCGGTGAGGTGGGTGATCTTGCCCGTGGCGAGGTCCATCCGGCCGAGGAAGCCGATCTTGCCAGGCCAGCGGAACGCGGCGATCAGGCTGTTGGTCTTCTCGTCGACGAAACCGCGCGACATCGATCCGAGCGCGACCGGCGAGAGATGCTTCGGCTCGGTCAGCGGATATTGCGCGAGCCTGGCGAGATTGTCCTGCTGGAACTTCTGCTCGAAGCCGATCCATTCGCTCCACACCTGGTCGAGCGGACGCCCAAAGACATGCTCGAACTGGCTGGCGTAATAGGCCTTCGAATCCTCCGGCCGGCGAAGCCATTCGACGATCTTTTCGGGGCCGTAGGTGAGCGCCAGATAGGACATGAAGCGGGTGCCGTAGAGATAGGAATTGGCGCCGACTTCGAAGTCGATCTGCGTGCCCTCGCTTTCGAGCCCCAGCGCGGAGAAGATGCGGCTTCGGTCGTGCACTTTCGCCCGCCAGACCATCTCGTCATAGCCGCCCTGCGCCCGGCCCAGGCCGCCGGCCATCCACGTCTCCATGAACACGGCGCTTCCTTCCATGTACCAGCGCGGAGTCAGGTTCCTCGGGCTGGTCAGGAAGTTGTAGAGGATGGATTCAGGATGCGCCTGGATCGGCGCCGGCTTGCCGCCGAGCTGGTGCCGCCAGAAGGCGTCGCGGCTGTTCCATACGTCGATCGTGCCGACGTGAGTCAGCTCGTGGTTCATCAGCGTGAAGAAGCGCTCGCCCGGCGAGAAGGTCTCCATCGACAGCGACAAGGGCGCGACGTCGAGGAGGATCATGTTGCTTGGGGATCCGAGCGCGGCGGCATTGCCGTAGTCGGCGAAGTCCTTGAGCAGGATCGTGGTCGGCTCCCACGGCTTCCAGTTGAGGTTCTTCTCGTGGAAGCGGAGCGAGTTTTCGTACGCTCGGGCGAGATAGGGCGTGAGGTAGGTCTGGATCGGATCGATGTAGAGGAGCGTCAGGTCCTTGGTCTCGAGCGTCGACAGGTGAAAGCCCGAGGCGTCCTGCGGGACGTGCTTGGGCCCTTCAGGCTGAGGCGCCGTCGGATTGAGCGGACCGGGCGTGACCGGCTCGGCCGGAGGAGTCCCCTGCGGCTGCGGCGGCAACGCGTCGGGTTTTTCGACGACCGTTGTGGTGTTGGGCGGCGGCGGAAGCGGCGGCTGCTTCGCGGGCGTCTGCGCGGCCGCGGCACCTGCCGACGTGGCGAGCAGCGCCGCCGTCAGATACGCAAGGCGGCACCCGCCCGAATACGCAACCCCCATTTACGGCCCCCCAGCCGGCAATCAGTTGGAGTGCGACTGAGAAGCCGCCTGGCTGACTCCCGCCTGATTGAGGGCCGCGGAAAAGCTCGGGTTGGCCGCGAGCGCCGCGAGGTTCGGCTGCGCCGCGATCGCGGCCCACGCCTTCTGGTTCGCCGCGAGGCTTGCCACCGCCGCCGACGATTGGCTGACCGAGTTGAACGCCTTCGGGCTGGACATCATCGCCGCGAACACCTGCGGGTTGTTGAGCACAGCCTGCGAGGCTTGGGCGTCGAGCGCCTTGGCCGCCGATGCCGAGGCGATCATCGAATGAGCATCGAGCGCCTGCAGCGAATGCGCCGCCGAGCTCAGCTGGCTGGCGTTGCTGGCAAGGCTCGAAAAAGCCGACGCGTTCTGCCCGACGGCCGCGATCAGCTTGGGATTGAGCAGGTTCGCATTGTTGGCGATTCCGGCGAACACCATCGCGTTGGCGCTGATTGCCTTGAACACCCCGGGATCCATCGAGATCGCGCGCATCGCCGCATTGTCGCCCGCGAGCTGCCGGAACGCCGCGGCGTTATTGGCGAGGCGCGCATCCGCGGCCGCTTTCGAGGCCGCATCGCGGAACGCGTTGGCGCTGTTGGCAAAATTGCCGAACGCCGAGCCGTTGGCGAGGATCGCCTGAAGCGCCGCCGGATGGCCGGCCAGACCGGCGAAGGCCTGCCAGTGACCGGCGATGGCGTCCAGCGCCTTCGGCTGGTTGGCAAGCATCGAGAAGGCGGCCGAATTGGCCGCGATCGAGTTCAGCGCCGCATTCGATATCCCGGCCGACTGGAGCTGATGCGCGGCTGCGGCCGCACTCTTCACTGCGGCCGCGAGCGAGCTCGGCTGGCCGGAAAGGCCTTTGAACACGGCGGCGTTGGCGGCGATCGCGCTGAACACCGACGGGTCCATGTTGATCGCCTTCATCGCTGCATTGTCGCTCGCGAGGCGCTGGAAGGCGGCCGCGTTGCTGGCGAACCGCGCATCCGCCGCGGCCTTCGACACCGCGTCGCGGAACGCGCTCGCATTGCTTGCGAAGCTCGAGAAAGCGGACGGGTTGCCGGCAATCACCGCGAACGCATCTGGATGGTTGGCGAACGAAGTCATTGCGTCCTGATGACTGGCGATCGCGCTCAACAAGGCAGCACTCGTTTGATGCGCCTGCGGTGCGAACGAAGCGGCCTGCTGCGCCGCCCTGGCGAGCGAGTCGAACGCTTTGGGATTCTGCGCGGCCGCGGCGAATTCCCGCGGGTTGGCGAGGATTGCCGCGAGCACTTGCGGCTGGTTCGCGACGGCCTTGAACCCGGGGCTCGCCGCCAGCGCCCGGAAGTTCGGATCGTGGACCATCAGCTCGAACGCGTCGGTCTGCATCAGCTCCGGCACCGAAGTGTCGCCGAGCTGGACGTCGGCGTCCGTGACCTGCGGCGAAACGTAGCGCTCAGCCGGCGCGATCGTGCCCGCGCTCGGCCCCAACGGCGGGTAAACGCGCCCGAGCCCATAGGCCGCAACACCGAAGGCGAGCACGCCCGCGGCGGTCAGAATCAATTTGCGATTGTTCTTCGTCGAAATGACGGTTTCCATGATTGCCCCCTTGACCAGGTCAAGGCGGCCAATCTGCGCCGCGGTTAACGCGGAGTCAATCAAAGTCGGGATTCCGACAATGCCGCTAAGCTGCTGCGGATGTGAGGAAAATCGGCTTTGAAACCGCTTTGCTGGACAGCGAATCGTGCAATGATCTTAGTCATTTACGGTCGGCTCGTTCGCAACCAGGAGCGCAGTTTCAGCGAAGCAGGCGCGCCCGGCGATGACTCTTCGAGACTATCGATGTAGATGAATATATATGCCGATCATCGGGGGAGTGGTCCATGGCCGTTCGTCAGATCATATCATCAGCGGGGGCGATCACATTCCTGCTCACCCTCTCTCCAGCATACGCCGCCGACTCCATCCGGCAGAGTGTCCTGTTCTCGAGCGCGCTTCAACCGGGGCCGGAAACCGGCGCTGACGGCCGAATTTTGGTTCATTGTGACGCAGGCAAGTCCCTTGTGGGACTCGGCGTCAATCACACAGATCGGATGGTTGGCTATTGGTACAGGTGCGCAGCCAACACGGGTGAAGGGCTGTGGGACCCGAATAATATCCTGACCTTCTTTGGGAAAGGCAAGCTGACTGGTACCGTCGTTGGCTGGCACGATTGTCCGCAGGATTATTACATCGTTGGTCTGGGGGTCACAGGCGGCCATTACACGGCAGATTCGCATGGCCTCGCGGAAGTGACCCCCGCTCCGATGATCGCCGATCTCCAACCACTCTGCCGGCGCGGCGTTAGCCCAATCGCCGTCTATCAAACGCAGAGATCCTATTTCGAAAATGCCGAGAACAATTCGCTATTCGATGTTCCCGCGCAGTCGCCGGCTGCATCCAGTCCAAAAGCCTGTGCGCCCGGCACGGTAGCGGTCGGCATTCTCTTTGCCGTAGATTTCCGCCGCGACATTGATCCCAACAACGTTTTCAGAGATGCCGCTCTTATCTGTGATCACCTCAGTGGCCTGACGCTCGGGCCGCCCAAGACCACATATAGTCCGCATTGATGGCGCGTTCTGTCGGCGCTCTGTTGAGCTGGATAGGCGTTCAGTATTCAGTTCATCAACCGGAGCGGCGTGCCTACTCTGGATCCCGATTCCGGTGACAGTCCGTTGATTCCTCCTCCGCGTCTTAGCGTGAGAAAACACTTTCCTACAGCACTTCTTCTGTGTTCCAATATGGTTCAAGGAGAGCTATATGGAAGAACCATTCACACCTACGCCTACACCCCGCCCCTGCTCAACCCCGCACTCCGCGCCGAGCCGCTGGCTCAAATACGATCCCGGCATTGAAAGCGCCTCCCCCCTCGTGGGGGAGGTTGGAGGGGGGCGGCCGTCGTCCGGCGGCCAGGAGAATCCATTGTTGGCGTCACCGGCTGTCGCCGATGACGCGCCCCCACCCAACCCTCCCCACGAGGGGGAGGGCTCAGGCTTTGCGCCCACCCCTCACGACCTCACCGCCTTTGCCGATCGCCTCCGCTCCGACCCCGACGCGCTCGCCGAGTTCATCGAGCGGGTCAGCCCGCCGCAGGAGCGCGGCGACGGCTGGTCGCCGTTCGCGCGCAAGCTTTTCCTCCAGGTGCTCGCCGACACCGGCAAGGCGACCCTCGCCGCCGATTATGCCGGCCTGTCGCGCCAGTCGGCGTACACGCTCGCCGCGCGCGATCCTTTGTTCGGCGCCGCCTGGGACGCCGCCGCGCTGATGGCCCGGCGGCCGATGGACGACAAAGGTCGGGAGCAGATGATCGACGGAATCACCGAGACGATCACGCGCAGCGACGGCGCAACCGTCACTCGCCACCGCTACGACGTCCGCCTGACGCTCGGCCTCCTCAGTCGCCTCGACAAGCGCTGCGACCGCGCCGAGGAGCGCGGCGACAAACATCTCGCGCTGATGCGCCACTGGGACGAAGTCCTGACCCTCATCGGCAAGGGCGACGACCAGGCGGCGCGCGCGCTCATCGAGGCACCGGCCGAGGAGCCCGTGAAACTATGTCAAAACTGTCAGTTTCCCGAGAGCGAAGATCCTACAGACGAAGAACCGGAGGAGGGCGGCATCGACCTCTCCGACCGCTTCTGGAAGGATGACATCGACGGCATCTGGATGACCGACTTTCCGCCGCCGGCCGATTTCACCGGCTACGAGAGCTGTCCCTATGACGAAATCGACTGCGGCACGTCCTACAAGCGCGTCTGCACCGAGGAGGAAGTCGCGATCCTCGAGGCCGACGACAAACGCGAACGCGCCGCCGAACGGGCCGAGGAGGAGGCGCTGCGCGACGAATGGCTCGCGCTGCTCAAGTCCGAATGCGCGGATGAAGCCGAGCCGGCCTCAGCGCAGGACGCGCGCCATCGTATAGAGGCACAGCGCGGCGACCAGGGTCGAGGTCATTCCGAGGGCGAAGAAGGCCCAGGGCGGGATCACCAACCAGTATTCGCCCATCCAGCCGGCGAGGATCGCCCCGAGGAACTTGGCGATGTACCAGCCGCCCATCGCCATCGACGCGAAGCGGATTGGGGCGAGCGATTCGACCAAAGTGAGCCCGACGGGGATCACGAACAGCTCACCCAGCGTCAGCAGGAAGAAATAAGCGAACACCCAGAGCGAGCTGACTCGGGCGCCGCCGGGACCGCTCGCCAGCGCGGCGAAGACCATCGTCAGCATCGCGGCGGCGGCGATGACGCAGCCGATCGCCATCCGCCGGAGGAGGTCGGGCGTGGTCTCCTTCGCCTTGGTCGCCCTCCAGAAGCGGATCAGGAGCGGGGTTCCGACGATGATCAGAAGCGGGTTGATCGACTGGAACCAGGTGGCGGGGATCGCGGCGCCGGTTCCGAACAGCGGGATTGAGCGGTCGGTGAAGTCGGAGATCCACAGCGCGATCACGTTCCCGCTCTGCTCGTAGCCGACGCGGAACAGGACGATCATCGCGATCATCAGGAGGAGGATCGCGACATGCTTGCGGATCACCGGGGGGGCGTCGGCCCGCGCTTCGGCGGCGAGCAGTGCCCTGTCGGGTTCAGGCGGAAGCAGCCGGAGGAAGCTGCAATAGATGACGAGCCCGATTCCCATCCCGACACCCGCCGCGGTGAAGCCCCAGTGCCAGCCATAGAGCTCGCCCAGGGTCCCGCAGACCAAAGGCGCGAGGAACCCGCCGAGGTTGATGCCCATGTAATAAGCGCTGTAGGCATAGGCCTTGCGCGGGTCGTCGCCGGCGTAGAGGCTTCCGACCTGGATCGCGAGCGGCGGGATGAACAGGCCGTTCCCGAGCGCGACCAGCGCGAGCGCCGGGAACAGCAGCGCGGGAAAGGCCATTGCGAAATGGCCGAACATCATCATCGCGCCGCCGATGATCACGCTCTTGGTCCGGCCGAGCCAGCGGTCGGCGATGAGGCCGCCGAAGAAGGGGCTGAAGAATGCCGCGCCGCCGTAGGCGCCGTAGATCAGCGACGATTTGGCCTGCGGGAAGTGCAGCTGCTTCGTCATGTAATAAACGAGCAGGGCCTGGAGGCCGAAGAAGGAGAATTCGGCCCACATCTGGGTGGTGAACAGGACGGTCAGCCCCGCCGGGTGCCCGAACAAGGTCGGGCCGCGCCTTATCCCCTCCGCGCTGGCGCTGGCGGTCGCCACCCGCTCAGTAGTTCAGCGACGCGGTCAAGAGTCCCAGGTCGAGGCACAGCCACACGAGGAACGCCGCGGAAAGCGCGATCAGGATCGCCCAGACCGTCCGGTACCAGCGCGCTCCCTCGCCCGTCGCGGCGACATAGGCGTTATAGATGGCGGCGATGGTCCCGACGATGCCCAGGATCAGGATCAGCTGGAGCAGCCGCATCCAGATGTCGAGGCCGTTGTCGAGCTTGGCGAGATCGCTGCTCAGGAGCGAGATAATGATGAACCAGCCGATCCCGAGCGCGATGAATATCCAGGCCGTGATCCGCGTCAGCCGGTAAAGCTCGAGCGGCCGCCCGCTGAGCGGCGCTTCGGCCTTGTAACGCCTGCGCACGAGCGCGGCGGTCGGCCAGCCGAGCGCGGCGATCAGCAGGATGATGAAGGCGATGATCGCGAGCGGCAGGATCCAGCCGGCATTGAGCGACGCCGGGGCCGGAAGGAACTCGATGATCGGCGCGAACGGAGTGATCGAGAACATCTTCACGCCGCCATTGGCGTTGGGGATCGCCTGCAGCAGGTCCTTTCCGGCACTGTCCTGCCAGACCCAGTGGCCGACCTCGCGCCATTTGCGCGGGCTGCCCGAGGGGTCGGTGATCGAGGAGGCGATCAGATTGCCGTCCTTGTCCACCGCGACCTTGGTCTCGCCGAGCAACGCCACCATGCGCAGGAAGCTGAACGCGCCGGCGCGGCTGCTGACGTAATGGCCGGAGATCGCCTGGCCGTCTTTCTTCGCGGTGGCGAGCGTCGGCAGGTTCTGCTCGGGCGCAGGGAAATAGCGGTCGGTGAATTGCTGAAGCAGCTCCTCCCGCAACGTCTGCGCGGCGCCGGCCTTGCCCAGGCTGTTCATCGAGATGAACACACCGACGTTCTTGTCGAGGAACAGGTGCAGGTCGGAGTGGAAGAAGACCGTGTCGCCGCCATGGCCGATGATGTTCAGGCCGTTGCGGTCCTCATGATAGAAGCCGAGCGCCATCGCCGGCAACGCCGAGAAGGGCTTGTTGGCCGGCGAATGCATGAGCTGCGCGGTCGCCGGGTTGAGCAATGGCCCGCCATTGTTGAGGTGGGCGATCATGAACTTTGCCATGTCGGCGCCGGACGACGACAGCGCGCCCGCCGGCGAAAGAGCGATCACCTCGTACGGCTGCGGCGTGCCGGATCCGTAGCGGTAGGCCTTCGACAGCAGCGGATCGAGGTTCGACGGGAGCGGCTGCTCGAACGAGGAGTGGGTCATCCCGAGCGGCGCGAAGATGTGCCGCTGGATATATTCGTCGAACGGCTCGCCCGACACGCGCTGGACGATGTAGCCCGCGATGCTCGCGCCGTAATTGGAGTAGGCCGGCATCGTGCCGGGATCGTAGATCCGGTCGGGGATCGAGCGCACCAGCGCGGCGCGCAACGGCACCGGTTTGTCCTTGCCGAACAGGATCAGATATTTGACCGTCTCGGCGAAGCCCGGCGTGTGGGTCATCAGGTTGCGAAGCGTGATCGGCTTGCCGTCGCGCGGCGGAATCTTGAAGTCGAGATAGTTGTTGATGTCGGTATCGAGGTTGAGCTTGCCCGCCTGCACCTGCTGCATGACCGCGGTCCAGGTGAACAGCTTCGAAACCGAACCCGGCCGGAACAAGGTGTTCTCGGGATCGACCGGCTTATGCGCCGCAACGTCCGAATAGCCGAACCCGCGCTCGGTGAGCGGCTGGCCGTCCTTCACGACCACGACGACGGCGCCCGGGATTCCGCCGGCTTTCAGCGCATAGGGCATGTAGCCGTCGAGCCACGCGTCGACGTCGGCTTTGGTCAGGGCGGGGGCGGTCGCGCCGGTGGCGGACGTGGCCGGCACTGCCGGGGCCGGGAGCACCGCCGCGTTCGACTTGACCGGCTGGAGCTGGGTCGGCGACTGGGCGCTTGCCGGAATTGCGGCCGCCGCCGCGATCGCCACTAGCCAAGCCAATAAGCGCATGACGCAGCTCCCTTTAGTAATTGAATCCGAGCGACACACCAATCGTCCTCGGGCGGATGATTCCAGTCCCGATGGCACCGCCCGGGAAGAGCGGGAAGCCGGTGTCCGGAGACGGCCCGAAAACACTCACCCCGGTGACCGACGTAACGCCATGGCTGTTTCCGAGATTCTTCACATAGGCCTCAAGGTCGAAATGCCCGAAGTCAACGCCCGCGAAAAGGTCGATAACGCTGTAAGGCTGAACGTGGCGCTGGCGTCCGAACGCAGCGACGAAATCCGAATCGAAGCCGGCGGTCTGTCCCGACAGGTGGCGCAGCGAGGCGCCGACATGCGCTCTCGTTCTGGGCCCGAGCTGCCAATGATAATCGCCGTTCAGTGAGACACTGAATTTCGGAGTGAACGGCAGCTGGTCGCCGTTTCGTCCGCCGACGTCCGGAGGCGTATCGGCCGTCAAGCGGGCGTTCGTATAGGCGCCGTTCACCGACAGGTCGAGCCCGGGCACCGGCCGCACGCCGAGGTTGAATTCAACACCGTCACTCCTGGCTGTCTTGCCATTGGCGTTCACGGTAAAGCCCGACACCGTGGTGAGAATCTGGATGTTTTTCCAGTTTATGTGGAACGCGTCGGCATCGATGCTGAAAACGTGGTCGCTCGATTCTGCCTTTATCCCTGCTTCGTAGCTGATGACTGAGTCGGAGTGGAAAATCCTTGGGACGTCCGGAGGGATGGGCACTCCGGCGGGAAGTACGTTTGGCCCACCGGGGCGAAAGCCCTTCGCCACGCGCGCATAGATCGACATGTTCTTGTTTGGCTTGAACTTGGGTGCCAGCGAGTAGGTAAACACGTTCTCGGATGAACGATCGACCGGGAAGTCGTTGTGGCCACCGGCCAGCGCTCCGTCCGTGACTTCATGTGCCGACTGTTTGTTGTGGCTGTATCGACCACCGAAGTCGAGATCGAATTGCGGCGTGAAGTGGATGGTCGCATTCGCGAATCCGGCTATTTCGCGATATTTCGAAGTGACGCTGGCGCTGCCCAAAGTGGTGCCAAGGATCGGCAAAACGTCGATCGGCGTCAGGGTCCCTGGCTGTACCGCTACGAAGTTCTGATCGATCAGGCCATTTTCATTGGTGTAATAGGCTCCCACGAGCCAATCGACGAGGTTCGTCTGTTTAGAGAGCCGAAGCTCCTGCGTGAACTTTTTCAGGTCCGTGTCCTGCGCCTCGAAAAAATTGTTGGGCGGCAGTCCAAATCCAAATTCAAGCAATGGGCTCAGTGCGAAGGTGAAATCGATCCGTTCGTGCTGCTTCTGGGTCTCGTAACTGGTCGAGGATGTCAGGTTCGCCAACCCCAGGTCGAAGATACCCGTGCCATTATAGATCCTATAATGGAGGTCTGAAAATTGCGGTACGAACTGCGACTGCGAGAGGCCGTGGAGTGGCCTTAATGTGACCGGGTCGGCTTCGATGATCGATGGAGCATCGGCATCGATGTTCTGCGCGATCGCCGACAAGCGGATGGACGCCGCGGCGCTCGGCTGGAACAGCAGTGACGCTCGACCGCCGAAGTCACGGTCGCCGTTGATGTTCTTGGCATGGTCCGAGCCGCCGGTGCCGATCGAGTCGATGAAGCCTGGATCCTTGCGGTAATTGGCCGATGCTCTGAATGCCACCGTCGAGCCTAAAGGCACATTTACGACAGCGTCGGCGTTGTACCCAACACCTCCATCGCTCACATCCTCGATGCCCGCTCTCGCGCGCATATCGAATGCGCTCGTCAAGGGCGCATTGGTGACGAACCGCAATACGCCGCCGAGGGAGCTCGCGCCATAAAGGGTTCCTTGAGGCCCGCGCAGCACTTCGATCCGGCTGAGGTCGAACGTGTCGAAATCGCCGGCGAGCACTGCTCCGTTGGCCAGTCCGCTACTCGATCCAAACGGCGTCTCATCGACATAGACGCTGACGGTTGAAGCGTCTCCGTCGGTATTCAGTCCGCGGACGGTCAGGCGTGCTTCGCCTGGGCGTATTTGTTCAAGCGAAAGCCCCGGAACCAGCTTTAGATAATCCTCGAAGCTGTTCGCGTGCTGCTGCTCTAAGGTGGTTCCCGAGACCACGGTCACCGACTGCGGAACGTCGATCAGAACCTGCGGACGCTTTTGCGCGGTGACAATAATGGCGTCTTGATCCGACTGCGCCTGAGCCGGCAAGGGCTGCGCGGTCGCATTGGCCGTGTTGGCATTTTGCGCAAACGCCGGGCCTGCCGCGGCAAGCGCGCTCGTGCCCGTCAGAAACATTCCAAGGCTGCGATGAATGTTCACCCTAGCTCTCCCCGCCAGATTGGTGGCATCATTGCCATGTGTTTCAAGAATGGCAACTGGTTTCTGGCCGGGCAATGAGAGAACGAAAAACAAAGGGGAAAATCCCGTCGCACCTGGCTCTGGACGGGATCAGGCAATTGCCTGCGCCAAGCCGGGCGATTCGCGACGTCAGGCTGGCGAAGGGCCTTAGCCTGCGCGCTCTGTCGGCTCGGGCGGGGCTGCCTTACTCGACGCTTTCGAAGCTCGAAAACGGCAAGATGAGCCTCACCTACGACAAGCTTATCAGGCTTGCCCAGGCGCTCAACGTCGACCTCAAGGATATCCTCGCCGACCCCGAAGAACGCACTTCGCCTGTCGCGGTGGGCCGGCGAAGCATCACTCGAGCGGGAGAGGCGCTCGACGCCGAGTCCGAGAAGCATCTGCATCACTATCCCGCCACTGATTTGCTTGGGAAAATGATGATTCCGATCATCATCGACGTCCAGGCGAGGAGCGTCGACGAGCTTGGCGGCCTGGTGCGTCACGGCGGCGAGGAATATCTCTACGTGCTTCGAGGTTCGATGGAGCTCCACTCCGACCTCTATGCGCCGCTTCCGCTGGGCCGGGGCGACTCCATCTATTTCGACAGCGGCATGGCGCACGGCTATGTTCGAACCAGCAGCGAGCCGTGCACTGTGCTCGCCGTCTGCGCGGGCCAGGGCATCCAGCAATTGGCCGAAGCCGCTCGCCAGAGGATGACCCTTTCGAAACACGGCGGCGAGGATTAGCTTTCGCTGTTTCAATATTTGAAACCTTTGTTTCGCTTGCTATGCATTGAGCATGGCAACGGCCACCGACTCCCGAGCGCTGAGCGTTGAAAAGGCGGCGATTCGATTCGCCGAGCCGTTCCGGATCACGGGCTATGTGTTCGAGGCCATGCCCTCGATCATCGCGCGGATCGCCGAGGGGCGCCGCGCCGGCCGAGGCGAAGCTGCCGGCGTCTATTATTTGGGCGACGACCAGCAGCACATGATCGAAACGGTCGAGCAGGTCCGCCAGCAGGTGGAGGACGGCCTCTCCCGCGATGAACTACAGCACCTGCTCCCGCCGGGCGGCGCGCGCAACGCGCTCGACTGCGCCTTGTGGGAGCTTGAATCGATCACCGAGCAGGTGCCGGTCTGGACGCTCGCCGGAGTGCCGCGGCCGCGGCCGCTCGTCACGACCTTCACGCTTCCGGCGGACGATCCGGCGGTCATCGCGAAGAAGATCGACCGGCTGTCGTTCGCAACCGCGATCAAGCTGAAGCTCGACGGCGACGCCGATCTCGACCGCGAACGGATGCGGGTCGTGCGCGAGGCGCGGCCCGACGCTTGGCTTGCGGTCGACGCCAATCAGGGGTTTACGGCGGATAATCTTGAATCACTGGGCGAG
>DASUIB010000183.1:0-15331 GCA_036273235.1 Sphingomicrobium sp. | reverse complement strand
CCTGCAACAGCAGCAGAAATGATCGTCATGGCCGTCTCCCTTGCCTGTCCTCAAGATCGAGGACGGCGCTTCAGCGACGGGCGGCGGAGCGGCTGTCAGGGACGCTCGAAGAGCGCCGCGAAGCGGGGCGCGGGGGAGCCGATTTGCGAAGCAAATTGGGGGGACCGCGCATCCTTGCACAGCCGCTCCGCCGTCCGCCACACTGGGCTTTCTCGACAAGAGCCCCTCCCCGCCACTCCGATCTACACGCAACAAAAAGAGCCCCGGCGGTGCGAGCCGCCGGGACTTGAAAGACAGCTTCAGAGCGGCAGGTCTTCGTCGCTTTCGATGTTCTCGGCGGGCTCGCTCGCCTGTTTCGGGCGGCCGAGGAACTGGACGTCGTCGGCGATGACCTCATAGCCGTAGCGGTCGATGCCGTCCTTGTCGGTCCACTTGCTATTGTGGATCCGGCCCTTGACCGAGACGAGCATGCCCTTGGCCGCATGCTGCGCAACGACCCGGCCGAGGCCGTTGAAGCAGGTCACCCGATGCCATTCGGTGTCCTTGGCGGTGAACCCGCTCTCGTCCTTGTAGGTCTTGCCCTCGCTGTCGCGCTTTGGCCGGCTGGTGCCGAGGCTGAAGCTCGCGACATCGGTGCCGCCATTGGTCGGACGAAGCTCGGGATCGCCGCCGAGATTGCCGACGAGAAGAACGATATTGGTCATGGAAAGTCTCCCTTGAGATGATCGGCGGGACCTCCCCGTCGACAGCCCGCCAGGAGCGAGGCGAAGCGGCGGAACGCACCGCCGGGCGAAGCCCAAGGGAAACCTCGGACCGAGGCGTGGAGCGGGCAGCCCGAAGGGCAACACGGGCCGAAGGGCCTGGGGTTGCGGCTCCGGCAAGCTGCCGAAGCAGGCGGGTGGCAAGTCGAACGGGGACGGTCAGTTGCCGACAAAAGGGGACTGAACCGGTCATGTTCTAAATTCGTCCGCACCGACACGCGTCGCCGAAAAACACTCAGCGCCAGGCTCCCAAGTCAGCTCCTCAGCAGAGGTTCGACGGGACTGCGAGACGAGAGAAAGTCACGTGAAGACGGGCTCGACAGCCATGTCAACGTCGTGAGAAAGGGCGGATCTCAACTGCTCTTGGATGTTCGTATGGCCAAATATGATGCGTTCGAAAGCCATCTCTCGCGCCGCGGCGAGGAGGAGCTCGAGCTCAGCTTTGCGGACCTTGGAGCTTTCAAGAAGGCTGCGTAGCCTATGCCCCGGAGCAGTCTGGAGAGGATTCAGGCAGTGCTAGGGCTTGGTCGGATGACGAAGATCGCGCCGCGACCTCATCCGATGACGGTGCTGATCCCTCCGATGGAAATTGAGGCGAACGCGAGGAAGGAATGAAAGAATGACCGTGACCATCCTGCCAATCGCTATCGCAGCAGCATCCGCGCAGCCTTACCCGGGATGGGCGAAGATCGCGATCACACCTGCGAACAGTTCAACTATACGGGTCCGAAGCGGAAATCGGGCGAGCCAAGGATGGGTAACGACAGCAAAGCTGCGCCCAACACGGACGGCGTTTCAGCGGCGGAGTTCGGATTAAGCGGCGACTAGCAGTACAGACGCATGGTCGTCGTCGTTCGACGGCGGCATCTTCGTGCCAGCCCGCGTGCGCGCCTGCCTGGGCGACCTTCGTCGCCATGCAAGTAACTTCTCCCGTACGAAGATCAGGATCGGCCTCACTCTTGTGACCTGCGTCACGACATATACGGCTACCGCAGCCTCCACCCAAGTGCTGAGATCGAGGGCCATGAGGAAGGCGAGGTCAGGGGGGAAGCTGGCCGCAAGACCCATGGCAAGCAATATGACGATGAGTGTGACCACCACTCGAAATGAGCGTTGCTTCAGCTATTCGAGCATGAATGTCCTCCCCTGCGACGATCCGGCGGAGCATAGGGAGGAAGCGATTCAGCTTTCTCTACTGCAGTTTCTCGACGAGATGCTGTATCCAACTAACCTTGTGCAGAGATCCTCCAGGCCGCGCGTGGCAGACCGGGCGACGCACGGTTCGCAACGCTGGCGCTTCGTCGACGGCGCGAATAAGTTGTCGCCATGCTTCTTCTCTTGTCCGCGATCGTGATGGACGTACCCTATCGGGCCTGGTTTCCCGGCACGTCGAGCATCGACGAACCCGAGGTCATTCCTCCCGCATTCCGCGGACGATGGGCCCCCACGCCGGCCTCGTGCAATGCAAAGGATCGCGTCGATGCCATCGTTGTCAAACCCGGCGGTGTCAATTTCTACGAGGCCGGCGCTCGCCTGCAACGCGTCACTCAGGCCGGCCGGGATCGATCGATCAGGCTCAAGCTCGCCTACGAGGGCGAAGGCGAGTTCTGGGACAGTGTCGAGACCTGGACCTTGAGCAAGGACGGCTCGAAGGTGACGATCGTCAAAGGAACGGAATCGCCGATCGACCTGACCAAATGCCACGGCTGAGCGCAACCGGAACTCACTGCCTTATCTGAGGATCGCCGCTCGTTCGGAACGCATCCCGAGCGTCGCAGCCCGGAACATGCGCTCGCCTTCAATCGAGCGGGGCGCATCGGGAGCAAGCTCCCGGCCAGGGTGCATGCGTTCACGACGGTATCGAGATGGTCATTCTCGGCGGCGTGCAATCGCATGCGACGAACGACGGTCGAAGAGCTACGTGGCTTGGGCGAGCTCGGCGATCCGCTGTTCGCACAGCTCACGGACGGTCGTCTGCAGCAGCTCGACACGCGACGAAAGCCAGGCGAGCTGCTCGTCGCTGATGCGATAATGACGCGAGTAACGCGCCTTCACGTATGCATCGCGAAGCAATTCATAGCAGCGCCGCTCGAACTTGGTCGCCCGCGGCCAGATCTCTTTCAGGCGCGGCTCGAGTCCTTCGGCAAGCTGGCGCAGCTGGTTCAAATTGTGCGTCTTTGGGCTGTAGAGCGTCCGCACCAGGAAGAGACAGTGATAGAAGCGCTCGGTGGCCTGGTGCAACTGGAATGCCGCAACCTTCGGTGCTCCATCTACGAGGGCGTGCTGAAATTGACGATAGAATTGATTGGCCGTTTCAAACCATTCCTCGAAATAATCGCGCGTCTCGCGCAGCGCCTCGGCCGGCGAGAGCGGCCGCGGTTCGGCGAACGGATGGCCCGGCTCCTCGAACAGCAGGATGCCGTCGCGCACGATGTCCATGAAGAAATAGCGCCCGAGCCGAAGCTTCTCGTTCACATCGTCGAGGCTGTGATAGATGAGGCTGACGGGCGTCCGGAGGTTGCGGCCCGACGCAAGCTCCTGGAGCAATTGCTCCTCCGTCGTGGCCCAGAATTCCGGAACATCCGTAAGCTCTTCGCGATCGACAACCACCAGCAGATCATAGTCGGAGAAATAGCGCCCGACCGGGTCCTCCACCCAGTCGCCGCGCGCGTAACTTCCAAAGAGGATGATCTTGAGCAACCTGCCGCCGCGAAGCTTGGGCATGGTGCGCCGGCCAATCGCGAAAGCAAAACCTTTGAGCAGGCAGTCGACAATGAAAGCGAGCTCGTGCCGCTTGGCGTCGGGCAGATGGTCGAGATCGCTCTTCATTGCAGTGTCAGCCTTGCTTCACCAAGCGCAAAGGACAAGCGAAAATGGCAATCATGCGGGCTGGCAGCCTAGCGCGCCGAGCGCTTGGGATTCGTTCCGAGCGGCCCCCGGCGATCGACGACATGCACGCCTTTCTCCTTGGCCTGAATGACCAGCCGCTCGAGCACGCCGTTGCCTGCAAAGGCGACCAGACAGCGCGGCGACAGCGACAGCATCTGCTCGTTGCGCCTAAAGCCGGCGCGTGATCCCAGGCGCCGGTCGAGCCCGAACGCGACCTGGGCGACCTTGCGGCGCTCGGCCCAGGCCGCGGCAATGCGGTCGAGACCTTTGGTGTCGCCCCCGTGGACGAGGACCATGTCGGCGACATGTTCGCGGACCTTGTCGAGCGTCTCCCATACGCGGTTCGCGATGGTCTTCGCGTCTTCGGCGTTTGTGAAGGAGTGACGCCCGCCGCCGAACAGGACCGGCGTTCCTTCGGGCATTGCTGCGCGGCGGCGGCTCTCGCGCCGAGCACGGAGATAGTCGCGGCCTTCGACCACTGCCGATGTCAACGTCCGCCCATGATTGACGCGCGAGCCAGTCGCTGGGCGCCACGACGAACCAGTCTCGTTGAGATAGAGCAAAGCGACAGCCTCGCGCAGCGCTTCCAGGCCGATCATCGCCGCTTCAGCCGCCTGGGCGCGGCCGATTTGCCGCTCGAGCTCGGCCGAATGGACTTCGGAACCGTCCGCCGACGCCAGCAGGACGCGGATTTCATCGGTCGCCCGGTCGATCTGAGCGCTGCGCTTGGTCGACGCCCGGTGGAAAAGGTTGACCAGGCCCCACGCGATTTCCTCGGCGTCGTCCTCGAGCGCGGTATCCGGAAACAAGGCGAACAGGTCAGACCAGATGGCAGCAAGCGTCTGCTCGACGGCCTCGCTGCCGGGGAGGTCGGTCGGGCCGCGGACCTCGGCCCGCTCGATCGCGAGATGTCCGAGTTCGAGCTGCGCAAGCTGGGCTGCGAGATTGCTGTGCATGATCAAATCTCCGTCTCCGTAAGCGCCGCACGATGCGGCGCGAGGGAGCCCGTCCGACCCGGCCGAGCCGCCCTCTCCGCACCGAGGCTCAGCCGAGGGAAGCCCCCGGCCGAGGCTGGCGCGGGCAGCCCCGCATCGCGGGGCAACACGGGCCGAGAGCCGGCGGGTTGCGGCGATGCGGCGCCCGGGTCAGGGCTTCCCCGCGCGCCGCGGCCGCCCGCGGGACCGGATGCGTGAGCGGCACTCCGCTGCGCCTCCCGGCCAGCGAAGGCGGGTGGTCATCGCCAGAAGCGCCACCACGGCCGTGGTCGCCGATGCATTTCGCGGTCGAACTTGACCAGGGCTCCGGCGAGGAGCCGCCCGGTCCGCTGCTCGGAAATAGCGAGCCTGACGGCGATCTGCTCAATGGACAGATGCCGGCCGGCGCTGAGAACGAGCACCTCGCGCTCGAGCGGCGACAGGACCGCCGCAGCGCGATCGACGCCCGGATCGCTGTCTCGACGGCGGGTCACGGATGTTTCAGCGGCACGCGGTTGCGGTAAGGCACGCCCCAGCCGACGCAGCCTGGCGCAACGGCGATCGGAACGAAGATCTCGGATATGGCCCAGCGGGCACGCCGCTCGGCGACCATGTCCCAGGTGAGGCCCCCGGGCAAATGATAACCCTGCTCCACATAGGAGCGCTCGATGTCGGTCGGCATGGAAAAGCTCCTTGCTCGGCACGGGGCGACGACGGCGGGGAATCCGGGCGACGATCCGTCCCGGCTCGAGGCCGGCTGCAATCGCGGCGGTGAGTAGGGCGCGCCTGCATATCCCCGTTGGACGCGTCCTCCGATCGGTTTTCACTAGGTCCGGTTCGCCGTCGCCGGCCGGTGCCGGGATGGGCGGCCCTCCCCCTCCCGGGAGAGCCGCCCCGAGGAACGACCTGAGGAGACGTCAGGCCGCTTCCTCGATCTCCTCCGAGACAGGTGTGCCGGTGGAGGCGATCTCGCCGGTTCCGGTGGGAGGCGGCTCGCCCGCTGTTCCGTCGGGCGCCGAATCATCGGCCGGAGCGGAAAAGCGCATCGATTCGGGAACCCAGGCGAGCGCAGCCTGCTTGTCCTCGACGTCGGCGATGAAGTCGCCCGCAAAGATGCGTTCGCACGCCTGCGCGAGCTGGGCTTTCTTCGCCTTCGAATATCGCTCGGCGAGAGCCGCGCCGCCGACCTCCATGAGCGCCGCAAGAGTCACGCGCTTGGGCACGCGGTCGAAATAATTGGCGCTCGTCGGTCGCCACCAGGCCGCGACCTGGATGCCGAGCAGTTCGCCGAGATGATCGTGGAAGGCGCAGGATCGCTCGCCCGCAAGGTGCACGCTCGCCTCGAGGGTTCGAGCAACGGCATGGCCGAGCCACGCGGCGCGCGCCTCTTCGGGAAGCGCCCGGAACGCATCGAAGCGCTCGGACCGCGATGCCTTCCCGGTCCAGCTTCGATCGAGCGCTTCATCGGCCCGGGTCTGCGCGACCGTCGCCGGCGCTTCCGGAGTCCTGAAGTCGAACACCGGGTTTGAGGGCGGACTCGCGACGAGCGACGAACCGCATTTGTCACCCCAATGGTGCGCGTCGCGATCGATCATCAGGAAGATGACGAGATCGAGCGCGAAAACGGGGTCGGCCGCAACGTGGACCGCGAGAATGTCGCGCCGCTGCATGGCGAGCTCGTCGATCAGCCGCCGCGAAAGCGTCGCCGGACGCGGCGACTGCTCCTGAGCTTCGCCGTCCGGCGAGTCCTCGTCAGCATTGGCCGCGGAGGGATCGCCGGAGTCCACTTGCGCGTAGAAGCTGGTGTCGAGCTTCGGCCGGCCCTGATCATCGAGCAGCAGGAATGCTCCGACCTTTCCCTTCAGCTCCGGGTCGATCACCGGCGGCTTGTCGAGGATCGCATCGATGGCGCTGTCGAGCTTTCGGAGCTTGCCCTCGGTCTCGGCGCGGACCCTGTCGTCCGTCTCCTCGTCCTCGAGCAGGTCGACCAGTGCGCCGAGCTCTTCCTCGAGCGCCTCGATACGCGCGGATTCCTCGTCCGTGAGCGGGGGCTTTGGCGCCGGAACGCGCCGCAGGCCATCGGGCGCAAAATAGCCGATCCTGCTGTCGAGCGTCGGCCGGACGAACGCCAGCCCCTGCTCCGCGGCTGTCTCGGCGGCAAGCGCCTCCATCTGCTCGGTCGCGAGCCGCTCGACGAGCGCGATGTCGAGCCATCGCGCGTCGCCCTCGTCCGAGAAAAGGTCGCGCTCGATCCTCCCGCCGGCAGCGACATAGGCATCCTCGCCGACGAACCGGGCGCGGCGGTCGCTCGCGCTGATCGTGGCCTGAGTCATCATCCGGCGGATGCTGTCGGGATGACCGGCGGAGTAACCGCCGCCAAGCTGCTCGAACACATAGGCCTGCCGTTCGCGGTCGGGGGTGGCGGCATAGGCCTTGGCAACATCGAGGGTGATCTCGCCTGCGCCGAGCGCTTCGAACAGGATTGGAGCAAGGCCGGCGAGGCGCAGCCGTCCTTCGACGAAACGGACGGTCAGCCCAAACCGGCGCGCGATGCCTTCCACATCTGAACCCTGTTCAATGAGCTGCTGAAACGCGAGACATTCGTCGGCGGGGTTCATCGCCAGCCGCTGGAAGTTCTCGGCGAGGCTGGCCTCCTGTGCCGTATCGCGGTCGATCACGAGGCAGGACACCTCATGGTCCTTCGCGAGCTTGCCCTCGTCGGCGAGGCTCTGAAGCGCCTTGCGGCGCCGCTCGCCCGCCTCGACCGCGAAGCCGCCGCGCGGCTTCGACGCGCTGGTGACGACGAGGTTCTGAAGAAGGCCGCGAGCTTCGATGTCGGCCTTGATCTCGGCGTCGGCTTGCGGGTCACTCGTCCGGCGGACGTTTCGCGGCGACGCGACGAGTTTGTTGAGCGGAATGGTCTTGATCATCCGAAGTCTCCGGGTGGGAGCCGGTGCAGCCTCTCCGCACCTGACGCTCACCCGCCTTTCGCTTTCTCTCCTCTTCAGCTTGCGAGCAGTTGCGGCGATGCCCGGAATTCTGCTCGGGGCAGAGTTTCAAATCCTCCAACTGATTTCGGTGATCGTCCAATCGCTGATCAACAACTCGACGGATCCTGTTCGCTCACCCATTGCTGAACTCGCGCAGTCATCGTTTCGTTGGAAAGGGCCGCGACGATCAGCGACGTATCGAGATAGAGCATCAGAAGCAGTCGCGGTCGCGCATTGAGCGAACCAGGCGGGCGGAACTCTCAGATTTCGGCATCTTCTGGCTGGGGGCTCGAAGCAGGGCAGCGTCGATCCGCCTGCGGGGCCTCACGGCGCTTGTAAGCCGCGCGACGGGCTTGCCACGGCGGGTGATACCGATCGAGTCACCTGCTTCAACCCGGTCGACGAGTTCGCTCAAATGAGCCTTGGCATCTGCAAGATTGACTGCGTCCATTTCACTCTCCTGACCATGTAGATAGTCATAACAATTGACGCCATCGGACAATTCCAGTCATGCGGGCCACCTTTCCGCGCCAGAGCCATCAGTTGGTTCCGGGCGGTTCGCCGGAATGCGGGTCAAGCACAGGCCCGCTCACTCGCGCGGTCGGTCGGCACCAGACGGGCGAGGACATCCGCCGCTTTGTCGACCGGGATGAACAGACGCGTCTGATAACGGATGATCTCGGTGAAACAGCCCTGCGCCTTGTACCAGGCGAGGCGCGCTGCACTGAACCCGCCAAGTTCGAGGCGCTGACTGCCGTTCACCAGCGAGCGCCTGAGCATGAGCGGCTCGGGGCCGCCGAACGGCAGCGGTTTGCCGGCGCGCAGCACGGTCTCCGCAAGCTCGTCGGTGGGCACCGCGATCGCCGCATCGAAACCCAGCTTCTCGCCGAGCTCGCCAAGATAGGCTGTCGGGATCTGTCGGCCAAGCAAGGTCCGCCCATCGTCGGCGGCGATCCGGACCACCTGGAGATGGTCGTCCGGGAGCTTGTCCCAGACCGGAAGCAGGAGGCCGGTCGCGAGATGGATCGTCTCATGGCGGAGCGTGGTCTCGACTTCGCGGACCTCGGCAGTCCATGCTTGGGAAAAAGAATCTTCATCGGCGAACTCCCAATAGGTTTCGGACAAACGGTCTGACGCCACATATTCGCGCTTGGTCGGGCGAAGGAGCTCGTGACGCGCGATCGGCAGCCCATCGTCCGAAAGCAGGCTGCGCGACGGGACGCGCAGCGCTGCCTTGCCGGACCGGCGATTGACCATCGGCACCGCGCCCGCGCGTGCCGCGCGCAGCTCGAGGAGCTTGTCGAGCTTCAGCGGACGGATCCGGCGAGCGAGCTCGACCCGCAGCAAATGCGTGGTCGCGCCCGAGCGTGGATCGCATCGGATGACCCGGTCGTCGAGCACCTCGAAACTATCGACTGCAATGCTTTCGATTCCGAGGTCGAGCGTTCCCGCGTCGCGCGCTGCAGCGACCCGAGCTTCGACGAGGCCCATGAACTCGTCGAAGATGGCGTTCTGGAGCTCGATCCGAAGCGCAAGCAGCCGGTTTAGCCAGCGCTGGATCGGCGGCAGGTCTTCCCGGAGGCAGCCGTGCTCGCCTTCGAGGCGCAGACCGGTAAGCTGCTGGAAGCGGCCGAAGTCGACCGACTGCAGCTTGCCCGCGAACAGCAGATGGTACCAGCCGATGAGCGCATCCTTCGCATAGCGGCTTTCGAGATTGTCGGCGGGATCGAACAGATTCTGACCGCCGGTCTGTCGCTGGCCGCGCGTGAGCGCCCCGAGCGAATCGAGACGCCGGGCGATGGTGGAAATGAACCGCCGCTCGCCGCGGACGTCGGTGGTCACCGGGCGGAACAGAGGCGCCGACGCCTGCCTCGTCCGGTGCGTTCGTCCGAGGCCCTGGATGGCGGCGTCGGCTCGCCAGCCCGGTTCGAGAAGATAGTGGATCCGGCGAGCCTGGTTCGCCGCGGAACGGCAGGCATGATAGCTTCGGCCCGTCCCGCCGGCGTCGGAAAAGACCAGAATGCGCTTGTCGCCGCGCATGAAGGCGTCCGTTTCGATCAAATTCGATCGCGGCGTCCGGTTCTCGAGCTTCTGCGCGCCGTCGCGGGTGACCAGCCGACGGGTTCGCCCGGTGACCTCGGCCACAAGTTGGGTTCCGAAGCGCTCGATCATCGCATCGAGCGCGGTGGCGACCGGCGGAAGCGCGCAGAGCTGCTCGATGAGCTCGTCTCGGGCCTGAAGGGCCGACCGGCAATGAATGGGCCGGCCATCCTCATCGCTCATCGGCTCCGAGCGCACATTGCCTTCGGCGTCGGTGAAGACGCGCATCTGGCGCGTGGGGAATGCGGCGGCGAGATAGTCGATCACATATTCGCGCGGTGAAAGATCGATCGCCAGCGCCTCGCGCTCCTCGGGGGAGAGCCCGGCGAGGCGCCGGTCGAGCATCGCTTCGGCGGTGGAGACAAGCTGGACCACGGCCGCATCGCCGCGCGCCAAATCGGCTTCGATCGCCGGAAGCAAGCTCGGAAGCTTCATCGACAGCAGCAGCTGGCCGAAGAAGCGCTGCTTCACGCCCTCGAAGCGGGACAGTGCCGCGGACTTGGCATTGGGGTTGAGCGTCGCTCCAGTCGCCGCGTCGACCACGCGCGTAGCCTCGAGCGCCTGATCGAGATGGGCATGGATGATCGCCCAGGCATCCGCATATGCATTGTAGATCGCGACCTGCTCGGGCGTCACCGAATGCTCGAGAATGTCATATTCGACCCCGGCAAACGACAAAGCCCGAGCGGCATAAAGGCCCAGGGCCTTGAGATCGCGCGCGACGAGCTCCATCGCGGCGATTCCTCCGTCTCGGATCGCTGCGACGAACTGCGCCCGGTCGGCGAACGCCGTCTCCGGTCCCCACAGGCCGAGCCGCGTCGAATAGGCCAGGTTGTTGACGTCCGAGGCGCCTGTCGCGGACGCATAGAGCACGCGCGCACGCGGCAGCAGGTGCTGCAGGCGGACTCCGGCGATGCCCTGCTCCGATCCCTTGACCTTGCCCCGGCTGCCCTCGCCGCCGGCGGCGTTCGCCATCGCATGGGCCTCATCGAAGGCGATCACCCCTTCGAACTCCCGACCGGCCCAGTCGAGGATCTGCTGAAGCCGGGTGGCGTCGGCACGTCCCGAGCGCAGCGTCGGATAAGTGACGAACAATATGCCGCAATCGAGAGCGAGGGGCGAGCCGAGCTTCCACTGCGAAATCGGCTGGACATCGATTGCGAGACCGCCGAGCGCGGTCCAGTCGCGGCGCGCGTCCTCGAGCAGGCTTTCATTCTTGCTGATCCAGATGTGCCGCCGGTTGCCGCGAAGCCATTGGTCGAGGATGATCCCGGCGACCTGCCGGCCCTTGCCCGTGCCGGTTCCGTCGCCAAGGAAATAGCCGGTCCGATATGCGGAACCCTCGTTGGACGGCTCGAGCTCAAATCCGCCCTCCGCCGCAACGAAGCGCCCGGGAAGGTCCCTTCCGAACGCAGAGCCCGCATAGACGAGGGTCTCGAGCTGAGCGTCCGAAAGCAGCCCCCGCTCGGCAAGGCGCTCAGGCACGAACGGGACATGGTCGGGTCGAGGCGCCGCGATCGAGCCCATCGCCAGCGATTCCACCAGCGGCGTCGGATGGGCGGCGGCGTCCTCGATCGCGATCCGCGTCGGACGATAAGGGAGATAAAGCCCGACCGGCTCGGCCGCGGCCGCCGGTTCTTCGAAAGTCGCGAACATCAGCGGCTCGCCATGGCAAGGGCCGACCGAGCCGCGGACGGGAACTGGCCGCGGCGATTCCCGGAGCCGGGTGAACAAGGTGGTCGATCGGGGCTCTGAGGCCGCCTCGGGCGGCTTGGGATTCGGCCTCGGGGCGATCGCCTCGATTAAAGCGAGGAGCTCCCGCAGTTGCTCGACCCTGACGCAAGTCGCCGAATCCGGCGCCTCGATCTTGTCGTAGACGACCAGACGCACCGCGACGGTCGTGCCGTGCCTTGCAAAAGCGCCGCGAGCGATCAGGGCGTCGAGCCTGAGGCATGCGCGCTCATCGATCCTCTGGCGTATCTCCCGCGCCGAGCCGGAAGCACTGAAATTCTCGGGCATGATCGCGACCAGCCGCCCGTTCGTCGAGAGCCGCTCGACAGCGGCCGCGAGGTGACGCGCACCCGCATAACGGTCCTCGCGCCGCCCGATGCTTCGCGAGAAGGGCGGATTCATGAGGACGAGGCTGGGCCTCAGTCCGGGCGCGAGCAGGTCGTCGAGCAGCTCCCCGTCATGTCCCAAGAGCAATGCGTCCGGAAATGCGTCCGGGAGATTGCAGCGCCGCTCGTCTTCGATTTCGTTGAGGATCAGCCGAGCGCCCGCTCGCGCCGCGAAACAGGCGAGCATGCCGTTGCCGGCCGAAGGCTCGAGCAGCAAGTCGCCGGGAGTCGGGCTCGCGGCAAGGCTGGCGAGGAAGGCAAGCGGCATCGGGGTCGAGAATTGTTGGCGGGCGACCTGCTCCTCGGAGCGGTAGCTCTGGACCGGCAGCTCGTCGCCGAAATCCGTGAGCTTGAGCAGCACCTGGGCCGACGTTCCGCGCAGCAGCGGACAATCGGCGTCAAGCACGTAAAGGACCTGCGCCAGTTCGAGCGCGTCGAAGGCGTCGCGCATCGACCAGGCGCGGGACGCGTCGGATTTTCCTGTGATCGTCTCGAAGATGGTGGCGAGGTGAGTCCGGTCGACAGGCTTTCCGCTGCGAACGCGGGCGAGGATCGCATGAGCGGCCGCAAGCCGGGCGCGCTCAATCCCGTCTTGGTGCGATAAGGCTAGGCTGGCCATGGGCTGGTCTCCGGCCCGGCCCCTGCATGATCGCGGTCCCGGGTCAGCCTTGGCCCGCCTTCTCTCCCTCTCATGGTTTCGCTGCGGGTCGCTGAACGTTCCGTCGGGCCGAAGTTGTGGCCTCAGCTTTGATTTGTAAATTATATGTTACGCATTGCATTATATGTAATATATATGATACAGCAGCCGCCATGGCACAGACCTATTCACGCTACGCGATCGAGGCCCTCGGGCTGCTCGGAAGGTCGATCCGGGCTGGCCGAATCGAGCGGCGCATGACGACCGAGGAACTGGCGCAGCGGATCGGGATCAGCCGTCCCTCGCTTCACCGGATCGAGCGGGGCGATCCGACGATCTCGATCGGCTCGGCGTTCGAGGCGGCGACGATCGTGGGCGTACCGCTGTTCGAGGCCGATCCGAGCCGCCTCGCAGGCGACCTTGCGCGGGTCGAGGAAAAGCTCGCGCTGCTGCCGAAAATGATCCGCCGGCCCAAGGTCGAGGTCGACGATGATTTCTAGGAAGCGCCCCGGGGAGGCGTTCGTCTGGACATGGCTGCCGGGAAGCACCGAACCGGTCGCGGCGGGACGGCTGGTGCGCTCCGGAACCCGCTTCCAGTTTCATTACGGCCGCTCCTATCTCGCGCTGCCGGCCGCGATCTCGCTTTACGAGCCGGAGCTGCCGCTCCGGCCCGGCCTCCTTCCGCTACCGGCCGGTCTCGCCATGCCAAGCGCGATCCGCGACTGCTCGCCGGACGCGTGGGGGCGCCGGGTGATCATCAATCGGCTGACCGGCTTGTCCGGTGCCGCCGCTGCCGCCGCCGAACTGGACGAGCTGACCTTCATGCTCGAATCGGGATCGGACCGCACCGGCGCGCTCGATTTCCAGCGCTCGCCTTCCCTCTATGAGCCGCGGCTCACGCATGCGCCGCTCGCCGAACTGCTCGAGGCCGCCGACCGGGTGGAACAAGGCGTGCCCCTCACCCCCGAGCTTGGCCAGGCGCTGCAGCATGGAACGGCGCTCGGGGGGGGGCGGCCCAAAGCGCAGGTCGAGGACGGGAACCGCAAATATATCGCCAAATTCTCGACCAGCGACGATCTCTTCGCGGTCGTCAAAGCGGAGTTTGTGGCAATGCGCCTTGCCGCCATGGCCGGCCTCGAGGTCGCGGCCGTGAAGCTCGATCGTGCGCTCGGCAAGGACGTCCTGCTCGTCGAGAGATTCGACCGCGAACGCGCCGATGGCGGGTGGTGTCGCCGCGACATGGTGTCCGCGCTGACCTTGCTCGAACTGGACGAGATGATGGCCGCCTACGCCGGATACGACCTGCTCGCGGATGTCGTCCGCCACCGTTTCGCGCGGCCCAGGGACACGCTTCGCGAACTCTTCGGCCGGCTAAGCTTCAACATCCTGTCCGGGAACACCGACGACCATGCGCGCAACCATTCGGCATTCTGGGACGGCAGATATCTCGCTCTCACTCCTGCCTATGACATCTGCCCTCAAAGCCGAACGGGCGGCGAGGCGTCGCAGGCGATGCGGATCGTCGGCGACCGCAATCTCAGCCGCCTGACCCTCTGCCTCGAGGCCGCACCGAAATTCCAGCTCTCCCTCGTCGAGGCCATTGATATCATCGGCAAGCAGATTGAATCTATCGCCCGGAACTGGGCCGCGGTCTGTGCCGAGGCGGGGTTGTCGGCGGTCGACCGCAATTTCCTCTGGGGCCGTCAGTTCCTCAATCCCTATGCGTTCGAGGACGCTCCTGAAGGACTCGTTCGGCCAGACGCGCCGGCAAGCGGCGGCTGATCGAGCCACATCGCGGCGGCGGCGTTGGCGCCCATGCGCGATCGCCGCTTCAATTCCGAAGCATGGCATGGCCCGCGACCTTGGCGCCTCGGCGGAGAACATCGTTTCGATCCTCGTCCCGCCGTTCGAGAAAATTGGTTGGAGATTGTGGGAGGGCGAAACGGGCCTGGCGCAGTGACCAGGTCCGATAACCCCGTTGATCCCGCCGTCCGGATTGTCGAACGCGGGCCCGCGACGCAAAAGCTTCCGATCGGCTGCAGTCGCACAGCCCTTCGGGCATTAACGACTTGAAAACGGCGGCGATGGTCTAAAGCAAGCGTGTCCCTCTCGATGGAGGCGCTGAAATGATCTCGACCGACCTCATGCTCTTTGTGAGCCTGCTCCTGCTTCTCGTCGGAATCGTGCTGATGGTTCGTCAGGTCGGACGACGGATGCGCGAGATCGCGCGAGGGGAGCGTCGCGTCGTCGAAGAGACTGCGGATCTCGCATGTCAAACCATATTCATCGGAGCACTTGCGCTGATGCAATTCAGCACTCTCGTCGCCGATTTCGGCAAGGGTACGCTACCTCTTCACCCGTGGCTTTCTCTGACTGCGAACACTCTGACGCTGTTGCTGTTTGGAGCTTCGCTGGGCCGTCTGCTGCTGCGTTGGCAATTGCGTCACATTCTGGCCGACCTGGATCGCAGAACGAAGCCGCTCTCCAAACTGGCTTGAAAGCAGACCTAAGTGCCTGACGTCCGGCGAACCGGCGAGCAAAGCACGTCATTCCAATCATCGCCCGGTCGAACCGGGTAGCGGACTTCGACATGGGGGATGTAGCCGAAGGCCGCGCGGCCAAGCGCCTCGGCGCGCGGCCCGCCGGAATCATGGTCGAGGAACAGAAACAATTCGCGCGTTTCGGGCGGAAGCGCGACCCGGCCAAATCGCTCGACTCCGAGCGTCGCCCAGCAGGGCATTCCGAACAAAGCGGTCGCGGAGAGCGCCGTTTCAATTCCCTCGGCGAGGCCAAGCGTCCTGGCCGTCCCGCCGAGGCGCACCGCGCCGCGGCCGAACCGCCCGAGGCCGCGCTTCTCGAGGCG
>DASUIB010000182.1:0-7123 GCA_036273235.1 Sphingomicrobium sp. | reverse complement strand
TGCTTTTCGAGGTCGGCACGCTCCGCGCCCTGCTGCTTCTGTCTTTCGACGGCTTGCGCGAGCCGCTCCTCGGTATTCTCGCGCCGCTTGCGCCATTCCGCCTGCTCGCGCGCAGCCGCACTGAGGCGCTCGCGGTCGGCGGCACTCTCTCTCGCGCGGGTCGCGGCCTCGGCGCGCTTGTCGGCCACCGCGCCGGCGGCATCCGCCGCAACGGCGCGCGCTGCTTGGACATCGCGTTCGAGCGCAGCAGGGTCGGGCAGGACGGCGAGCGAGTGTTCGGAGGCGGTCACGGCTTCGCGCGCGGCTTCGAGAACCGGCTCCAGATCGGCCTGCCGCTGCGTGAGCCCGCCGCGCTGCGCCTCGATCCGCTCGAGCGCCGCCGCCGCCGCATCGATTGCCCGCGCGGCTTCCCGGGCGTCGCGTTCGGCGAACAGGGCGGCCTGCCGCGCCTGTTCGGCAGCCTCGCGGCACTGCTCCATCGCCCCCAGCGCCTCGTCCCGCTGCTCGACGGCAGCATCGACCGCGGCTTGCAAGCCTGGCAGCTCGCCCGAAAGCTGTGCCAGCCGGTTCGCTCGGAGCAGCCGCTCGGCAGCCGCCGCACCCGCCCCTCTCGCAACGAATCCGTCCCACCGGCGCATCACGCCGTCACGCGTAACCAGGCGTTGCCCGATCGCCAGTACCCGCCCCTCGTCCGCATCGGCCACCGCGATCTGTCGGAGCCGCCGGACCAACTCGGCGGGCGCCCGCACATGATCCGCGAGGCATTCGGTCCCGGGAGGAAGCGCGGGGTCGTTGGGCTGCGGCTCGCTTCCGGCCCAGCGGCGGGGGCTGTCGCTGTCGCCGATTGCCGCGTCCGCGTCCTCGCCAAGCGCCGCAGCGAGCGCTCGCTCATATCCGGGCTCGGCCGAAAGCGTCGCGATCGCGGACCCGCCGCCATGCTCGAGCGCAGCGGCAAGCGCATCATGCTCCGACTTTGCCGCCGACAACGCCGCGCGCGCCGCCGCGAGCCTGGTTTCGGCCGAATCGCGTTGTTCGGCGGCGGACGCCCTGCCTTGATCTGCTTCTGCGCGGCGCGCCTCCGCCTCCGCGAGCGCCTGCGTCGCCGAGGCGGCCTTGGCTTCGGCTTCCCGTTGCGCCTCGACCTGCTCGCCGCCGTCGCCGAGCGCCTCCAGCTGCTCCGCGAGCCTCGTGCGCTCCTGCCCGGTCCGAGCGAGTTGCGCCCGCGCCGCTTCGAGCGCCGCTTCGGCGACCCGGCGCTCGGCGCGCATCGCCGCTTGGCGCGCAAGCAGGTCGGCGAGCGCCGCTTCCGCCTCCCGCGATGCGGCCTCGGCGCCGGTCAGCTCCTGTCCCAAGCGCGCCGCCTGGCCCTCGGCATCGTCGAGCCGCTGCTCGATCGTGCGCCGCTCCTGCTCGAGCTGCTCGATCGCCCGCGAGGCGTCGCTCTTGAGCGCCTCCTCGCGCGCAAGATCGGCGGTCAGCGACGCATCGAGCCGCTCTAGCTCGGCCAGCCGCCGAGCCACCGTATCGCGCCGCGCGCGTGCCGTCGCGAGCTGGTGGGCGAGCGCGTGGCCCTGCTCGCGAAGCTCGGCGACGGCATTGCGCCTGGCGGTCAGCTCTCCGCTCGCGCGATCGTGCGCCGACTGCGCCTCGGCGATTGCCTGGTGAATGCGCTCGACCTCGTCGGCAGCGGCCTTGGCTTCCGTGGCCGCCGCCTCGGCCGCATGTTCCGCCTCGGTCCAGCGCGCGTGCAGCAGCCGCGCTTCGACGCCGCGGATCTGGTCGGTGAGCTCGCGGTAGCGTTCGGCCGCTCGGGCCTGCCGCCGAAGCTGCGCCGCGCGCTGCTCCTGCTCGGAGAGGATTTCACCGAGGCGCGTCAGATTGGCTTCGGTCGCTCGCAGCTTCTGCTCGGCATCCTTGCGCCGCGCATGAAGCCCCGAGATGCCCGCCGCTTCCTCAAGCAGGAGCCGCCGTTCGACCGGCTTGGCCGAGATGATCGAGCTGATCTTCCCCTGGCTGACGAGGGCAGGCGAATGCGCGCCCGTAGCCGCGTCGGCGAATAGCAAGGCGACGTCCTTCGCGCGAACGTCGCGGCCGTCGATCCGGTAGGCCGAGCCGGCGCCGCGCTCGATCCGCCGAGTGACCTCGCTCTCGCTCGCTCCGCCTTCATCGCTTGAGTCGCGTTCGACGAGGATCGAAACCTCGGCGAGATCGCGCGGCGGCCGGCTCGACGTGCCGGCGAAGATCACGTCGTCCATCCCGCCGCCGCGAAGCGACTTGGGGCTCGATTCGCCCATGGTCCAGCGGATCGCTTCCAGGAGGTTGGATTTGCCGCAGCCGTTGGGGCCGACGATTCCGGTCAGGCCCCGCTCGACCCTGAGCTCGGCCGGCTCGACGAAGCTCTTGAAGCCGCTGAGCTTGAGCCGCCTGATCTTCAAGGCCTACGTCCCCTCGTCGCTCGACTTATCCGGCGCTGGCAAGCGCCGACTGTAGCGCCGTGTCTAAGTCCTTCCACTCGGCGATCTTGTTGTTGAGCGTGCCGTTGATGACGAAATTGGGCGTGCCCGAGAAGTCCGGCCATTGCTGCGCAATCGCGCCGCTCTGGTTGACCAGCTGGTTGATCGCGTTGGTATCCGTCAGGCACTGGGTAGCCTTGGCCTGCGGCACTCCGCGCGCCGCCGCCCAGTCGAGGAACCCGGCGATCTTTGCCGCCTGGAGCTCGATCTGCTCGGGCGGGAGATTCTGCATCTGCTCCATCTGGTCCTGCGGCACCTTCTGGAGCTTGCCTTCCCAGTCCGGCTGCGTGTCGTAAAAAGCGCGTGCCAGAGGAAAGAAACCCTTCGGACCGTTGCAGTGCGCGATGAGCACTGCGGAGAGGTCGAACGCGTCGCGGATATAGTTGCGGAATTCGTAGCTGACCTGCCCCGTCTTCACATATTTGTTGGTGAGGTTGTCGACCGCGGTCTCCTCGAAATGCTGGCAGTGCGGACAGGTGAGCGAGCCGATCTCGATCAAATGTACCTTGGCGTTGGGGTTCCCCATCATCACTCCGCCGTCGGGCATCGCATTGATGACCTGGCTCCAGTCGTCACCGGCGGGCGGCTTCGTCTCGGCATAATGGACTGGTGCGTTCGTGGTCGTCGCTTCATTCGCCTGTTTGGAATTGCAACCGGCGAGCGCCAGCATGGCCGCGGCACTGGCGAGGGTGGTGTTAAGCTTCATCGATTCACTCTGCTCCCTTGATGAGAGGCGCCGTCAACGACGCCCGCCGAGCGCTGCCCGGATTTTGGACTCGAGCGCCGGCCAGACTTGCGCTTCGGTCACCGGCCCAAGATCGACCATCGCGCCGTTGATGACGAACGTCGGCGTGCCCTTAAAGTCGGGGAACTCAGTTGTCGCATTGCCAGTCATCTTGACCAGCTGATTGATCGAGCCGTCGTTGGACAGGCATTGCTTGCTCCTGGCCGCAGGAAGACCGCGGGCGGCAGCCAGCTGGCTGAGCCCCGCAAGATTGGCGAGCGCGGCGAACTTCTGCTTTGGCGGAAGGTCGTTGACCGCTTTTTCGCGGTCCTGCGGCAGGTTTTCGACCCTTGTTTCCCAGTTCGGCTGTTCCTCGAAGAACGTCCGCATCACCGGAAAGAAGCTCCTCGCTCCGTTGCAGCGTGCAATCAGCGCCGCGGTCAAATCGAGCGCGTCGCGGACGTAATTGCGAAATTCCCAGCTGACCTCACCGGTCTTCACATATTTGTCGATCAGGTTCGGCACGCCCGAGGCGTCGAACCGCGCGCAATGCGGACAGGTCATCGATCCATATTCCACCAGCTTAATTTTGGCATTGGGATTGCCCATCACGAAGCCGCCCGCGGGCGTCTGGCTCACGACTGCGCTCCAGTCGCGCACCTTCGCTGTGGGCGCGCGGCCAGTCCTGGCAGCCGCAGCGGCATTGGCCGCCGGGCCGATGATTGACAGCAGAGCCGCCGCGCAAGACAGAAAAACGCTACGCCGCATCAATCACTTGGCTCCCTCGATCACCGGGATGGGTTCGGCGCCGTCGTCGAGCGACGGCGGACCGCTGCTAGCGGCAATTCGCGAGGCAAGCGACTCCAGGCAGGCGCGAAGCTCGGGATCGGCGATCTCGCGCAGGCCTTCGCCGAGCTCCTTGGGGACGGCCCTCAGCTCCGGCCGCGCAGGTTTCGGAGCCGCGGCTGGGGGCTTGCCCTGGCGGAAGACGATCCGGTTGATCGCGGCATAGCCGAAGAAGCGGTTGACCCGCTCGAGAATCATCGGGGTCAAATGCTGGACCAGCGGCGCATGGGCGCCGTCGACCAGCAAGGTGAGCACGCCGCCCGCCTTCTTTCCCGCCGGAAAGCGGATCGATTCGGGCGAGGAGAATTTCGCATAGCGCTCCCCGACGATCTCGCCCCAGCGGCTGACGATCGAGCCCTGGACGAAGCCGAAGCGGCGGAACGACTGGTCGCCGGCCGCCCCCACCAGCTCGCCGGCCGAACGCGGGCGGCAGCTCCTCGGGCGTTCCCCTTTTTCCAGCTTTCGCTTCGACATGGCGTCCGAGCATGCCATAGCCCAATGGTGACCGCCAATGCCCCAAGCCGCCTGATCCAACATTATGTGGATAACTTCCGGCGGCTTCCGTGGCGTTCGCCGCCCGGTGCGCGGCCGCCCGATCCCTATGTCGTCTGGCTGAGCGAAGTGATGCTCCAGCAGACGACGGTGGCGACCGTCATTCCGCGCTTCGAGCGCTTTCTCGCGCGCTGGCCGACGGTTCAGGCGCTCGCGGGCGCGGGCGACGAGGAGATACTCACCGAATGGGCGGGCCTCGGTTATTATGCGCGCGCTCGGAACCTCATCGCCTGTGCTCGAGAGGTCGCCGCGCGGGGCGGTTTCCCGAGGACTGCCGTCGACCTGCGCAAGCTGCCTGGCATCGGCGCCTACACCGCTGCCGCGATCGCCGCGATCGCGTTCGCGGAAAAGGCTCCGGCCGTCGATACCAATGTGGAACGGGTGATCGCTCGGCTGCAGGGACTGGCCGAGCCCGCGGGCGTTCAGATTGAACGGCATCTGCTCGATCTCATGGCCGGCCAACGCCCGGGCGACGTGGTGCAGGCGCTGATGGATCTGGGCGCAACCATCTGCCGGCCGAAGCAGCCGCGCTGCGGCGCATGTCCGCTCAGCGCCGACTGCATTGCTCATGCGAGCGGCGCGCCCGAATGCTTCCCCACGCCGCGCAAGCGCAAGCCCCGCCCGCACCGCTATGGCGTCGCCTGGTGGATCGAGCGCGATCGGCATGTCTGGCTCGTTCGGCGGCCCGCCAAAGGCCTGCTCGGCGGCATGGCCGCGCTTCCGGGGAGCGATTGGACGGAAACGCCCGCCTCGCCAAGTTCGCTTGGAACCGTTCGCCACGTCTTCACCCATTTCTCGCTCGATCTCTCGGTCGAGCGGCGCTCCGAGCCCTTCGGCGAAGGCTGGTGGCATCCCGTCGGTCGGCTCGGCGAGGCCGGGCTTCCAACCCTCTACCGCCGCGCCGCCGAGCTCGCACTCGAGCGGAGACCGCAGGCCCGCGCAGCCGCTTGAAGAAGCAAGGTTCGGCCCCTAAGAGGCGGCGCAAATCTTCCGACCTTCCGCTTCGCAAGACCAGGGAAACCTCATGGACGATCGCTTCAACACCATCGCCGGCTGGGTGCTGTTCGCGGGGATCGTCGGGCTCGGATCGTCGATCGTGGCGGGGGAATATTTCCACAGCGAGCGCCCGGAAAAGATGGGTTATCCTATAGCCGGCGTTCAGGAGGAAGGCGCGGGCCCAGCCGCCGCCGAGAAGCCGATCGAATTCTATCTCGCCACCGCCGACCCCGCAAAGGGCCAGCAGGTGTTCAACAAATGCATGGCCTGCCACAACGCCGACAAGGGCGGCGCCAATCAGATGGGGCCGAACCTGTGGGATGTCCTCGGCCAGCCGATCGGGCAGGGGAAGGGCGGTTTCGCTTTTTCCGACGCCTTGTCGAAGAAGGGTGGGACCTGGAACTGGGATAATCTCAGCGAATGGCTGACCAGCCCCAAGGCGTTCGCGCCGGGCACCAAGATGACCTTCGCGGGCTTAAGCAATCCGCAGGACCGGGCCGACGTCGAGGCGTTCCTCAACAGCCATAGCGATTCGCCGCAGCCGCTTCCCAAAGCGCCCGCGGCCGCTCCGGCCGCAGCCGGCCAGACTCCGGGCAACGGACCCAACAACGGCCCTCAGAAAGCCGCGAAGGAGCCGGTGCCGGCGACCAATCAGGCCGAGGGCAATCCGAAGAACAACGGCGGCCCGGCCGCGCCGATCGCGCCGTCCGGTACCAAGCCCAAATAGACGGACATCTTATTCCGGCGGCCCGCTCTCCTCGGTCGGTGGCGCGGGATGCTCGGCGTAGAAGCGGGTGACGAAGTCCCAGGCTTCGTCGGCCTCCTCGCTCCAGTGGATGAGGTCGAGGTCGTGCGGCGAAATGACGCCCTCCTCGACCATTGCCGGGAAGTTGATCACCCGGTTCCAATAATCGCGGCCGAACAGCAGGATGGGCAGCGGCCGGACCTTGCCGGTTTGTACCAGGGTCAACAGTTCGAACAATTCGTCGAAGGTCCCGTAGCCGCCGGGAAAGACCGCGACCGCCCGCGCCCGAAGCAGGAAGTGCATCTTGCGAAGCGCGAAATAGTGGAACTGGAAGCTGAGGTCCGGCGTCACCCAACGGTTCGGCAGCTGCTCGTGCGGAAGCACGATGTTGAGCCCGATCGTCGGCCGGCCCTCATCGGCCGCGCCGCGGTTCGCTCCTTCCATGATCGACGGCCCTCCTCCGGAGCAGACCACGAAATGGTGCTTGCCTTCCTCGTCCTGCCCGCAGCGGCTCGCCAGCCGCGCGAGCTCGCGGGCGACGTCATAGTAACGCGATTTCGCCTTCAGCCGCTCGGCGATGGCCTCCTGCTCCGGGTTCGTCGCGGCGGCGATCAGCGCGTCCGCCATGTCCGGCGCCGGGATCCGTGCCGAGCCATAGAAGACGAAGGTCGAACCGATGTTCGCCTGATTGAGGAAGAGCTCGGGCTTCAGCAACTCGAGCTGGAAGCGGACCGGGCGCAAATCCTC
>DASUIB010000181.1:0-22744 GCA_036273235.1 Sphingomicrobium sp. | reverse complement strand
GGCTCGAGCCCCTCGTCGAGCGGCGCCGAGATCGGGAAGACCTTGCTCCCGGACTCCTTTTCCAGCGCTTTCGCGACCTTCGCGCGCCGCTTGCCGTCGAGCAGGTCGGCCTTGGTCAGCGCGATGATCTCGGGCTTTTCGGTAAGCGCAGCGCCATAGCCCTCGAGCTCGCCGCGGACGACCCGCCACGCGTCGAGCGGGTCTTCGGCCGAGCCGTCGACGAGGTTGAGGAGGAGCCGCGTCCGTTCGACATGGCCGAGGAAGCGGTCGCCGATCCCCGCGCCCTCCGCCGCGCCTTCGATCAGGCCGGGAATGTCGGCGATGACGAACTCCCGGCCCTTGTGGCGGACGACTCCAAGCTGCGGGCGGAGCGTCGTGAACGGATAGTCGCCGACCTTGGCCGAAGCATTGGTGACCGAGTTCAGGAGGGTCGACTTGCCGGCGTTGGGCAGGCCGACGAGCCCGACGTCGGCGAGCAGCTTGAGCCGCAGCCACACCCACATCTCCTCCCCCGCCTCGCCGCTCTGGTGCTGGCGCGGGGCGCGGTTGGTCGAGGTCTTGTAGCTGGCGTTGCCGCGGCCGCCCATGCCGCCTTTCAGGAGCACCAGGCGCTCTCCGACTCTGGTCAGGTCGGCGAGAAGCGTGCGTTCCTCGTCGTCGGCGAGGATTTGCGTCCCGACCGGCACCTGGATGACGAGGTCCTCGCCGCCGGCGCCGGTCCGGTTCGCGCCCGCGCCGCCCTTGCCGCGGGCGGCGCGGAAATGCTGGGTGTAGCGGAAGTCGATCAGCGTATTGAGGCCGGCGACCGCCTCGAAGATGATGTCGCCGCCCTTGCCGCCCTCGCCGCCGTCGGGGCCGCCGAATTCGATGAACTTCTCGCGCCGGAAGCTCACCGCGCCGGGTCCGCCCGCGCCGGAACGGACAAAGATCTTCGCCTGGTCGAGAAAATGCATCGCCCGCCCGGTTAGAAGATGCGCGGCTCGAGGAAAACCTCCGCGTTGGCAAGGTCGGCCCCGGAGCCGGCGCAGAGGATAGAAGGGAGAAGCGGCACAAAAGCCGCCATCGCTGGTTCATCCGTCCAGCCCCACTCAGGTCCCGGGGCTTCCGCCCTCTCGCCCCAAGTGAAGATGGAATTCGATGAACCAGCTGTACCGCGCGATCGCGCCTGTAACTTTCTTCGCAGCTTTTCTAAGCCCCGGCATTGCCGCCGCGCAGCAAGCTACGAACCCGTTCACCTTCTTCGAAGGCGTGACCGAAAGCGATGGAATGCTCAAGGTCATGCTGCACAAGCCGGTCCGCACGCGGAGCGTCGGGCGCGGCGAGATCCGCTCCGATGGCTCGCTCAGCCTGGTCCAGCGCGTCGAGGATGAAGGACGTCCGCCCTATGTCCGGCGCTGGCTCATCAAGCAGGTCGCTCCAGGCCGCTTCGTCGGAACCATGTCCGAGGCGAGCGGGCCCGTCACCATCGACGAGGTCGGCGACCGGTTTCGGTTTCGCCTCACGATGCGCGGCGGGCTGTCGGTCGAGCAGTGGCTCACGCCCTTGCCGGGCGGCCGATCGGCGACGAGCGACATGACCATACGAAAGTTCGGCATTGCGGTCGCCAGCTCCCAGGGAACGGTGCGCAAGATTTCCTGATTCGTCGGTCGGCGGACGCAGTGCCGGAGCAGCCGAACGATGCAAGGGCGAAACTACAGGCACCCCAATCGTTTACAGACGTTTGATAACGTGGATTAGCGAATGAGCGCCATGCCATGCCGGATCGCATCGTCGCTGTGGGCCTCCTCACGAGGAGCGACCTGAAACTTCTCGGGCCGACGTTCGACCGGATTTGGCCCGTCGAGGAAGCGCCGCATTTCAACGAGCTGCTGCGGGCGATCGACGACGCCGATTACAAGCTGCGGCAGGAGAACCGGCGGCCGAGCTGATCAGAACCGTTTGAGCAGGCGATCGACCGTGTCGTCGGCGGTCTTGTCCTTGTCGCCCTCGTCCTTCGCGTAGCGTTCGAGGGCGCTTCGGACCAGTTCGATCTGCTGGTCGGTCAGATGCTCGATGCCGATGAACTTCTCTCGCGCTTTATCGACCGCCCGAAGGAGCTCGTCGAGCTTCGCCTGCATGGCGGCTGCGTCGCGGTTTTGGCTGTTCTGTATGAGGAAAACCATCAGGAAGGTGACGATCGTCGTCCCCGTGTTGATGATCAGCTGCCAAGTGTCGGAATAATGGAACAGCGGCCCAGTCACGGCCCACACCACGATTACGGCAACGGCGGTGATGAAGGTCAGCGGCTGGCCGGCCGCCGAGGCGATCTTCGTCGCGCACATGTTGAAGAACTTACGCATGCGCCCATAACGCGCGTGCAACGATGTTGGTGCCGTTCAGCCAAGCTCCCCGACGAACATAGCGATTGAAGCACCGGCCATGACCACTGTCGCGGCCCAGCCGAGAATCAGCAGCGGCGCGCGCTCGGTGAAGCGCCCCATGATCTCACGGCGTTGGGTGACGATCATCAGCGCGGCCATGATCGGCGCCGCCGCGACTCCGTTGAACACCGCGCTGAAAAACAGCGCCTTCATCGGGCTGAGGCTCGACCAGTCGAGCGCAACGCCGATCAGGGTCGCTGCGACGATGATCGCGTAGAAGCGCTTCGCCTGCTGCGGCTTGTACTCGAGGCCGCTTTTCCACCCGCGGGCCTCGCTGACTGCGAATGCGGCGGAGCCTGCGAGGACCGGCACGGCGAGAAGGCCGGTGCCGATGATTCCGAGCGCGAACAGGCCGAAGGCGAATTGGCCGGCAACCGGCTTCAGCGCGTCGGCCGCCTGGGATGCGCTCTGGATGTCCGTCTGGCCTTTGACGTTCAAAGTGGCGGCGGTGGATATGATGATCGCCATCGCGATCAACTCGGAGAAAGCCATGCCGATGAGCGTGTCGAGCCTCATGCGGTGGAACTGCTTGCGGGCGGCACGGGGTGCCTGCTTGAGCGGCCGAGCCTTTGTGGTCGCGACCTCTTCGGCTTCCTGCGAGCTCTGCCAGAAGAAAAGATAGGGGCTGATCGTCGTTCCGAAGAGGGCGACGACGGTCAGAAGCGCATCCTTGCCGAGCGTCGGCGGCCAGACGAGGCGAAGCAGCGCCTGCGGCCAGTCGACGTGCACGAAGATGACGACGCCGACATAGGCGAACAGGCTGAAAGTCAGGATTTTGAGGACGTTGGAATATTTCTGATAGGGCACAAACAGCTGGAGAAGCGCGGACACGACCGCGAAAACGATGACGAAGATGTGATCGCCGCCGCCCACGACCATTCCCGTCACCGCCGCCATCGCGGACAGGTCCGCGCCTATGTTGAACACATTGGCGAGCAGCAGCAGCGCAACGAGGCTGGTGACGACCCAGCGCGGGAAATATTGGGTGAAGGTCTTGGCGAGCCCGGCGCCGGTGACCCGCCCGACATGCGCGCTGACGAGCTGGACAGCGACCATGAGCGGATAGCTCAGCAGCTGCGTCCATAGCAGCCCGTAGCCGAACTGAGCGCCGGCCTGCGAATAGGTGGCGATACCGCTGGGATCGTCGTCGGCCGCTCCGGTGATGACTCCCGGCCCAAGCTCCTCAAGCGGCTTGGCCAGCCGGGATCGCCAACCGTGCGTTGCCGAACCCGCTCGTTCAGCCATTCGGCCGATCCTGCTCGAGCCGCTGGCGGAGGCGCTCGGCGGCAAGCTCGCGGGCGGTGTCGCGGGGCAGGCCGAGCGCTTCGGCGATCGGGCCGCCGAGCAGCGAATCGCCGAGCGCTCCAAGCACGAGCGAAAGCGTGCTTTCGGCGACGCGGCGCTCCTCATGGCCAACGCTCAGCTGCGCGACGAGTCCGCGGATCGAATCGAGGATCGGATTGAGCGCGTCGCGGGGGCCGGTGAGGATCATCCAGGCGGCGAGCGCGCCGGCGCCTTCGCGATCGAACACGTCGAAGGTGCGGTCGACGATGTCGCGCGGATCGGCTTCCCCGGCGCGGGCCCGTTCGACGGTTTCGGCAATGCTCGAAGTGACCGAATCGGCGATCGCGCGGGCAAGCGCGCCCTGAAGCCCCGCGGCCGAGCCGAAATGATGAAGCAGGTTGGCGTGGGTACGGCCAACCTGCGCCGCGACCGCCTTCAGGGTCACGGCCTGCGGGCCGTCGGCGAGAAGCAGCCGGCGCGCCGCGTCGAGCGCGGCCGAACGGCTCGCTTCCGGGCTCAGTCGTTTACCGCTTGTTGACACAGATGTAAGTTAACCTATCTTGCCTCCGTGAACGCGATTGCCCACCCGACTCCGGCGGAGATCAGCATCACGCCGCGCGACCGCCGCTTCGGCCGCGCCGCGGCCACGCCGCGACTTTGGCACGGCGGCCGCGTCGAAGCGACCGCTATCTACAATGCGCTGTCGACGACCTTTCCCAAGGGTGAAGCTTTCTTCGTCGAGAGCGTGCGAGCATTCCGGGAGGGAGCGTCGCCGAAGCTCGCCGAGGAGATCAAGGGTTTCACCACCCAGGAGGCGATCCACAGCCGCGAGCATGACGCGTTCAACAAGCGCTCGGCCGAGGCTGGATACGACCTCGGCAAGCTCGAGCAGCGGGTCGAGGAACGGCTCGCGATCACCAAGGACCGGCCGCCGATCGTCAGCCTCGCGGCGACGATGGCGCTCGAGCATTTCACCGCCATCCTCGCGCACCAGCTGCTCGCCGATCCGCGCCACCTCGACGGCGCCGAGAAGGAGACGGCAGACCTGTGGCGCTGGCACGCGGTCGAGGAGATCGAGCACAAGGGCGTCGCCTACGACACCTGGCTGCACGCGACGCGGCACTGGCCGCGGTTCAAGCGCTGGAAGCTGAAGGCGCGGGTGATGCTGCTCGTCACGCGCAACTTCCTCGTCGACCGCACCCAGGGCGCGCTCGAGCTGATGCGGCAGGACGGAGTGACGGGCATGCACGCGTGGCGGCTGCTGATGACCTACCTTTGGGTACGGCCCGGCATGTTCCGCAAGATTGCCGGCGCGTGGCTGCGCTATTTCCTCCCGGGTTTCCATCCGTGGAATGAGGACGACCGGCACTTGCTCGCCGGTTACGCCGCGGCGGCGTCGGGCGAGAAGCCGAAGCGCAGGGTGAGGCGGGCGGTCTAGCTTTTCGTTCCTCCCCGTCGCTGCGCGATGGGGAGGGGAACCATGCGCAGCATGGTGGAGGGGATCGAAGTGCGCGGCATGCCGGGGGCATGCCGATAGCGCGAGATCGGACGCCGGAGGCGTCCGTGGGGCGCCGAGTCAGGACCCCTCCACCATTCACTCTGCGGTGAATGGTTCCCCTCCCCCCGAGCTGCGCTCGCGGGGAGGAAACTTACGCCGCCAGCGCGTCCGCCTGCTCGGTTGACGAAGTCAGCCGAAGCCGCATCAGCCGCGCCGGCACCTCTTCGCCACGGGCGCAGTTCGTTCGCGGAGCGATCAGCCCCGTCGATTCGAAGCCGAGCTTGTCGAGCACCCGCGCGGAGGCGGGGTTGTCGATGAAGTGCGAGGCTTCGAGCTGCCGCAACCCCAGCGTCCGGGCGATGTCGATCAGCGCGCGTCCTGCCTCGGTCGCGAAGCCGCGGCCCCAGCAGGCGCGCGCGATCCAATAGCCGAGCTCGACCGCTCGCGACGGGCGGCGGCCGAGCCCGCACGAGCCGACCAGCCGCGGCGCGCCGCCGGTGCGCTCGAAGATCAGGAAGGAGGGAAGCACCGGATCGCGCGGCTTGGCGAGGAACGCCTCGGCGTCGCGCATCCGGTAGGGCCACGGCGCCGTCGCCAGGTTCCTCACGATCGCCTCGTCGGCAATCGCTCCGGCAAGCGCCGGCGCGTCTTCGGGGAAGCCCGGCCTCAGCAGCAATCTTGGCGTTCTCGCGAACATCGTTCCTTCTCCCGATCGGGCGCCTGGCGGCCGCCCGTGGCATTTGCGGGAGAAGGCAAAGAAAAAGGGGAGACCCTTTCGGGGGCTCCCCTTCTCCCTTGCTGGCTTTGATCTTCTGGATCTCGTCCGGGCCGCCCCCTTGTGGGAACGGTCCCTTTCTGACCGTTCCTATTTTGCGCTTTCCGTAAACATCGGCATCACATGCACATATTTACGGCCGAGCTTGCCGTCTCGGAACGCGACACAGCCGTCGGTAAGGGCGAAAAGCGTATGGTCCTTGCCCAGGCCGACGTTGTCGCCCGGGTGCCACTTGGTGCCGCGCTGGCGCACGATGATGTTGCCGGCGCGAACGCTCTCGCTGCCGAACTTCTTCACGCCGAGGCGCTTGCTCTCACTGTCGCGGCCGTTGCGGGACGAGCCGCCTGCTTTCTTATGTGCCATGTCGATCTACTTCTTCGGAGACTTCTTGGCGCCGCCCTTAGCAGGTGCAGCATTTTTTGTCGACGGGGTCTTGGCCGTCGGCTTGTCGGCGCTCCTGGCCTTGGCGGCCCTGGGCGGGGCATCGACGCTCTGCGCCGGCGGATTGGCCTGCGCCTCGTTGGCCGGCGCCGGATTCTCGGTCGGCTGCGCATTGACTGTGGCGGGCGCATCGCTCGATTTGGAACCGGCCTTGACCTTGCCCTTGCCCTTCGCGGGCGCGGGAGCCTTGGCTTCGGGCGCGGGAGCCTTGGCTTCGGGTGCGGGAGCCTTGGCTTCGGGGGCGTCGGCGGCGGTCTTGGCCGCCTCCTTCGCCGCCTTCTTGGCGCCGCCGATCGACACGATCTTGAGGATCGTGTGCTGCTGGCGGTGGCCCTTCTTGCGCCTGTAATTGTGGCGGCGGCGCTTCTTGAACACCGTCACCTTGTCGCCCTTGGCCTGGGCGACGATCTCTGCGTCGACAGTCAAGCCTTCGAGGTTGCGGAAGTCCGATCCTTCGCCGGCGAGGAGGACGTCGCCGAGCGTCACTTTGTCGCCGGCATTTCCGGCGAGCTTCTCGACCACGATCTTGTCTCCGGGATGCACGCGGTATTGCTTCCCACCCGTGCGGACGACTGCGAACATGATTTGTCTTCCCTGAAAATTCGCGCGTTCCCGCGCGCGCTGACGCCTTAGAAAGCCGGAGCCGCTCGGGAAAGCAGGCCGCCTATGGCAGGGGGCAGGGCCTGTCAACCGCTCGGGCTATTGCCGGAGCTGGTTGCGAAGCCTGTATCTCCCGCCCTCGATCCGATCGAACATGGCGCCGATGGCGGGATGCTCGACCGGCTCATCGCTTTCGTCCACGACCAGATTCTGCTGGCTGACATAAGCGACGTAGCTCGAGTCGGCATTTTCCGCGAGCAGGTGATAGAAGGGCTGGTCCCTGGACGGGCGCAGCGCCTCGGGGATCGCTTCGTACCATTCCTCGCTGTTGGCGAAGACCGGATCGACGTCGAAGATCACGCCGCGGAAGTCGAACATCTTGTGGCGAACGACGTCGCCGATGCCGAAGCGGGCAGAGGGAATGTCGATCTTCCGCGCCATGGCGGAAGAACGTCCGAACGTTTCAAAAGGGGTCATGGCTCCTATCTAGGCAAGGGGAAAGGCCGCTGCTAGAGCGCCGCATCCGACCGGCGCCGGCGCCTCGCCCGGCCAGCGCGAACCCCAGCGGAGAGGTGGCTGAGTGGTCGAAAGCACCGCACTCGAAATGCGGCGTACGGGCAACCGTACCGTGGGTTCGAATCCCACCCTCTCCGCCATATTTATAAGCTTGATACTTCATTGCGCCAATGAACGCTCTCCACCGGCTGCTCCGCGACAAGCGCGCGATCTCGCCCGCTACTTCGCGCCATCCCTGCAGATGGCTTCGCCAAATGTATGTGCATGGCTATGGCTCCTGCAGCAGGCTGCGCACATTGATAGCGGATGCCCAATGCCCGCAATGGGTCAGAACAGACATTCGGTTGTTACGACCGGATGAACCCTCTCCGATCACGATTTTTCATCGTTCAGGCTTTGCTCCTGCTTTGCGGTTGCGCCAGCAACGTCACGCTGCCGGCCGCCGCCGACGCGGAGTTTCAGCCGATCACCTTCTTCGAAGGCCGCACCCACGGCGACGGCCAGTTGAGGAAGCTGTTCAGCAGGCCCGTCAGCGTCAGCGTCGACAGCGTCGGGCGCATGCGTACCGGCATGCTCGTCCTCGACCAGACGATACAGGAGAGCGGACGCGCGCCGACGACCCGGCGATGGATCATCGTCCGCCGGGGGGCGGGTCGGTATTCCGGAACGCTGACGGACGCCGTCGGCAATGTCGATGGCTGGGTCGACGGACCGCGACTGTACGTCCGCTACATTATGAGACACGGTCTGACGGTCCAACAGCAATTAGCCGAGCAGCCGGACGGACGAACCGTCCTCAACCGCCTCGTCGTCTACAAGCTGGGCATCCGCGTGGCCACGCTCAACGAGACCATTCACAAGATGGGCTGAGCGCAGCTTGGCGCAAGGCCGAAATCCCCTGCTCGCCAGATTGAGCGATCTGCCGCGGGCTTTTTGAAGCTGCTGAACGCCGCGATTAATCTGAGATTGGGAGCGACCCGCTGCTCAAGTCGCGGCGCTATCAGCCCTTTACCGTAGTCGCTTCCCGCGCAAACGCGATCATGTCGTCAAGTATGCCTGCGCGCCTCCGCAGCGGCCGAGCGATGGCTGTGAGCACGCCGACATGGCCGAGGTTGGCGTAGTTCTTTCGAACCACGGGTGAGCCGACCGCGCGGAGCCGCTCTGCGAGCCGATCACTGTTGCGCGGGAGGACTATGCGATCCAGTGCTCCGGTCAACAGCAACGCCGGCGGAGCGCCTTTCCGAACGAAATTGACCGGCTGGGTCGAAGGCAGATCGCTGGTGCCCTTGAACGCTGCTCGCGTGACCTCGCCGCTGAAGGGCAAGAAGTCATACGGGCCCGCGAGCCCGACGAAGCCCTTGACGTAGCGCAGGTCGGGGCCAAGCCACCTTGGGTCATAAGCGAGCATCGCGCCATTGTACGCTCCTGCGGAGTGACCGGCGATGATGATGCGGCTGGGGTCCGCACCAAGATGCGATCCATTGCCAACGATCCAGTGAACGGCTGCCGCGCCGTCTTCCAGGAACGCCGGATATCGAACCTTCGGAACGAGGCGGTAATCCGGGATCGCAATGACGAACCCGCGTGATGCGAGCGCCCGTCCGACGAACGAATAACCGGACTTTGTACCGGAGTTCCATGAACCGCCGTAAAAGAAGACGATGACCGGTAACGACTCACCGCCGCGGCCACGTGGGCGATAGACGTCCAGACGTTGCCTCGGGTCGGCTCCGTAGGGAACGTCTCGTGCAACCAGCTCAACGCCCTGGTCCTTGGGCACCAGCGCGTTGAAAGCGGTCAGCGGCGTGCAACCCGCCGCCGCGACGTACGCAATCACGACGCAGGCGCCCGCCGTAAAACGGCGCCGATATGGTTTCAGCTGACCCGGGTCGAAAGGCATCTAATCCGTCAAGCCGGCACTTGCCGCCGCCGCGCTTGTCCGTGTGACCATTGGAACCATCAAGCGGGCCCGAAATTTAGCGCGAGTCCGTTCATGCAATAACGAAGACCCGTCGGTTTCGGCCCGTCATCGAAGACATGCCCCAGGTGCCCATCGCATCGGCGGCAAAGCACTTCGGTACGTTCAAACCCCAGCTTGTGATCGGGCCGTGTGACCACCGCATGCGGCAAAGGTTGCCAGAAGCTCGGCCAGCCGGTGCCGCTCTCGAACTTGGTCGCGGAGCTGAACAGCGGAAGCGCGCAGCCGGCGCAGCTAAAAACACCGCGGCGGTGCTCTTTGAGGAGCGGGCTCGAGAAAGGCGGCTCGGTCGCTGCCTCGCGCAGCACTGAATAGCGCTTCGGCCCCAGGATACGCCGCCACTCTGCCGGCGTATGACTTACGCGAGAGACCGCAACGGCGCCAAAGACCGGCCCCGCCGTCGTCGCTACCGCTATTGCGCTCGCGCTGCCGATAAGACCGAGAAAACCCCGGCGGTTCACCCGCTCCATAACTCACCTCCAGGCTTAAGCTTCGTAATGAAGATACGCGCGGCAACCGAGCGCGGATGCAGCTACGCGCGAGTGAGAGCGCCCGACGCGATGACCGGGCCCGTCGGCGAGCCGGTCGGAACCCTCCGGGCGGTCCACGGAAATCGCAATGGTGGTGAAGTCATGAAAGTCATTCGAGGTGGAAAGCCCGTTCATCCGACGGGCCTCCTCCTAGCGTCGCTGCGCCTGCGTTGGCGCCTCGATCTCGCCAGTCGCGACAGGGGATACCGCGCCGGCGACGCCGACCGAGGCGACCCGGCCGCCGCGCTTGCGCGCCAGCGCCTCGATCGCGCTCGGACGCCCCATGGCGACTCCTTGCCGGATCGTCAGGCGCAGATCGCCATCGCTGACCTCGGACGTGGACGCCAGCGCCCCGACCAGGGCGGCGCAGGCGCTGCCGGTCGCGGGGTCTTCCTCCACGCCGACCGCCGGCCCGAACATGCGCGCGTAGAGCGATCCGCCGTCTTCGAGGCGGCCGGCGAACAAATAGACGTGGGGCGACCAGCTGGGGGCGAGCACGCGCGACCAGGCCGGACGATCGATGGCGGCGCGGTCGACCGCGGCTTCCGATCCGAGCTCGACGAAGCAGAGGGGGAAGCCGACCCCGGCAAAAAACGTCTGGCGGACGTCGGCGGGGTCGAGCGTGAGTACCGCGGCGGCGTCAGCGGCTGAGGGCGCCCCGGACGGCATCTCGATCTCTGCCTCGAGGGTCAGGCCGGCGTAGAAGACACCGTCGCGGCGCTCGACGTCTACGGTGACCGGTCCGACATTCTCCTCGAGGATCAGGCGCGTCGGGACGTCGAGGTCTGCGCCGAGGCAACCGTGCATGACGAGCGCGCAGGCCGTGCCGATGGTCGGGTGACCGGCGAAATCGAGCTCGGCGCCGGGCGTGAAGATTCGGACCCTGGGGCGACTGGCGTCGGCTTCGTCCGGAAAGACGAAGGTCGTCTCGGAGAAATTGAACTCGCGAGCGATCGCCTGCATCTGGGCGGTCGTAAGGCCGCGCGCGTCGGGCAGGACGGCAAGCGCATTGCCGGCGAACGCCGAGGCGGTGAAGACATCGACAATGTGGAAGCGCCAGCTCATCGGTTCGCGCCCTCAGAGGCCTTGGCGATCATATCCATCTCGACACAGGCGCCGAGCGGCAAGGCGGCCACGGCCACGGCTGTGCGCGCCGGAAACGGTTCGCTGAAATGGCGGGCATAGATGGCGTTCACGGCCTGATAGTCCTCGATCCGAGTGAGGAAGACGCGGACCGAGATCACGTCGTCGAAGCTGAGGGACGCCGCCCGGAGCACGGCGGCGGCGTTCGAGAACACCTGCTCCGTCTCCGCAACGACGCCGCCCGGCACCAGCTTGCCGGTTGCTGGATCCTGGCCGACCTGGCCACTCAAATAGACGAAGCCATCGACTTCGATTGCCTGGGAAAAGGGGCCGACCGGCGGAGTCAGTTCCGGCGACGTAATTGCGATCTTGCTCATGGAAAACTCCCGTCGATGCTTGATGATCCGCGTTCGAGTTAGGGGGATGGCAACATCCAGGCCTTGCCCGCATCAGCGCGCAGCCCCCCATGCAATTTACTTAAAAATAATTTCGCGCCTTACTTCGGTGCCCAGAACTGTTCTGAACTCATTCCGATGTAATCTGGCCTGATTCTGACACGCGGCGTTGCAGATGACTTTATCGGTGACTGCGTTAAAGGCGTCGACTTGATCACCGATGTCCCCCCCATAAGCCGCCATGTTCTTGAAAGTAATTTCGAGATAAAAATTGGGGTCAGTCGGTGATTTTGGATCCGACTGGTAGGCCTTGTAACCGATGATTATCCCCGCTTTTTTCTCGGCCTCCATGGTTGGTAGCCATGTGGAAGTCACCCATGCCATGTAGTCATCGAAGTGGCCGTAGTTGATGTGTATGTATTGCTCCAGGGTGACCGGGCCGTAGGTATATCCGGGTCCACTAGCACTTGCATTAGATGAAATTGAGAAAGCGGCGAGACCAATGGATAGCACAATGCTCTTAATCATTTTCTCTTCCCCTATACATGAAAATCTCTAGCGAAGAATGAATTTCACAATACTACAATTCGACTGCGTGAGTGGCCGTTTCATTATCGCCGGTGTTTGGCGTGCCGTTGGGATCAATCAGCAGCAGCTTGACCTCGCCCCGGCGAGCCGCGGGGCGATGCTCAACGCCGCGCGGAACAATCAGAAGCTCGCCTGGGCCGACGGTCACGATCCGGTCTCGGAACTCCATGTCGAATTCGCCGTCGAAGATCAGAAACAGCTCGTCTGTCTCGTCGTGCTTGTGCCAGACCAACTCCCCTTCGGCCTTCACCAGCCGAACTTCATTATCGTTGTAGCGGCCGATGATCTTGGGAGCGAAATGCTCGCTAAATTGGTTAAACTTCTCAGCTAGATTCACCTTCAACGGCTCACGGTTGGTCATCGGGCACCTCCTCAAGTGCGGTCGGCTCGGGCGCGATTGCCGGGTTCGATTGCGAGGACATCGGAGCGGGCTTCGCCGCCGAAAGCGGTGTCGGGCGCATCCTTTCCCGACAGCCCGATAAGTGCGCGTTTAGCCCGGCTGTCATTGCCCCGTCAGCTCCTTCACCAGTTCGGGGTCATGATAGACCTTCTCCAGCGCCTCGGTGATTGCGGCGGTCGAGACGCTGACGGCCCGGAATCGGCTGTCGTAGGCGAAGAAGCCGGAGAGCATGTAGCGATTGCCGTCGAAGATGGCCCCGATCACCTCACCCTTGGCGTTGATCAAAGGCGAGCCGGAGTTGCCGGGAATGATGTCCGCGGTCGACGAAATGTCGAGGACGGTGTTGGGGTTCAGCTTCGGCTCCGCGTCGATCCACCTCTGGGTCAGCTGGAACGGCGGCTGGCCGGTCGCCCGCTCGTAAAGGCCCTTGAAGTATGTGAAGGGCGGCGCGGTCCAGCCGGCGATTTTCCCGTAGCTCAGCCTCGGCGTCAAGGTCGCGTCCGGAGCGACGCTGGTCCCGTACACGGCGAAGCGCGCCTTGGCGAGGCGAGCCTGCGCCCGTTCGACCGGCCCGGCGACCTGTTCCCCATAGCTCTTGCGCACCGCCCTCGCCGCCGGATCGGTCGCGACCACATAGCGGATCAGCGGATCGTCGGAGGCGTCGATCGCCGCTTGGCCGCCATCCCACAGCTGTTTGCGGTAGGCAGGATCGATAAGCCGCGACGAGGCCAGGCGCCTGGACATCTCTTCCGGCGAGTCCTTGCCGAGCATCAGCTTCGTCTCGGGCGCGTCGGCGATCAGATACTCGCGCACCTTGGTCAGCCAGAACTCGAGTTCGAGCTGCTCGAGCTTTGGGTCGACCGGCTTGGCGTCGGTGACCCCTTTTTCCAGCAGCGGCAGGGCGCCGTCGGTGAAACCTTGCAGGCGCTCGCTGTTGGGCTTCCGCCGCTCGGCCGCCGAGCGCACCAGCGCCCGCGCCCAACCGTAGAGGTCCGATCCCGTCGCCGGGGCGCGCTCCAGCAACTCGTAGGTCGCGTAGATGCCGCCATAGACGTTCTCGGCCTGCGCGATCTCCGACCATGGATTGCCCACAGTGGCCTTCAACTTGGGATCGACATCGACCTTGGCCTTCAGCGCCAGGTCCGCCTCGCGCCTGCCTTCGATGAAGCCTGGCTCGTTGAGCGCCAGCAACTGGTCATAGCGCGCCTTGTAACTGTTCTCTATGCTGAACAGTTCGTCGGTCCCCACGCGCGCCTGCTCCGGTCCTTCCTCTTTGAAGCGGATCAGCCGCCCGCGCAGCTCGGAATAGCGGAGCAGGGTCTGCGGAAGCTGGATGTTGCGTATGAACAAGAGCTGGTCGGCGGTGTCGGCCCGCTGGGTCGGAGACGGGCTCCCGGCCACGAACACCGGCTCGCCGTCGGTCGGCGCAGCCGCATTCCAGCGTAGGTAGTCGGGCGCCTTCACCGGCTGGCCGTTCTCGTAGAGGCGCACGAACGAGCACTCGAGGTCGTACCGGGGGAAGTTGAAGTTGTCCGGATCGCCGCCGAAAAAGGCCGTCGCCAGCTCCGGTGCGAACACCAGGCGTACGTCCGAATATTTGCGGTAGGTGTAGAGCTTGTATTGGCCGCCCTGGTACAGGGTCACCACCTGGCAGCGAAGGGTGCTGGCCTTGCCATTGCAGCCCTCCTGCTCGATCGCGGTGATGGCCGCGTCGCGCGACTTGACGAAGTCCGATCCGGTCTTGCCGGAGACAGCGCCGTTGATGCGGTCGGTCACGTCGGCGATCGAGATCAGGCTCTCCGCCTGCACGCCCGGACACAGCCGCTCCTCGCGGCGACTAGCCGCGATGAAGCCCGACTTGACGTAGTCCTGCTGCGGCGTCGACAGGGCCTGGACGCAGTCCAAGATGCAGTGGTGGTTGGTCAGCACCAGGCCATCCGGCGACACCACGGAGGCCGAGCAGCCGGTCGACAGGCGCACCGCCGCATGCTGCATGCGGTCGAGCCAGGCCTTGTCGATGGTCACGCCGTACTTCGCCTTCACCGCGGCGGCCGGGAAGTTGTCGAAGGTCCACAAACCCTCATCGGCGAGCGCGCGGCCCGAGAGGCCGACAAGGCCGAAGACGGCGCCGGCGATGAGCAGCGAACGCGAGATGACTCTTCTCACCTCACGCTCACTGTTTGGCGATCATGTCGATCTCAACGCAGGCGTCGAGCGGCAAGGCGGCCACGCCCACCGTCGTGCGGGCTGGGAGGAGTTCGGTGAAATGGCGGGCGTAGATGGAGTTCATAGTCTGGCAGTCCCCCATGCGAGTTAGGAATTCTTTGCTGGAGATATGAGAAATCGCGCTCCGTCCGCGTCGCTTCGCAGTCGTGCAGCATAGCGGAGGGTCGGTCATTCCCATAATTCATTAAAGTTATCATGATAGTGCCGAATCAGAAGCATGGGGGACCCGCTACGGCGGCCCGGGCGACGAGCACCCAAGAGCCGTCGCCGCCGCGCGCCTAGGCATTTCTGGCTTATTTGTCCGGAGCGGCGGAGTGTTGGGAGATCACAACCTTGGTGACATTCCGCGAGGCCGATGAGGAACTCGCGCCTGATCGGAAAATGCGATGAAGCCGCCGGCACGTGCAATCATCGTTGCGGCTGAGCTCGGAAGCGCTGAGCCGAAGGTACAAAATGTAACTAGAGTGTTCTGGCCACGCGGAATCCCAAGGTGGTGTTCCGATAGGACGTAGGGACCCCGCGGCGCATAGCCGAGCGGATAACGCTGACAGTGCCATCCCAGGAACCGCCATGCACAACACGACGGCTACAGTCTCCGGTCAGCCACGCCGTGCCATCGGTTGGCGCGCCACTATAGTTGATGTTCCAACAATCTTCAGTCCAATTCAGGACATTGCCAAGCATATCGTAGAGACCGAATGGGTTCGGCGGAAAACCTCCAACCGGCGACGTGAATGCATAGCCGTCGCGACATGCTCGATTCACCTCGCTATCGCCGGGATGCTGCTCACTATAATCCAGATCGCCGGCATTGGTGTAGCGGCAGAGATCCACCGGATTATCGCTGCCGTAACGCGCCGTCGTCGTTCCCGCGCGCGCCGCATATTCCCACTCAGCCTCCGTCGGTAAGCGATAGACATGCCCTGTCTTGGCGCTCAGCCAGGACACATAGGCCTGTGCATCGTCCCAACCCACACAGACGACGGGGTCCCTTCCGGTCTGCGGAAAGCCTGGAGAATGCCAATTGCCGTTCATGGTAATGAAGCCAGTCCCGGACGCACTGAGCGTAATGCAGCTGTCGGGGTCCGGCCGATGTGTTTCCACGACAAATTCAGCGTACTCATCTCGCGTGACGTCAAATTTGCCGATTGCGAACTTATGTCGGATCGTGACTGGATGCTGCGGTACCGAATGTCCGCGATATTGGGGTAGATTAGGTAGATTTTCGCGCTCTTCTTCCCCCGCCGCTACCCCCATAGTGAACCTGCCCTTCGGCATCGCCACCATTTCCGGGCAACCGTTCGAACAGTCGCGGAACGACCTTCCGGGGGCAGGCGCTTGCGCAAGCGCTGGCATTATGCCCGGCAAAGGGAGAACAGCGACCGATGCCGCGGCAAGTCCACAAAGCGCAATCGCACGGACAGCCGCTCTTCCAAATCTGTTAGGCATCGCGCGCACCTCCCATCACGAAGACAAACTGCCAGGCTCTTGGACTTGCCGCCCTTACGGCAGATATTGCTCGGGCAATGGCGCAGCGGCCGATTCCGCCTGCACCATGATCGCTGCAATTCGCCAGCCGCCGGCTTCCTTGATCGCTTGAATGCTGTTGATGCCGCGCGCCACTGCATGGCCGTCGCTGCGCAGCGCGTACAAGCTCCACAAGTGGGCGATTGTGCCGAAGCGATCGATTCGAAAATTCAGCTGCTTTTCTTCCAACGTGATGTGGCCACGGGATTTGGTACGGGCGATCCAATCCTCCAGAGTCTCGAGCTTGTAGCTTGGCGATCCGTCCGCGCCGACCGAAGCGAACATGAGCCGCGCTTCGGGGATCAGGAGGGCCCTCATACAGGTCCTGTCCTTGTCCGCAGGCCCGGAGAATGCCGCATCGAGTGCGGCCGGAATGCTCCAGGGTTCGGATGGCAAGGCACAGCTGGCGTCTGGCGCCTGCGCTGCCGCGCTTCCGGTGATCGCTCGGGACTCGGAGCTGGGTTGCGCGTTGGCAATCTGGGGGCAGAAAATGGCACCAAATCCCGCGGCGATTGCGGCTATTGAGAATAGTTTATTCACTCCCCGTCTCTCCTTTGGCCTTACGGCACGGAAAAGGACACCCTGCTGCAGCGCAGGAAATTCCGCTACTTCATTATTCTCAGGACGATAATGCGTCGGGCGCATGATGCTGCGCCGTCGCCGCAGCGCAGAGGACTACCCGCCGAGGCGCGCTATTTATATGTTGCGTTGACCTTTACGAAATCGGCTTGCGGCGTGAAGTTGACCATCATCGATCCAAACGCAGGCCCGATCAACGAATTCTCATCAAGTGCAGCGCCAAGGGTCGCCCGAAACTTGTCCAGCCCCTCGGCGTTCGGCATCACGAAGCTGAACAGTATCTGAGGACGGGAATCGGTGGTGTGGATCATCTCCCGGCCGATCTCGTACTCGACGATGGTGCCGTCGGCGAGCATCTTCTCGAATATTGGCATGTAAAAGCTGCTGAGTGCCCGCACCGCATCGTCGGCCTCCGGCGCATCGGGCTTGAGCTTGTAAGTGGCTGTGTACCCGTAGGCAGCCTTCCAGGACCCGGCTTTCCAATTGTAGAAGTTACTGATGTACATCTGGTCCCAGTGGCTCGTCGAGCTGACGAGCAGCGGCGAGCTTGAGCCGCCGCCTTTGTGGAGCATTTCGACCACTTTGACGAGGCCAGAGACCGACTTGGCCTGCCACCAGCTGTTGTGAGTGAACCCTTCAGCGGAGTGCACCAGATTCTGATCCTCGCCATAGCCGACAAGGGTGCCGTCGGCGAGCGCGGTCGCGAGGATCTTCCGGTTTCCCGTAGCGCCGTCCTTGTCTAGCTCAGCCCAACGGGCTCGCGGAAACGCCCAGTACGATACGTACCTGTACAGCGGCGGCTTTTCCTTCACTTCGACCGCCTGCGCGCCGGCACGCGCGGTACTCATTCCGAGCGCCGCGAGGCACACGACGCCGATCATTGCCCTGGACACTGATCTCCTCATATGGGCCCCGCGTTGTCGACAGGCCTGCGCTGCCACACGCACATCCTAAGGAGCGGAGATGCTTCCACAAGTTCATTAAAGTCACGACGTTATTGCGATATCCGCACGATCATGCGGATCGGTCAGGGGCGGGGCGCGGCTGCTTCGAACAGATCGCGAATGCCGTGCTCCAACAGTTCAACGGCCCTCTCCAACGCTCCGAGCTGGCCAGCCCGCACAATCGCGACGGACATGTGCAGTTCAAATGATGGAGGTCGCAACACTTCAACCGTGTCGTGAGAGTTGTTCCTCGTGATGATGCTCGCTGGCAGCAACCCGACTCCGTATCCTGACTGAACGAACGCGAGCTGCAGATGGACGTTGTGGATCTCAGCGGCGATCATCGGCGTGAAACCGGCACGCTCCAGATGATCCATGAGACTCGCCCGAAGGAAGCACCCAAGCGGATTCAACACCCAGGGTGCACCGCCTAAGCTTTTCCAATTGCCGTCGACGTTTCCTGCCGCCCCTTGAACGATCTCCACGCGGTCCGTCGCAACGATATTCGTCAGGAGCGGTGGAGGCGCGGTTCTTCCGACGGGCAACGCCACGACCGCCGCGTCGAGTTCACCGGCGAGCAGCCGGCTAAACAATGTGCTTGTGCCTTCGCTCAAGAGCCGAAGTCTGACCCGAGGATATTTTTCCGTCAGCGCCCGGGTGGGCTCGATCAGCGGCCCCACCGCCAGGGGATGCGCGAGCCCGATGCGCAAGACACCGTGAGGTTCGGTGTCGCTCGACGTGAGGGATTTCAGCGCCTCGGCCCGCTGCAGGAGATCTTGCGCTTGTTCGAGCACCCGGGCACCCAGTGCGTTGAGGCGCGGCGGCTTGACCGAGCGGTCAAGCAACTCGGCGCCCAATGCATCCTCCAGCCTCTGTACTTGCCGGGTGATCGCCGATGGCGTCCGGCATAGACGATCGGCGGCGCCGGCTATGGACCCGGCCCGGGCAAATTCCACGAGAGCGGGCAAATCATCGAACATCGAACCTCCTCAAGCATGTCCAAAGCCGCTGTCTCGGAAACAGAGCGGCAGTGCGCATCTAGCATGATCATAGCGTAAATACTGAACTTGTGGAACGTTCCGTTTTTGCTGCCGCAGGGCCCGATGAGCAGTTCGCCCCTACGTTTCGCAAGCTCAGTAACGAGGATGGTCGCCGCCCAATCTTCGTGCGTCGCGCGACCTCGGCGCATCGGATCGCAAACGTTACCTCATTCTTGGTTGCAAGCTGGTTCGGTACAAACTTACTGAAACCGTGCTGGCTCAGTACTCGGCGGGGCTCCACTTGGTGTCGCTCCTGGGAGTGGTGGGGAGCGGTTGTTCCGCGATTAGCAGCGCGGCTCGCCGCGCACTCTCCGTGATCATCGCGGCTGTCTTCGGATTTCGCACAGCGCGAGCGATCACCATGGCGCCGGTCAGCACGGACAGGAATGCGACAGCGCGGGCCTCGGCATCGGCACCTTCGGCAAAAGGCTCGCCTCCGGCCATCTCGCCGATGGCCTTGGAGATGCTTTGTTCGAAGGCTTTCTTCGCATCGCCGTCCGCGCGGGCTACCTCGACGCTGAGCGTCGGTAGATTGCAACCGAGACCCACGGATCGAAGATGCTCCTTCGAGCTATGGATAGTCGCGAATTCATTGACCCAGTCGCGGGGGTTCGATTTGCCGGCCTTTAGAGAGCGCACCCGCTTGGCCACCCGCTCGACGCCGGCCCTCACGACCTCGAGGAATGCGTCCGACTTGCTGCCGAAATGTTTGTAGAAGGATCCGGAAGTGACACCGGCGCCTTGAGAAAGCTCGTCGACGCCAACTCCCGCATAGCCTTTTTCTCTGAAGATACGGGCGGCGTTCCGCACCAAAGCGTCTCTTGATGCCGCGACTTGTTCGCTACTGTAACGCATGATCCCAATCCGATGGCTGAAGCTAGATATCTACCACGTCAGGCGAGGCCGGCGAAATGCTCTCGCCGACCTGTTAGCTCTCCTGGCGAATACGCCGGCCTATAGTTCGACGGCGTGCGTGGCCGTGGCATTGTCACCGGTATTCGGGGTGCCGTTCGGGTCGATGAGTAAAAGTTTGACTTCGCCCCGGCGGGCGGCCGGCCGGTGTTCTACGCCACGGGGAACGACGAGGATCTCGCCTGGAAACACGGTAATCATTCCGTCCCGGAATTCCATGTCGAACTCACCTTCGAGGATCAGGAACAGCTCATCGGTTTCGTCATGCTTGTGCCAGACCCACTCTCCCGTCGTTTTTACCAGCCTCACTTCATTATCGTTGTACCGAGCGATGATCTTGGGAGCCCAATGATCGCTGAATTCGCTTAGTTTTTCAGAGAGATTCACTTTTAATGGTTCGCGCATTGCGTGCCTCCGTGCGTCGGAGCCCCGCCGAATAGCGGTTGACTCCGCACCCTGGATGATAAGATAACGTTCGTTATCCATCAAGGAGATGTTTCATGTTTTTGCGGAAATCCGGACATGTCACGAGAGGTGAAGGGAAAATGATCAGGAAAATTATCTTGTCCCTGGGGATCGCCGCTTCCTCGATCTCGGTGAATGCACGTGCCCAGGGTGCGCGCGGGTATAGCTACGGCCCGGTCACCGAGGTGGACTATATCCACGTCGAGTACGGGCACTTCGATGAGTATATGGCATGGGTGACTTCGACGTGGGTTCCGACCATGGAAGCCGCGAAAAAGGCCGGGCTGATCATCGGTTACAAGGTCTTCCAGTCCGAACCAAAACTACCCGACCAGCCCAATATGTATCTCGAGATTACTTACAAAAACATGGCCGCTTATGCCGGGAACATCGGCGATCAAGCTGACGCGTTTGAAGCAGTGACTGAAAAAGTGATCTGCAACAGCGCCTGTCAGAACCAGGCCCGAGTGCACCGCAATGAGATCAGAAAGGTTCTGGGCTACGAACTGACTCGCGAAATCACTTTCAAGTGAAATTGTTGCGTGTTCAAAGAGCGCGCGTGGGGTAGTGGCGGTTGTCGTCGGCCTGGCTGTACTCGGGATGACCGGCGCCGCCGGAGGGAGCGTTCGCCGAACTGTGCTGGCGCCGAATGCCGGCTGTGCGTTGCCCTCGGAACCCGAGGGCATTCGCGCCGCTCTCGATGCGGCAATCACCGGGCCCGGGGACAAGGATCGAGCCCAAGCACCTGTGAAGCCGCAGCCCTGGCACCGAGCGGCATGATGCACATGGAGCATGATCATAGTGTAAATAATGAACTTGTGGAATGTTCTTTCTCGTCACAGAAAGCAGGCTCGCGACCAGGCGAGCCAGACGACGAGCAGAGTTTGGAGGCACCGATGCTCGTCATGCGCCGAGGCCGACCGACCAAACGACTTGAAACTCGTGAGATAACTTCCATGAAGCGCCCGACGATCTTCGGCATCTTGCTTGTATTTTCTCTCGGCGGCGCGGAGTTCGCGCACGCCCAACTTTTGACACAAGACTTGCGCTCGCTCCAGGGCACTTGGGTGATGAAAGCGGCTCGGGTCCTGAGGCCGTGATCGAACCTTTCGCCGACCCGGCGTGGGCCGATGCCCACGAGAAGTTGTCCGCGGACATGGCCGCCGGCTTCGCCCACCTCGCCTGCTGGCTGCGGCGCGGCGCCAAGGCCATGGACGACCCCCCGGCCGCCACGCCGCATCGTGGCCAGGGGCGGGGGCCGCAGCGGCGCGCGCCGCTAGCTGACGCCCGACGAATCTCCGCCAAGACTGCCGCTCCGCCAGTAAGCGGTGCCTTGAGGCCGCCGCCGGATTGAGCCGTGCAGGACGTCTTGGTCCGTGAGGACGAACTCCCTCGTAAATGGATTTAGCCAATGAGAACATTCGAAGGCCGTTGCCACTGTGGTCGCCTGAAGCTGGAATTCTCCACGGACCGGGATCCGCACAGCATCGCGCCGCGAGAAGATGGCTGCGGCTTTTGCCAGCGCCATCGCGCGCTGGCGATTGCCGATCCGGATGGAAGCTTATGCGTCTATCTTCCTGAAGACGCGCCGAAGCCATACCGCTTCGGTCTGGACATCACCGATTTCCATGTTTGCGATCGCTGCGGTGTGTGGGTCGCGGCTACCTGGCGTGATGGCGATGACTTGCGCGGCATGATCAACGTGCCTGCGCTTGATGATCGAAGCCTTTTCGATACCGCGCCTGTGCCCGTGAATTTCGATGGCGAGGACCTTCAGGCACGCGAAGGCCGCCGTCGAGTTGCCTGGACACCAGCACGGATCGTGACTGCGGAAAACCGATGATCTCTGTCTAGAGAGACCAAGATATGGCGCAGTGGAAATCGGACGAAGAATTATTTGCCTGGATTCGCAAGGAGCTCTCAACTCCTCCTGTCAGCGACGTGATGGAGCAGCTTGGGTTTCGATATCCAATGCTGCCGGCGCATATTCGTCCTTTGCGAAGCGACATGGTGCTGATCGGGCGTGCTATGCCGGTACAGGATGAACTGCCGGTCGAGTACGGGGAGCCGGTGCGCTTCGATGCGAAGCCGTTCGGTCTGTTGTTCGAATCGATCGAGGCCCTTCGCCCCAACGAGGTCTATATCGCTAGCGGCGGACCAACGCATGCTGCGCGGTTGGGAGACATGCTGGTGAGGCGGACGCAAAAGTTGGGTGCAGCGGGCGTGGTCCTCAATGCACATCTTCGCGACGGCAACGGCATTTCATCCCTGAACTTTCCCGCCTTTGCCCATGGTTGTCACGCCTACGGCCTGCAGCGCCGCCACAATGTCGTGGATTTTCATTGTTCAATCACAATCGACAAAGTGCGGGTCAGACCGGGCGACCTGATCTTTGGCGATGGCGACGGCGTCTGTGTCATTCCACATGAGGCGGAAGGCGAGGTCCTTGATCGGGCGTTTGCCAAGGCTCGATTGGAGCGAAAGGTCCGCAGAGATATCGAATCCGGCCAAAGCGTCGTCGATGCTTTCAAGAAGCACGGGGT
>DASUIB010000180.1:0-11401 GCA_036273235.1 Sphingomicrobium sp. | reverse complement strand
GGCTTGCCTCGATGAAATTCTCCAGCACCTGCGCCGCTTGTCCGGAGGACAAGCCCTCGCGGGCAAGCCCAGCGCCTTCCCTCAGGCTCGGCGCCTTGCCCGCGGTCATCAGAAGCGCCGCGGTGTTGAGGATGACGATGTCCTCCTCCGCGCAACTTCCGGAGCCGGCCAAAAGTGCCTTCAGTCGAGCGGCATTCTCCGCGACGTCGCCGCCCGTGACGACCTTGAGCGGCGCCCGCTCGAGCCCCGCATCCTCGGGCGTGATCTCCAGCTCCTCGATTTCGTCTCCGTTCAATCGAAGCGCCCTGGTTTCGCCGTGCAATGCGACCTCATCGAGGCCGGAGCCGTGCACGACCAGCGCCTGCTCGACGCCCATCGCGGCGAGCGTCAGGACGATCCTGCGAAGCATCTTCGGATCGGCGACGCCGAGGAGCTGCACACGCGGGCGGGCCGGGTTGATGCACGGTCCGAGCAGATTCATGATCGTGCGCACCTCAAGCTGCCGCCGCACCAGCGCGGCATGCTTCATTCCCGGATGATAGGCGGGCGCGAACAGGAAGCAGAAGCCGGTCTCATCGAGCAGCGCGCGCGCTTTGTCTGGCGGGATGTCGATCTTTGCCCCCAGCCCCTCGAGCACATCGGCTGAGCCGCAACGCGAGCTGACGCTCCGGTTGCCGTGCTTGGCTACGGGGAGCCCGCAGGCGACGGCGACGAACGCCGTCGCCGTCGACACGTTGATCAGGCCCGATCCGTCGCCGCCAGTGCCGCAGCAATCGGCGTAGAGGTAATCGGGGCGGTCGAACGGCAAAGCCGCGGCGCTGAGCGCGCGCGCGGCGCCGATCATCTCTTCGGCGGTCTCCCCCTTCATCCTCAAGGCAATCAGCATGCCGGCGATTTCCGCGGGTTGGAGCTTGCCGAGGACCAACCGTTCGAACAAATGCCCCGCATCTTCGATCGGAAGATCCTCACCGCTGAGGAGCTTGGGTAAGGGATTGGGGACCGGCAGCGCCGGGTCGTGGTCACTATGTGCCGCGTGAAGCAGAGCCGGAGCGCCAGCGGCTTCACGTGGAGGGTTCAGAATCTGGTCCATGGGTTCACCTGAAACAAAAAAGCCCGCCGGTTGGCGGGCGGGCACTCGATGATCGTTGCTAGCCGATCAGTCGCGCCATCGCGCCGCAAATGGACGGCCGCGCCACCAGAGGTGAGCGGTCAAATCAGCGGCGACGGTGTTCGGGTGCATCATCGATTCGCGTCCTAAATCACCCTCTCGTCCCGCGTCAACGCCTGGCGGTTGACGCCTCTGATCCCCAAATGGCATGGCGAGAGCCCGACGCGGGTGTAGCTCAATGGTAGAGCAGAAGCCTTCCAAGCTTACGACGGGGGTTCGATTCCCCTCACCCGCTCCATAATTCGACCATCCGGTGAATGGTCGAATTACGGAGCGCGCGAAGCTCTTATGAGCGCGAGCGGCGACCCCGGCACATCGGTCCATGGAACGCGTTGACACAACATAGGTGCGCCGCCACATGGGCGCCCCTGCCGCACCTGGAGGGGTGGCCGAGTGGTTAAAGGCAGCAGACTGTAAATCTGCCCGCGCAAGCGTACGCTGGTTCGAATCCAGCCCCCTCCACCAGCAGGAGTCGTGAACCTTGCCGACCCAAAGCGAACTCAAACGCTATCGGAAAGACGATCCTACTCGGAGGTGATGTAGCAACCGCATAACAAAGATTAGCGCGGATTCACGCCGTCCGACAGGAATCGGCTGAAAATGTGGCGGAAACCTCACAAATAACTTAAGCTCTGTTCAGACTCATAGCTCGGGAGTTCCGCCATGTTGCGCGGGGTGGGGATAGCGTTGGAAGATTCGGACGACTCGCCTGACGGCGATCGGGGGCTTTCGGCACCCGCATCGAGCGACCCGGTCGCGCAGCGCGTAAAGCGGCTGACCCGTGGTCAGCTCGACTGCCTGCGCCTCGTCGATCAGCATCTCAGCTCGAAGGAGATCGCCACCGAGCTTGGAATTTCGCCGCACACCGTCGATCAAAGGATTCGCCAGTCGCTCCAGACGCTTGGCGTCGAGCGCCGAGCACAAGCGGCGCGGATCGTCGCTCAATACTGCGGCCCATATCAGCGTTTGATACATCAATCGCCGTACATTGAGGCGGAGGGCGTCCAAGGCCACCCACAAGCCGCGATCAGTCATCAGATTCGGCACGCTGATCGCGCAGGGGAGGTCGGGGGACCCGGTTTCCTTACCGAGCAGAGGCCAGCGTCTTCCCGGCTTTCCCTGCAACCGCCGTTCGCAACGAGGAGCAACCCCCGGAATGAGATGAGTGTCGGCCAGAGGCTGTTCTGGATCGCGACGATCGCGATTGGAGCGGCATTCTCGGCGGGCATGTATCTCGCCGGGCTTGAGAGTCTCGTCAGGATGCTGAAAAGCTAACCAGCCGACAAGCAGATCAGACCGACAGCCACTCCGGCGTGCAACGCCGGGGAAGGAGCAGTCATGCGCAAACAAGCAATCTGGAATGCCGTTCATGAGGTCGGAATCCACACCCGTGCGGTCGAAGACCTGATCGAGTCCGCGCTGGTCGAGCTGTCCCAACTTCAGGCCAAACTCGTCCAAGTCAGCAATGTCGCGGGCGTATCCTATTCCACCCTTCAGGAATCGTTCGAAGGTGTTTCTACGACCATCAACGATTTGGTGAAGGTCCGTGGCACCATGGCCCAATGCCATGAAGTGTTTGTCGAGACGAAGGAGAAGATTCCGGGTGTCCGCACGACTTCGTGGGGCGACAGCAGTCCTTGCTGCGCGTCCTTGGCGCACACCGATCTTCGCATCGTAGCGTAAGAGGTTTGACCGGGCCACGGTACTGTGGTCCGGTCATCTTTCGATGAATTCCATCGTTCATGTCATCCTCTTCTGGCTGCTGCTGCTCGTCTCGTGCGGCTATGCGCTTTGGCGCGGCCGGAGATACGAGCGAATGGCCGCGTTCGTCTTTGTCGCCGCGACGCTCTTGAGTTTTTTCGGGGAATCTTCGGTGAAGCACCGCTATGTCGGAATTGAGATCACCGACGTCGTAGTCGACAACGGCGTTCTCCTGGCCCTCGTCGCAATTGCACTTGTGTCCGACCGCTTTTGGCCGCTCTGGGCAGCCGGGCTACAGCTGGTCGACAGCATGTCGCACCTGATGAAGACGATCGACGTCGATCTCCTCCCAAAGGTTTATGGCGCGGCCGAGCGATTCTGGAGCTTTCCGATCCTGATCATCCTCCTCGTCGGCGCTTGGCGTCAAAATCGCCGACGCGTTGCCGAGCAGACTCGATCTCCCACCTAACGCCGGGTTGCACGACGCTTCGTCACCGCCCATTGGGCAGCCATGTCGCGCCGGAAAATGTCGCATCAAAGTCGCGCTCTGCAGCGGCCCCGCCTGTGGGGCAAGCATGCGGTGGCGGCAGCGCTCGACAATCCGAAGCGCAAGGTGCTGCGGGCCTGGGCGACGCGCGACGCGGCCGCTCTAATGCAATTCCCCAAGGACGTGCCCGTGACTCTTGCCGAGCCGCCCGACCTCGGCCGCCTCGTCCCGCACGATGCGCCGCACCAGGGTGTCGTAATCGAGGTCGAGCCGCTCGAGGAGGCGTGGCTCGATGCGCTGATCAATGACGTGGCCGAGACCGCCGTCCTGCTCGTCCTCGACCAGGTGACCGACCCCCACAATGTCGGCGCGATCTTGCGCTCGGCGGCAGCCTTCGGAGCGATCGGAATCGTCACCCAGGACCGGCATTCGCCGCCCGAAAGCGGAGTCGTCGCCAAGGCCGCTTCGGGCGCGCTCGAACGCTTGCGCTGGGCGCGCGTGGTCAATCTTGCCCGAGCGCTCGACGAAATCGGCGAAGCCGGGTTCTGGCGCATCGGCCTCGCGGGCGATGGCGAGATGGAATTGCGCGAGGCACTGGGGCCGAAGCGCGTGGCCCTCGTGCTCGGTGCCGAGGGAACGGGGCTGAGGCCGAACACGCGCGAGCATTGCGACGCGCTCGCTCGGTTGCCGATCACCGAGGCGATCGAAAGCCTCAACGTGTCGAATGCCGCCGCGATCGCGCTTTACGCGGCGAGCGTCGCCTGATGGTCCGCACCAAGAGCAGCATCCGGGCGCAGGTCGAAGCGCTCGCGGAGCGCGAGCCGGCCTTCGCTCGGGTGGTTGAGAAGCACGGTATCCCCGGGCCGCGGGAGAGCCAGCGCGGAGCGCAAACCCTGCTTCGAACCATCGTCGGGCAACAGGTCAGCGTCGCCGCCGCGCGCTCGATGTGGTCGAAGCTGGAGGCGGCATTCGGCTCCCCGCCCGACCTCAACCTGCTCCTCCGCGCAAGCGACGAAGAGCTTCGCGCGGCCGGCATGTCGCGCCAGAAGTCCGGCTACATCCGAAGCCTCGCCGAGCTCGTCATTTCGGGCGAGCTCGACCTCCATCGGCTGCCGGAGGACGATGAGGAAGCGATCGCGCTTCTGACGAGGATCAAGGGCATCGGACGCTGGTCGGCCGAAATCTATCTGCTGTTCGCCGAAGGCCGCTCGGACGTGTTCCCCGCCGGCGACCTCGCGGTGCTGGTCGAGCTCGGTCGCCTCATGGGGCTGGAGGGGAGGCCCAGCGAAAAGCAGTTGCGCGAGCTTGCCGAGCGCTGGCGCCCCTATCGCGGCGCCGCCGCGATCCTCGCCTGGCACAGCTACAATTCGGCCGTGCTCTAAGCTGCTAAAACCATCGCGGGCGAAGGTAAACCGCGATCAAATATCGATCGAAAAAACCAACTGGATTTGCCGTTCAGACGCGAAGGTGAATGCCGAATCCGCGGCAACGCTCCACTCTCCGCTGTTGAGCAGGTTTCGAATGCTGAGCTGCAGGCTCGCATCATGATGTGAGACCCGGAACCTGTATCTGCCGTTGAAATCGATCGACGTCGCCGCGGGGACGGTGAGCTGCCGGTGTCCAAGCGACGCAAATATATGTCCGGTGGCAACAGTCGGCCCGCTGTTGTTGACCGAAACGCGAAGGGATAGCGGCCGGATTTGAGGAGGACGCCATTCAAGGCTCAGCAACAGGTTTCTGGGCGTGGAGCCCACGGGGCGGTGTCCGATGAGCCCCGAGGTTGCTGCTTCTCCAATGACTTTGGCATCGGTGAGAACCGCGCCGCCGACGATCGTCAGGTCCTTTCCGAGCTGACCGGACAGAGACATTTCGACGCCTCTATGGCGCTCCTCGCCGAGCTGACGGTAAAACTGGTGGTCGTCGAGGTTGAAATAGGGCTTTCGCACATCGAACAGTCCGGCGATCAACGTGAGGGCTGGTGTGACCCGGTAACGCACACCGAAGTCGCGTTGACTGGTTTGGAGCGCCGGCGTTGGCGAACTACGGTTGACGGCGTTTGCCGGCGCGACGGCTCCTTCTTCGAGGCCCGTCGTGTAACCGCCGTAGATCGCCAGCGATCTTGATGGGGTCAGAATTGCGTTGCCGCTGAACAACAACGGGTTGGTTTTGGAAACGACAGTCCCCGACGAAAGCGGAGTCGTTGTTTCGTCGCGATATTGCGGCCTCTGCACGTTCAGGCTGAGCCCGCCTACGCCGCGCCAGACAAGCTGATATCCGAGACCCGGCGTAAGCTGGCGAACCCGATCTTCGCTCAAAGAGCCAAAGGCGAGTGCGGGTTTGGGAAAGTCGGCCATATGGAAAATATCAGCAGAGCCGAGATCGACGACATCCGATCCACCGAATGCGCGATTTGTCGTCCGTCCCTTGGCGTCCAGGATCAAGAAGTGACGCCTGGGGCCGTCATTGACGACCCATGTCGACCGAATCTCGCCGGAAACGGCTTCTGCGTCCTGGTCATGGGTTGCGACGACGAGGCGATGTGCACTGCCGTCCGGCCGAACGTCGTCGTAAAGGTCCTGGAATGAGCGCGGGCTGTTGTCGTTCCACCAGAACAGGCCCGCCTTGATCGACCAGTTGTCGGACAGGCTGACCGAGGCAACACTGCCCGCCATCTGAAGTATGAGCCGGCCTTTGGCCCAGTCCAATGGCGTAAATCGACGTGGGATCCGAGGCGGCAAGCTTGGACCAGCAGTCACATAGAGCGGGACGGAAGTGCGATCGTCCCACACGGTAATTAGACCGTAGAACGGCTTGATCTCGATGTTGTTTGCCGGCTGCCAGTGCAGCACAGCGCCCGTGGAGATTTCATTGGCGTGTCCGCAGCAGAATCCCTCCGCTAAGTTACCCGCTATTCCTGCCGCGACTCCCAGACGTCCGGCGACGATGGGAATTTGTCCGTCAAGCTCGATTCGCCGATTTTCCAACGGGCCGGAGATGCCGACTGCGCTCACCAGCGCGTGGTCGCCGGCTGCCCGCAAGCTAAAGTCCGCGATGCCCGTGGGTGCGGGGAACGGATAATTTTGTGCCGTGATTCCGACCCGAATCACTGACCCGCTCACTATGCGGCCACTGAATCCTCCAGGTTCCGTGACCGAAAGGCCTTCGATGCGAATGTTGCCCGCTGTTTCGGGGCTGAAGCCGCGGACATTTCCAGAACTGTACAGACCTATTTGGTCGTTCCCGACGCTTACGCCGAACGCGTCGTCGGCCGAAGCGAGGGCATTTTCATTCGCTCTTTGCGCGTACGAGGCACCTGACCAGAACAAGAGGCCGGCCGCCAGGAACAGCCCGCGGCCAGCGGCTGTCAGAAGGTAGGCAACGGGCGGGGTATCCGATGTAACCATGCGCTTGCTCGATCAAGACCGGCAAACGCTACGCACCCTCGCAGCCGAGCCAAGCAGAGTGTGACGAAGTTACCAGAAAGCTGGATTTATGTTTTCACATGCGGATCGAACGTCCGCTCGACGAAAGCGCGGTAGGCGCCCCCTACTTTCAAGCGCGTCCCGTCGTCGAGCAGGATTTCGTCAGCGACCTTCCCACGCTCCAGCTTCCTCACCCGCTCGGTGTTGACCAGCGCCGAACGATGCACCCGAACGAAATTGTGTCGACTGAGCAACCGCTCGGCCGAGGCCATGGTCATCCGGTGCAGGATCAGACGCTGCCCGGCCTTGATCTCGAGATAATTGCCGCCGGCCTTTATCCAGTCGATCTGCTGCGGAAGTAACGGCAGCTCGGCTGTGGAGCTTGGCGCGGACGCTTCGACGCGCAGCTGCAGCATCGGAACGATAACCAGGAGCAGGCACACAAGAGCAGCGGGCGGGACACGGCGCAAAAACGCTATCGCCACTTCACGGCCGGAATATTGCCCGTCTGCCCAAAGCCATTCCTGCATCAGCACGGAGATGGCGGCGGTAAGCGCAAGTATCGCCGCGACCCGCCACCAGTTCGCCTTCCAGCTTCCTGTCGGATCATAGTTCACACGTTTAGCGAGCTCGAATGCTGCGAGCCAAGGAAGCAAGCTCACGAGTGCCCATTGTATCGCGATGCCGAGCCCGTCCGGGCGACCGGACAAGCAACTGTAGACGATGCAGTATATGCCCCCCGCGGACAAGATTATGACCCCGACGGCCCAGGCGAGCCGCGGACTCATCGGACGTTCAAGAACTGCTCTCATTTGCCGAGCCTCAAATCCGGGAAATTCAGCTACATATCACCGGCCAGCGCAGATTGCGCTCCACGAGCGCGCCAAGAGGGGCGCTTTTTCATCACTTCGTCCCAAAAGGTCTCAACGGCCCGTAACCGCTCGGCCACCTGATGCGATCAATCGTCCTTTCGCCGCTTACTTGCGAACTCCCGTTGCCAGGAGCCGCGCGGCGACGCTGCGGAAGATGCGGGGACCGAGATCGAGGCGGAACGGACCCATCTTCTCGCCTTTGGTGTCCCTGCCAAGCAGGTAACTGACCGAGGTCTGCCCCTCGCCTCCGCTCCCGTTATAGAGCGTATTGAAGGCGATCACCGGGACGAACACCTGCAGGCCGCCGAGCTCATAGGCCTGCACCTGCTCGCGCGGCACGGCGACCTGAGTCCTGATGGCGATGCGCTTGAGCGGGGGGATGGCGGCGATGCGCTCACCGGTGCCCACCGGATTGGCGAAGAAACTGCCGATCTGCGCGTCCTGCCCGGCATTGAACAGGGTCGCTTCGACGAGCACCCCGCGCGCGGGCGCGCTTCCGGAGTTGAACAGCTCGATCTCGAACTGGACGATCACCCGCTGGTCCTCGAGAATGCAGCGCAGCGGGTGGAAACCGATGTCGATCCACGGGCGGAGCCGGGTCGAGACCAGGCCGGCGATTGTGGGCGGCGCGGGTTTGGGTGCCGGCTGGGGCGGAGGCGACGGCGCGCGGCGCGGCGCAGGCGTCGGTGCCGGTGCGGTGAAGCTGTCGACCTGCGGACCGCCGGCGAAAGCCTCACGGCCCCGGTTCCGCAAAAACAGGAATGCGCCGCCCGCGCCGAGCGCGAGCGCGGCAAGCAGCCACGGAAGAAGCGAGAAGCCGTGCGCGGGCGCGAGCGTCCCCGCCGGCTGCGGATCGGGGGCAAAGCCGGGCGCAGCTGCTGGCGCCGAAGCGGCGGCGCTGCTTGTCACATTGTCACTGTAAAGCTTCGGGAGCGCTACGGTCACGGAGGAGGACGGCGGGGATTGGCGAAGCGGTTCCGGTGCCGGCGCGACCTTGGGCAGCGGAGGCGCCTCAGCCGGCGCCGTTTCAGTCCGCGTCGGAGCCGGCGCTGCATCCGCTGAGGTCTGAGCGGCTGGCGTGGCGGTTGGCCGCGATATGACGGGCGGCGGAGCCGATTGCGCTTGTGCGCGCGGCTGGCGCCGTGTCGGGGCGGGCGGCACCGCCACCGGCTGGTCCGCGGGGCGAGTGACCGTGCCGTTGAGCGTGAAGTTCTGCAGCTCCTTGGGGCCGACCGCGTCGGTGGGAGCATTGCTGGTCGGGGGCGCCTCCTGGGCAAGCGCCATTGCCGGGACGAGCGCCAACACCCCCGCCGCTAATACCTTCCACAAGCGCGAAACCGCCCTCATCTGCTCCCGCTTTGCACGTTGATTCGCGCCGATTTCCCGCGGCGCAACAGGCACATGCCCGCCGTTTGCGCCGCTTTCAAGCACAGCGTGGATGAACCGGGACGAAACCGCGTTTATCGCGCGTCGACCAGCACCAGCTCGGCATCCTCCTGCGCCTCGATCGCGATCCGGGTCTCGCCGATGATGGCGATGCCGTCGCGCGGATTGGCGTCGGTCCCGTTCACCCGGACACGGCCGCCCGGCACCAGATAGAGATGACGGTCGGGGCTCGCTTCGACCTCGATCGATTGGCCGGCCTTGACCGTCGCTCCGAGCACCCGCGCGTCGGCGTTGATCGTCAGCACGCCGTCCGAAGAATCGCCGCTGGCGAGCAGCTGGAACGCGCCCTCGCGCGAATCCTTGGGGAATGGCATCGCGCCCCAGCTCGGCGGCGCCGACGGCCGGTCGGTCTCGATCCAGATCTGGAACAGGGTCGTCGCTTCGTCCTCGAGATTATATTCAGCGTGGACGACCCCGGTGCCGGCGCTCATCACCTGCACGTCGCCCGCGGCGGTGCGGCCCTTGTTGCCCATCGAATCCTGGTGCGTGACGGCGCCCGTGCGGACGTATGTCACGATCTCCATGTCGCGATGCGGGTGTGGCGGAAAGCCGCTGCGGGGTCCGATCCTGTCGTCGTTCCACACGCGGATCCGGCCCCAGCCCATGCGGGCCGGATCGTGATAGCCGGCGAAGGAGAAATGATGGCGGGCATCGAGCCAGCCGTGGTCGGCGTGGCCGAGGCTGTTGAAAGGACGGATGTCGATCATGGAGCGAAGGTGGCGCTTGTGTAGAAGCCTTCAAGTGTCACTCTTGTGACCGGCCCTGGCGGCTCGCAACGAAGTTCGCATTGGTCGCGCCGATGACGGCAGCGGCGGTGCGCCGATCGCCCGGCCCGAGCGCCGGCGGCCACACGTCAAAAATCAGGACCACCCGAAGCTCATCGCTGTCGTTCCATGCCTCATGCTCGATCGTATCGTCGAAGACAAACGCCTCTCCGACGCGCCATTCGCGTGTGGTCGCTCCCACGCGAAATCGGCAATTGGGCGGGACGATCAGCGGCAAATGGCAGACGAGACGGGTGTTGGTGGCGCCGCTATGCGCGGGAATATGGGTGCGGGGCGCAAGAAGCGAAAACATCGCGACCGGAGATGCCCCGGGAACCTGCGGTTGATCCATCTTCGAGATCGCTTCCATGGTTCGGGGGCAATGTCTGGCGTTGACCTCGACCGGCCAGCCATTCTGAAGCAAATGGATCGCGGTCCACTTGGGATTGTTGTTCAGCTCCTTCCATTGCCGCAACGGCACGCGATCGGGGAATTGGACGTAAGGGACCATCTCCGCCGCTTCGGCGGCGATCAGGGCCCCGAACTCGGCGCGGATCGCATCGGATGCTTGCTTGAGCAGGTGAAGTCCGGGGAATTGCTCGCGATCGTGGAACTCGACCTCCGGGAGGCCGGGGAAATGAAAGTCGCTCGGCCGCTGGTGATAGGGCGTGGTCGTTCGCGAGTGGTTGGTGATGAACCGATCGGCACGCGACCGCTCCGCCGAAGTCAGGTCGGCCGGAAGATTGTGGGCGAGGTACTGCTCCAGAGTTTTACGATATTCCTCACTTCTCCTGCGGGCATGGGCTACCGCTCCCTGCAATCCAGCCGGAATGGCCTGGCCTGACGGGATCTGCGCGAGCGCGTGCTGATAGGCGTTTCCGGCATTCGCGTCTCCAAGACCATCGAGGATCACGGCGCGAGCGAGCAACGCCGGGATATCGGCCTGGGAAATAGTCAGCGCGCGATCGACCGCGCCGAGGGCGCCCTCGAGATCGCCCGACGCCTTGCACATGGCGGAAAGCTTCATCCAAATGCCCGGGCTGCCGCTGTCCGTTTCAACCGCCTGCTCGAGCAGCGCTCGAGCGGCGGCGAATTGACCCGCTGAGGCGGCTCGGTCCGCCTGTTCTTCCAAAATACGGGAATCGCTCACTCGGCCATCTTGCCGGCCAGCGCCGGAATTGCAACGCGATGACCTTCTGCCGAGCGGTCGCGGCGGGCGCGTGACCAGTCGGCCGTTTGACGCTAGTCGGCTGGGCATGTCCGAGCATCCGCGGCCGCCCAAGCGCATCTTCCCCACGTCGAAGGTAGACGCGAAATCCGCCGAGCATGTCCCCTCCATCCCGCAGACCGAGAGCCCGGCTTACAAGCTCGCCTTTCAGGACAGCGAGTTCCTGCTCCGCGAGGATTTGCGCCCGGTCCGCTTCCAGCTCGAGTTGCTGAAGCCCGAGCTCTTCCTCAATCAGGCGAACATCGGTTCGACCTTCGTCTTCTATGGCTCGGCACGGATCCCGGCGCCGGACATGGCGGACGCGCTGATCGCC
>DASUIB010000179.1:0-6672 GCA_036273235.1 Sphingomicrobium sp. | reverse complement strand
GATTGGGTGCGGATGCTGAAGGATGCGCGCGATGAGGTCCGAGCGCGCCATTCAGAACTCGATCGTCCGGCCTTCCTCGACATGGAGCATGAGGCGGTGAAGGTCAGCCTCGCCAACCTGCGCACCTTCCCTTGGATCGCGGAACGCGAAAAAGCCGGGAGTTTAAAGCTCCACGGTGCCTACTTTTCGATTTCGGAAGGCCGGCTATATCTGCTCGACGAGGCGGAAGGCAGCTTCCGCCCCGCCTAAGCAGCTCAGGCTAACACCTTACGTTATAATCGTAATGCGGTTGCCCGTTCGCGTCGACGTAATAGCAATAGCCGCGCGTGTCGCGATAATATTGCCGGCCTGAGATGATCGCTCCGGCCACACCGCCGAGAACCGCGCCGGCGACTGCGCCAGTGACAGTGCCGACACCTGGAAGAATCGAGCCGGCCACGGCCCCGGTGGCCGCACCCACTGCCGCTCCGGTCGCGGTGCCGGCGACGACATGGTCGGTACCCGGAGTCGTTGCACAGCCGCCTAGCGCAAGGCTGCTCACGGCAGCGGCCGAAATCAGCAGTCGTTTCATTGCTCGTCCTCCAAAGCTTCACTTGATCCGCACTGCCTCAGTGCGTTCAGGGCAGTTTCGTTCCCACGCCCGTCAATGCGTGACGGGGCGGGAGATGGCTCCCGCCTCCGTCTGGCAGCTCAAGAACGTTAGCTAGGCCGCCTAGCAGCGGACGTCGTAGCTGTAATGCGGCTGACCGTACTGGTCGACGTAATAGCAATAGCCGCGGGTATCGCGATAATATTGATGGCCGTTGATGACCGCGCCAAGAACGCCGCCGAGGACCGCGCCGGCAATCGCGCCAGTGCCCGGACGGATGCCCGGAAGAACCGCGCCGGCAACCGCGCCGGCCACACCGCCGATCGCTGCGCCCTCTACCGCTCCCGTCGCGGTGTTGTTCCCGTAGCCGTTATAGCCATAGCCACCGCCGTAATAGCCGTTGCCACCGCCGTAATAGCCGTTGCCATACGGCGAGCCGTAGCCGTACGGGTTGTTGTAGCCATATTGATCAGGATAGGTGGCGCAGCCTGCCACCGAAATGCTCGCGGCCGCAAGGGCTGCGGCAAGACCAAGCTTTTTCATTTCTCTCGTCCCTTCCACAAACAGGCCCCCTGTGCGCCATTAGTGCATCAAGCGGCGTTTCGTTCCCGCACCGATCATCCGCCGTTCAGCCGGAATGGCTGCAAGCGCTCAACGGTGGCCATTCCGCGACACCGCGCTACAGGGGCAAAAGAGAGGATTCGGATGCGCGAACGCCTGCCCGACCAGGAAGCCAATATTGCCCTGTTGATCGACGCCGACAACGCGAGCCCCGATCATCTCGACGATGTGCTCCTGGTCCTTGGCGAGCTCGGCACCATCAACATTCGCCGGGCCTATGGGAATTGGGCCAAGGCGAGCCTCAAGGGCTGGGGTCAGCTGACCGGCCTCCATTCGATCATTCCGATGCAACAATTCGATGTCGTCAAAGGAAAGAGCGCGACCGACATGCGCATGATGATCGACGCCATGGATCTGCTTTACCGCGGCAATGTCGACGGCTTCGGAATCATGTCGTCCGACAGCGACTTTCTGCCCCTCGCGCAGCGAATCCGCGAGGACGGCTTGCCCGTCTATGGCTTCGGGACCGCCAAGACTCCCCTCTCCTTCCAGCAGGCGTGCACGCGCTTCTTCGACGTCGGCGCGCTCGCCCTCGACGACGAGGAGCAGCTCGAGCAGCCGACCGCGGGCAAGGGCCAGCGCCCGGTTGATCCCGAGCTGCTGCAGGTGCTCGGTTCGGCCTACAAAGCCTCCAAGCGCGACGAAGAGGGCTACACGCCCCTTTCCGAGCTCGGGCAGCGGGCCAAGGCCGTGTCGAGCTTCGCCGCCCGGAACTACGGCTACACCCGGCTGTCCGATCTCATCAAAGCCGTCCCGAACTTCGAGGTGAAGTCAGGCGAGGACGGAAGGCTGCTGGTCAAGCGGCTCCGCTGACCAGGCACCTGTGGATCGATCATCCACAGGAATTTCGAACGGATATCGATTCGCCCACTGTTGTCGAGCCGACACACCGGTCTAATTTTGACGTCATGCCGGAACCGCAGCGGGCGTGACCGGTTGGGGGACAACCTGAATTGTACTGGTACCGGGGCGATCTTTGGCTGCGCTGAATCCTGAACGTCTGCTCGACGAGGCGCTGAACGCCCTTTCCACCACGTCCGATTGGCGCGCCATTCTCGATGAGCTGCCGATGCCGATCTACACCGCCGACTCCGAAGGCGCGGTAACTTACTGGAATCGCGCGTGCATCGAGCTCGCTGGACGAGTGCCGCAGCTCGGCCAGGACCGGTGGTGCGTCACTTGGCGCATCTATACGACGCAGGGCGAATTCATGCCCCACGACCAGTGCCCGATGGCCGATGCGATCCGCAGCCGCCAGGAAGTGCGCGGGAAAGTGGCCATCGCACTCAGGCCCGACGGCTCACGGATTGCGTTCCGGCCCTATCCGACCCCGCTGTTCGACCCGGAAGGCCATTTCACCGGCGCGATCAACATGCTCGTCGACGTCAGCGACGAACAAGCCGAAGCCTTGAGCGTCCAGGCCAGCCGTTGCCGGCGTCTGGCGGATGCGACCTATAATCGTGAAATGTCCGAAATCCTCGGCAACATGGCAGAGGGTTATGAGCGCACCGTGGAGGAACTCTCGAAGAATCGCTAGGCCTAACGCCTGGCGGTCTTCCGCTTTGCCGGCTGCAAGGTAACGCCCTCCTGCCGGGTGGCGGCGATCAAGATGTTCGCTTTCTCGAAGCCCGCGATGATCTGCCGCGTCACCCGATCCTTGATGTGTCGAATGCCGTGATCCGGACCGAGGAAACGGACCGTCAGCTCGAGCCAGTCTTGCGTTATCCGCCAGAAGACTTGCGGATCGATCGCGCCGGCGTCGATCCCGAACCGGTCCTCGAGCCTCTTCACCTCTTCCTTGCCGAGGCGCTTCGCGGTTTGCGCCTGCTCGTTCGCCGCGTCGAGGATGATCCGTTCGGCTTTCTCGAAGTCCTGGTGGAAATGAATCGGGAAGCTGATCTCGTCCCAGATGTAGGCGAACTCGTGGGTGTAGTTGTACACCGGGCAATCGAACACCTTGTCGTTCGTGACGGTGACGATCCGGCCCGTGAACTGGCGGCTTCGGACCCAGGACGCGTCGTCATCCTTTTCCCTTGGCGATTGGCCCATCTCCATGATCCGCGTCTGCATGAAGGTGAGGCCGATGACGTCGCCGCGAACTCCACCCATCAGAACTCGATCGCCGACGTTGAAAGTCTTGCCGCGAAGGATCACGAAATAGCCGGCAACCGCGGTGATCACCCGCTGCAGCGCGAACGCGATCCCGGCGCCGACCAGCCCGAGCACGCTGGCGAGCCGAGCGGGGCTGTCGAACCAGATCGACAGGACTCCGAGGATCACGATCCCCGCGACAACGAGGCTGACGCCCTGCTTGGCCCAGAACTGGAAGCGCGTGCCGCTGCGGGTGCCGATGAAGAGCTTGAGGAACTGCCGGAGCGCCCAGGCGAAGATCCACGCGACCGCAATGAAGCCGAGCGTCAGTATCAGCTTGTGCAGATTGTGCTGGGTCGCGCCGATCAGCGTGACGCCGAAGATTCGGAGTCCCTCGACCTGCCCATGAGCAGCAACGGGGGCCGCGCCCGCGCTGTTCGCCAAGGCGCTAAGTGGGTCCTGCATCAGGCGCTTAACCTGAGGCCCGTCATGATGGTTCCGTTACGAATGCGAACCGGGAACGCCGGCCGGCGCCACCCGTTCGTTGGCCGAAGGAGAGCGAGATGGAAAACCGCCGCACCGAAACGGCCCGCGACAACGACGACAGCGACATCATCGAGCGCGACAGCGCCGAGTTCCAGCCTAGCCAAGGCGGAAGCTCCGGCGGCAACCTGCAGGAGGATATCGCGACTCAAGTCAAGCTCGAGCGCGTGCGCGACCCTGAAGCGCGCGAAGGCGTCGACAAGCAGGACGACATCGACCACCAGCAGCGCTATCCGGCACGTCATCCGGGCGACAAATCACCGGGCGGCAACCCGTCAGAGTAGTTCCAACTCGACGGTTACTTCGTCGCCCGCGGCAATGCCGGTGTTTCGAAGCACCTCGATCTTGACCGGAAGAAAATAGCCGCCGCTGCTCTTCGAGGGAAAGACCGAGGTGCGCCAGGTGAAATCCTGGATCGTGGCTTCGACCTTCACCGAGCCGAATCCTCGGCGCACCAGCAGCGAATGGGCGCGAATCTCGTGGACTGCATCGGGCACGCTCATGAAATGAGAGCTGCCCTCGGGGCTGCTCCACCTCTTCAGCTGACCGGTTACGGTGATCATCCTCCGCTTCGATAGCACATTGGGGTACTTTTCGCCTGGCGGCCGGCAATCAGCATTGACGCGCGCTCGACCGGGCGGGAGAGCCCGCCGAATGAAAGGACCCGCCGCTCCTTCGCTTGCCGTGCGTCAGCGATGGCTGGAGCAGGTCGACGCTGCGATGCGCGCCCAAGGCTTGCAGACGGCCGGACGGCTGTCGCTGCAGGCGCTGGCCGCGGGGGTGGAGCATCCGACATTGCTCAACCTCGCAGCTTCCGTGCGCTATGGCGAGCGTCGCTTCGAGGAGGCGGTCCAGCTGCTCAAGCGGGCACGCGCTTTGGCCCCCAACGACCCGCATATCCTTAATAGCCTGGGAGTTTGCCTCAAGGCGCTTGGACGCGCCGACGAGGCCCTCCAGGCTTACAACGCCGCGCTCCGAATCGACCGCGAAATGGCTCCGGCGCATTTCAATCGCGGCACGCTGCTCGAAGGACTCAACGACATTAAAGGGGGGAGAACCGCCTATGAGCGCGCGGTTGCGCTAGACCCGAACTATGTCGAGGCGCTTGCAAGCCTTGCCTGGCTCGAGGCGCAGGCGGGCGATGCTGCCGCGGCGCGGGCTCATGGAGAGCGGGCGCTGGCGCTTTCGCCGACCAACCTACTCGCGCGGATCGCGCTCGCTTCGGCCGATCTGCAGCAGCGCGATCTTTCGAGCGCCGCCGCGCGCCTTTCCGAACTCGGCCGGATAGCCGACCTGTCGCCGGTCAACCGGTCGATCGTGCTCGGCCTGATCGGCGATCTCAACGATGCCGAGGGCCGGCCCGCCGAGGCGTTCGCCGCCTACAGTGGTTCCAACGCCGAGCTGAAGGCGCTGAACGCGGCGCGTTTCGAAGCGCCGGGGATGGAAACGGCGCTCGGCCATGCGCGGCGCCTCACCGCCCGGTTCGAAGCGGCGGACCCGGAACCATGGCGCGAAGCGCCGCCGCAGCGGCCGCGTGCCGCCGATCCCAAGGCGCACATCTTCCTCGTCGGCTTTCCCCGCTCGGGCACCACCTTGCTCGAAAATGTGCTCGCCGCGCACCCGGAGGTCGTCAGCCTGGAGGAGAAGGATTGCCTCGCCGAGGCCTCGGAGACTTATCTCGCCTCGGACGAAGGTCTTGAACGCCTGGCCCAAATCAGCCGGGGCGAAGCGATGCGCTACCGCGACGGTTACTGGACGATGGTCGGCAGCTTCGGGATCGAGCCGCGCGGGCGGGTGTTCATCGACAAGATGCCGCTCGCCAGCGTCGCGCTTCCGCTCATCGCCAAGCTGTTTCCGAGCGCGCGCGTCCTGTTCGCTCGCCGCGACCCACGCGACGTGGTGCTGAGCTGCTTTCGCCGTCGGTTCGCGATGAACCCGTCGATGTACCAGCTGCTGACGCTCGAGGGCGCGGCCGCCTACTACGACGCCGTGATGCGGCTGTCGGAGCTGTATCGAGAGCGGCTGCCCTTGCCCCAGCACGAGGTCCGCTACGACAGCCTGGTGGAGGATTTCGAAGGGACGGCCCGCGCGGCCTGCGGCTTTATCGGCCTCGAATGGGATGAGGGCATGGCCGATTTCGCCGCTAAGGCGCGCTCCCGCGGCATCTCCACTCCGAGCGCCGCCCAGGTCGCCCGCGGCCTTAACCGCGAAGGCCAGGGCGCCTGGCGCCGCTATCGCGAGCAGATGGCGCCGGTGCTTCCGATGCTGCAGCCGTGGGTCGAACGCTTCAGTTACGCGGAAGACTAAGCTTTCGCGTCACTTCTTCTGCCAGTCATATTGCGACAGACGCCGCCCCTCAGCGCTGACGGCGATCAGCTCGTCGAGCCGTCTTGCCCGCGTGGTCGACCTCTTCGCCCCGGTGACCCAGCCGAGCGCGCTTCGGCGATAGCCGGCGGGCCGTTTCTCCCAATCTGCCCACGCCGCCTTGTTCTTGCGGAACAGGCGTTCCTCCTCAGCGGTCAATGAGGCGAGCGGCTTTTCGTACGAATAGACGCCGCTCCTGTGCTTGTTCTCTTCGTAGGCCCGCTCACCCGCCGCGGTCATCAACCCGGCGGACTTAAGCGCCTCATAGCGACCGACGTTGACCTTGCTCCAGATGCTGCCCTTTCGGCGCGGGGTGAAACGGATGGTGTAGGCATCCTCGCCGAGCGATTTGCGATGGCCGTCGATCCAGCCGAAGCAAAGCGCCTGGTCGCGCGCCTGAGGCCAGTCGATCGAGGGCTTGCCGCTGCCCTTCTTCCAGAAGCCGACGAGCAGCTCGGGCGCGG
>DASUIB010000178.1:0-6322 GCA_036273235.1 Sphingomicrobium sp. | reverse complement strand
CTATGGCTCCAACCGGATCGCCGAGGCCATCCTTGCCGATCTGCCCGCCGCTGCGCGCGACAAGCTCTAGCTGGGCTAAAGCGACGCGGGCTTTCTTCAGGCCGGCTTGCACCGGGCGGGGATCGAGGTCGCCTGGGGTCCCATGGTCAATGACGTGCTGCGTGACGGCGGCAAAGCCGCGGTGACGCGCGCGCTCGACTGGATCGTCCGCCGCGATCCGGCCGCGCTGGAGGCCGCGCTCGAGGCGCCCGCGCTGGCCTTCAACCTCACCGTGCTGTCAAACTTGCTCGGGACTTCGCTGGAACCCGATTTTGCCGGCGTCGAACTGCTGATCGAGGATGTTGAGGAGCAGCTCTACCGAATCGACCGCACGATGTTTCATGTGACCGCGAACCCGGCGGTCCGGAAGGTGCGCCGGCTGCGGCTCGGACGGGTCAACAACATCGTTCCCAATGACCCGATTTTCGCAGGCGATGAGGTCTCCATCGTGGAGGAATGGTGCGCTCGATCCGGCATCCCCTACGGCGGTCGCGCCGACATCGGACATGACGCGGATAATCGCGTCGTTCCATTTGGGCTGCAATTCCGCTGATTCCCCCTCTGCAACAGCCATTGCAAAGAGCCCCGAGTTGCGCTCTACCAAGGAAGGAACAACAGGAGGGCCTGATGGCACAAGGAACTGGTCGTAAAGCAGGGGGCGGATTGGCGCGCCCGGTTCAACCTTCGGCGGATCTCGCGAAGATCACAGGCAGCCAGCCGCTGCCGCGCAGCCAGGTGGTCTCGAAGGTGTGGGACCACATCCGGAAGAACAACCTGCAAAACCCGCAAAACAAACGGGAAATCATGGCCGATTCGACGCTGAAGCCGATCTTTGGGGGCAAGGATCGAGTCAGCATGTTCGAGATGAACAAGCATCTTTCGAACCACCTGAAATAGCCCTCCCAATCCGAGGGGGCGAGGAGGGGACCCGCTTTAAGCGGGTCCCCTTTTTCATGTCCGCCGCCCGCGACTCGCCTTCGGATTCAGCCGCGCCAGAGGCCGTCGAGCCGCTCCTGCGTCACCGGAAAGCCGAGGTGCGACGGAATGGTGATGAATTTCTCACCTTCGCGCTCCTCCACCCAGGGGGAAATCGGCTCGATCGGATGAGCGAGCGCGTCGGCTCGGATCGCTTCGAAGCTCGAATGCTGCGCCAGCCGCTCGAGCGTCCGGCGCGTCGGGAAGATCAGCCTGGCCTCGTCCCGCCGCTCGCGCTCGAGGACCTCGGCTGCGATCAGCCACTCAGCGCCGGCGCATTCGCCCTCGACCACGCGCGGCTGCCAGTTGCCGGGCGGGCAGCGAGCGATGAAGAATAGGGTATCGAACCGCCGCACCGCGTGGAATTTCGGCACCCAGCGCGCGAACGGGGTCAGCGCGCCTGCATCAACGCGCAGGCCGACCGCGCTCAGCAGCTCGCCGAACGGCTGATCGGCGACGAGCGCGCGTTGGAGCTCGATCGCCGTTTCGGCTGCTGGCGTCGGCGCGAGGCCGACCGGCACCGCCGTTTCTTCCACCGTTTCCCGAACCGCCGCGACCACGGCGGCGTCGATGCCGAGCTCGCCCGCGAGTTCCCGGTCCGCCTGATCGATCCGTCCGCCCGGAAAAACCAGCGCCCCGGCGGCGAAGGCCATGCCTTGCGCGCGCTCGACCATCAGCAGCTCCGGCGGTCCGCCCGCGCCCTCGCGAACGACGATCAGGGTGGCCGCGGGGATCGCTTCGCCGGACATGCCGCCGACCTAGGCGCGGCGCCGACAAAGAAAAAGCCGCCGGACGGATCCGGCGGCTCGTTCGTCTGGACGGCGAGCGCCAACGCTACATCGCGTCGACGTTCTTCTCCTGCGCCTCGCTAGGATTGGGACCGTTGTCCGCGGCGGCGTTCTCGTCCTTGTTCTGTTGATTGCCGAGCGCCTGGTCCTCGGCGTTCATCGCCGCCGAATTGGCCTCGGCGTTGAGATCCTCGGCCGCCGGCTGGTTGAGCTCGGCATTGCTGACCGTGTCCTGGTTGCTGCCGCTGCATCCGCCGAGCGCGAGCGCGGCCGAGCCGCCGATCAGAAAAACCAGTCTTTTCATTTCGTTGAAATCCCCAAATGACCTTCTGCTGTCCCCGCCATAACAGCCGGCTGCTTGAGATTCGAGGGAAAATTCCCTATCTTCGGCGTGCCGGGCAACCGGCTACGTCGGTAGACGGTCAGGTGGAATAGGCACTTCGGACCCGGGGGGCAGTACCCCGGCGCCTCCACCATCAAGGGCGCTGCAACGCGCTGTTGTTGATGGGGGCGAAATAGGATCGACGAGTGCAATAAAGGCCCGATTGCCGATCGGATTGAGCCACCGCAACGGCTCATAACCACAAGTGCCAACGATAACGAGGCGCTCGCTCTTGCCGCGTAACTGACGCCCTAACGGGTTGAAGTTACAAAGCTAAAGCGCGGTTGGACCCCACCGGGCAACAGAAGGGGATTCCAGCGGTTCGGGGAGCACCGGGCAACAGAAGCTCCCCACCTTTCATCTATTTCGCCGAAGCTCGTCCCTGATCTCGGTCAGGAGCTCGATCTCGGTCGGGCCGGCAGGCGCCGCCGGCTCCTCGCGCCTGCGCATCAGCTTGGTCGCCCAGCGCACCATCAGGAAGATGATGAAGGCGAGGATCAGGAAGCTGACCACCTCGGTCACGAACTGCCCCCAGCCGAGGACAGGCGCGCCCGCCTTCTTGAGCGCGGCATAATCGGTCATGGAACCGTGATAATCGGCCGGGACCGGCCCCAGCAGGGTGAAGTGGCTCGAGAAATCGAGCCCGCCGAAGATCTTGCCGACGATCGGCATGATGATGTCGTCGGTGAGGCTGGCGACGATCTTGGCGAAGGCCGCGCCGATGATCACCGCGACCGCGAGATCGAGCACGTTCCCCTTGGCGATGAATGCGCGGAAGTCTCTAAGCATCTTGGCCCCCTCTGTGTCGATCACTCCGCCTTAGCCGAATTCGGGACCGGCGGCAGCAGCATCACTGCTGTGTTGCCGCTATAAGACAGTGTATTGAACTCGGACCGCCGCGGGGCTACCTAACTCCCCACGTTACGCGATCCAAGGGGACCATAGAATGACCGCGCTTGTCCGTTCCGCTCCCGGCTCCATGCTCAAGCGAGCCTTTCTTGCCATCCTTGCCGCGCTCAGCCTTGCCAGCTGCGGCGTGAACAGCGTCCCCACCGCCGACGAGCAGGTCAACGCCGCCTGGGGCAACCTTCAGGCCGATTACCAGCGCCGCGCCGACCTCATCCCGAACCTCGTCGCGACGGTGAAGGGCTATGCCGCGCAGGAGAAGAGCGTTCTGATCGGGGTAACCCAGGCGCGCGCCGATGCCACCGCAGTGCACCTCAGCGCCGCTGACCTCAGCGACCCGGCCAAAGTCCAGGCCTTCAACAATGCGCAGAGCCGCCTCACCCAGGCGATCATCCCGCTGCAGCGGCTTCAGGAGGCCTATCCGGACCTGAAGTCGAACCAGAACTTCCTGGCGCTCCAGGACCAGTTGGAGGGCACGGAGAACCGGATCGAAGTTTCGCGCCGTGACTATAATGAGGCGGTGCGGCAGTATAACACCTTGATCCGCACCTTCCCGACCGCGATTGGCGCCAAGGTCTTCTATGGCGCCAAGCCCAAGGTGCCGTTCGAGGCCGCGACCGCGGCGCAGACCGCGCCGAGCGTCAATTTTAATACAGCGGGCTGAGCCATGTTCGTCATTCCCGCGAAAGCGGGAATCCATCCTGGGCGCTGGACCCCCGCTTTCGCGGGGGTGACGATTTGGGCCCTCCTGCTGGCGCTGTTCGCGCTGGCCGCGCCCGCTGCCGCTCAGACCTTCCCGCCGAACAATGGTTCGCCGGTGGTCGACCAGGCCGGAATCCTGACGCCCGAGCAGCAGCTCGACCTGAAGTCCAAGGCTCAGGCGCTTTACGCACAAACCGGTCGCGCCTTCGCGGTGGCCACAGTGAAAAGCCTCGAGGGCTATCCGGTCGAGGATTATGCCTATCGTCTCGGCCGTGCATGGGGATTGGGGCAGAAGGGGAAGGACAATGGCGTCCTGCTCCTCGTCGCGCCCAACGAGCACAAGGTCGACATCGCGACCGGCTATGGCGCCGGCGCCTACATGACCGACGCGATGTCGGGCGTGATCATCCGCGAAGACATCCTTCCGCACTTCAAGCAGAACCCGCCCGATTACGGCGGCGGGATCGAGGCCGGTACGGACGCGATCATCAAGCAGATGTCGCTGTCGCCGGACCAGGCGGAAAAGAACATCGCCGCGGCTCAACAGGCGCAGCAGCAGCGGCAGCATTCGAGCGGGGGAGGGCTCCCGGTCTTTTTCTGGCTGATGATCATGGGCTTCGTCGTCCTCTCACACTTCCGGCGCGGCTATGGACGACGGTATCGCGGGCGGTCGGGCGGACTCAGTCCGTGGGTGACGCTCTGGGCGTTGAACTCGCTTGGCCGCGGCTCGCGTGGTTGGGGCGGGGGCCTCGGTGGCGGAGGCGGCTTCGGTGGCGGGGGTTTTGGCGGGGGCGGCGGCTTCGGAGGGTTCGGCGGCGGCTCATTCGGCGGCGGCGGAGCGTCCGGCTCGTGGTGATGCAGCTCTCCGATACCGACCGCGAGAAGGTTGCCGCCGCGATTGCCGCGGCGGAGGCGAAGAGCAGCGGCGAGATCGTCGCGGTCGCGACTCCGATCAGCGACGCTTACCACGATGTCGCGCTGCACTGGGCGCTGGTGCCTTTGTTCGCGGTGCTCGCCTGGGCGGCGTGGCGCCCGACCGCGCTCGTCTGGTGGTACAATTTCCTGTTCGGCGGCTGGTATCCCGATCCGACGCAGAGCGAGCTTTTGACGCTGCTGATGGTCTTCGCGGCGCTGAAGTTCACCATCGCGCTGCTGATCCTCAAATGGATGCCGCTGCGGCTCTTCCTCACTCCGGGCGCGACCAAGCACCGCCGGGTCCGCCGCCGCGCCATCGCCATCTTCCAGGCCGCCGCTGCCGGACGAACCGCCGGAAAAACCGGAATCCTCATCTATCTGTCGCTCGCGGAGCGCCGGGCGGAGATCATCGCCGACGAGGCGATCCTGAAGGTGACCGACGACCACACCTGGGGCGAAGCGATGCACGCGCTCCTCGAGCAGGTGCGTGAAGGCAAAGTGGGTGAGGGCATTTGCGCGGCGATCGAGCGCGTTGGCACGGTGCTTTCCGAGCATTTCCCGCGTTCCGCGGACGACTGCAACGAGATTCCGGACCGACTGATCGAGCTATGAACCTCGACGATCTGCCGCCGCCCGAGGTGATGTGGGCGGGGAAGTACGTCCGCGTGCTGAAGCGCGGCAAATGGGAATATGCGAGCCGCGCGAACAACATCAATGCGGTCGCGATCCTCGCCGAATATGAAGGGAAAATGATCCTCGTCGATCAGCCGCGCGTGCCGCCCGGCTGCCGCTGCGTCGAGCTTCCCGCCGGCCTCGTCGGCGACGAAGACCCGAACGCGACACCCGAAAGCACGGCGATCAAGGAGCTGGAGGAAGAAACCGGTTTCACCGCCGAGCGGGTCGAGTGCCTGGGCACCTTCTATGCCTCGCCGGGCATGCTGTCGGAGGGCTTCACCCTCGTCCGGGCGCACGGCGTCAGCAAGATCGGCGAAGGCGGCGGCGACGAGAATGAGGAGATCGCCGTTCACCTCGTCCCGCGCGCCGACATCCCGAACTTCATCGAGCAGAAGCGCGCCGAAGGCTTCGGCATCGACGTCAAGCTGCTGCTGTTTTTGAACTTCTGACGCCTCAACCGTCACCCTGAACTTGTTTCAGGGTCCATTTCTGAGACCGCGCAGCCCTTCAACAGGATGGATGCTGAAACAAGTTCAGCATGACGTTGTTGGAGGCGCATGCCCCGGCTCGTGCATCTCTCCGATCTCCACTTCGGCGCGCATGACGAGCGGCTGGTCGGGGCCGTCGAGCGGTGCATCGACGAGCTCAAGCCCGACCTCGTCGTCATCAGCGGCGACTTCACCCAGCGCGCCCGCACCGAGCAGTTCCGCGACGCCTGCCAGTTCCTCGAACGGCTCCAGCATTCCGGCCACGAAGTGCTCGGAGTCCCCGGCAACCACGACGTGCCGCTCTACGACGTTCTTCGCCGCTTCCTGTCGCCGCTGTCGCGCTATCGGCGCTTCATCGACGACAGCCTGTGCCCGTTCGTCGAGCTTCCGGGCCTGGCGGTGCTCGGGATCAACACGGCGCGGTCGCTGACCTTCAAGGATGGGCGGATCAA
>DASUIB010000177.1:0-20373 GCA_036273235.1 Sphingomicrobium sp. | reverse complement strand
GTTTCGCGAGACGTTCGGCGAAACCCCAGCTCGTTATGTCGAAAGCCTGAGATTGGAACAGGCGCGCGAGCGGCTTCTCCAGTCCGGTCGCTCAATCGAGAGCGTCGCCCATTCGGTCGGATACCGCAGCGCAGACGTGTTCCGCCGCGCGTTCGAACGCCGCTACGGAGTCAGTCCGGCTCATTATTCGCGCACTTTCGGCCGGCAGTGAACAATCTCCACGTCAGCGTACGCCGATCTTCTTCGGCGTGGAAGATTCGCTCGCCTCGAGCTGCGCAAGCGCTCGCCTGCGCTTCCCCTGCAAAATTGCCTCGCCGCATTGATCGAATGCGGCGCACCGGCAGTTCATCATCCTACGCAGCATGCCCTGCATCTCATGGATCTGCTCGATGCGCTCTTCGAGGTCGCCTAGCTTGGCTTCGCATAGCGAGTGCCACCGTTCGGAAATCGGCGGACCGCAGGAAAAGTCGGCGAACAGGATCTGCGTTTCCTTAATCGTGAATCCCAGTTCGCGAGCGCGCTGGACGATCGCGAGTCTGCGCACCGCCGATTCGTCGTAAAGCCGCTGGCCGCCGCGCCGATACGTCGCTGGAAGCACGCCGATCTGCTCGTAATAGCGAAGTGCGGACGCACGGATTCCGAACTGCTTTGCAACCTTTGAGATCGTGAGATCGGGCATTTCGATCACCTTCTCGAGAGCGCGCCGCTTATTTCAGCTTCAAGGTCGTCCGTCGATGCCGGCATTCCGAAGATGCGCTTCAATATTTCGCCGCCCTGTCCGATGAGAAAGCTCTGCGGAAGAAAGCGAACCCCTCCGTATGCAGCCACGATGGCGTCGTTGTTGCGCGCGATCGGATAGGTCACACCCATCTCGTGCGCGAACCGTTCGACATTCGGCATGTCGCCGTCATCCATGTTGACTCCAAGGATGGTCAGTCCTCGCGAATGGTATCGAGTGAAGGTTTGGGCAAGCCAAGGCATTTCGACCCGGCAGGGGCCGCACCACGTTGCCCAGAAATTGAGAACAGCAGCCCTCCGGCAAAATCTGCCAGCTGGTAATGGCGAGCGCTGCCAAGCGCTTCGACGGAAAAATTCGGCGCCAGCTCAGTCGAAGCTCGAGTCCGATTCCTTTCGGAAAGTTCGATTGCGACACCCGCTCCGCCGGCGAGTATGGCGGCGCCAGCGCTGCCAATGAGTGCTCTGCGCGAAATCATAGAAAGTTCTCCGCCAATTTCTGGAAGAGCGGGATGTTGTTCATCCAGACACTCAACTGACTGAGGTGATGGGTCATCAGCAGTGCGCCAGTGACGATGAGGAGCAGGCCGCTTGCGAGGTTCAGATAGGCGAGCGGCGCCTTCATCCGGCGGTAGGCAGCGAGGAATTTGCCGACGCTCAGTGCTGTGAGCAGGAAGGGTATCGCAAGCCCGGCCGAGTAGAGGGCGAGAAGGCCGGCAGCGGTAAGAATGGCAGATTGGGTTGCGGCAAGCGCCAATACAGTCCCAAGCGCGGGACCGACGCACGGCGTCCACCCGAATCCAAAGGCAAAGCCCGTCACAAACGAGCGCGGCAGGCCGCCGCCGTTCATCAGCCCGTGAAAGCGGGCCTCTCGTTGCAGAACCGGCAGTTTGACGATGCCGGTCATGTGCAGTCCGAGCACGATGATCAGCAGACCAAAGACCGTTTCAAGCGTCGACTGATATTTGCCGAGGACGGTGCCGAAGGCGCCGGCAGCCAGCCCGAAGGCGATGAAGACGACGCTAAAGCCTAGGACGAATGCAAAGGCATGTTTGAGGCTGGCGATCTTCATCGCCGGAGTCGGCGAGCGCAGTTCCGCGACGCCGGTGCCGGTGATGATCGAAACATAACCGGGCACCAGCGGCAGGACGCATGGCGAGAGGAAGGAGATGAGGCCGGCGGCAAACGTCGCCGCCGGAAGCGTCAACGGCAGGCTCATTTTGGGATGCCGGTCCGGGCGAACCAGTTGGCGAAATCGGAGCGGATGAAATCCTTGGTCCCCGGTCGCCCCGAAAGCTTCATCCAGATTTGGCCGTGCTCACGGCCGGTCTGCAGGTCGAAGTCGAAGAACGGACAGCAAAGCCGCTCGCCGTTCATCCATTCCGTGAGCTCGGCGTAGGTCGCCCAGTCGTTGGGAAAACGGAAGGTGTATCCGTCAGGCTCGGCGCGGGCGCCAAGAACTTTGGTGCGAAGAAGTGGACCGAGAATGTCGAAATGCCGGTGACGCTCGGCGGGCGTAAGAGCCAGCCGATCGCAAGCGAATGGGCTCTGCACGGTCCGCGGAGAGGCGTAGGCGTAGAAGCTTGCCGGCACCGCAGCGGCGGCAGCTCCAATCAAAAAAGCGCGATAATTCATGACTTGTCAGCTCCAACAGTTGAGGCTGACGGGCCATCTACCCGTTCAAGTGCACTTTAAGTCAAGGGCAAAAATTGGCCCGCACGCGCATCATCATGTCCGACTATGGGACATGGAGGTGGCGCAGAGACCTAAGCCTCGTCCAGCGCCTCGGCGATCAGCTTGCGGCTGTTGTCGATTCCGTAAAGCGCGATGAAGCTGCCCATGCGGGGGCCCTGGCCCGAGCCGAGGAGGGTTTCGTAGAGTGCTTGGAACCAGGCGCGAAGGTTCGCCTTGTCGTAATGCGTCTTGCCGATCTCGAACACGGCCGTTTGGATGTCCTCGGCGGCTGCGTCAGGCGGTAGCTTGGCGAGCTCGGAATCGAGGTCGCGCAGCGCTGGGGCTTCCACTTCGGTCGGTGCGCGGCGCTGCAACGTCGGAACGACGAAGTCGCGCGCGTAATTGACGGCGAGGCCGATCAGCTCGTCGAGCTCGGGGTGAGTCTCGGGTGAAGTCCCCGGCGCATAGCGTTGGACGAACTTCCAGACGGTCTGCTTGTTGCCGAGTCCCGGCAGGCTGACGAGATTGAGCAGCAGGCCATAGGTCAAAGGCAATGTACTCGCGGGCACCTTGCCGCCGTGGATGTGGTGCACCGGATTGCCGAGCTTCTGCTCGATCGGTTGGCTCGCATAGTTGCCACGGAACTGCCAATATTCGTCGACCGCGCGGGGGATGACGCCGATGTGCAGGCTCTTCGCGCGCCTGGGCTCGCGATAAATATAGAAGCTCAAGCTCGGCTCGCTTCCATAGCGCAGCCATTCCTCGAGGCTGAGGCCGTTGCCCTTGGATTTCGAGATCTTCTCGCCTCTTTCGTCGAGGAACATCTCATAATTGAAGCCTTCGGGAGGGCGGCCGCCGAGGATGCGGGCGATCTTCCCCGACTGGACGACGCTGTCGATCAGGTCCTTGCCGGCCATTTCATAGTCGACTCCGAGCGCGACCCAGCGCGCCGCCCAGTCGACCTTCCACTGCAGCTTGGCCGCGCCGCCGAATGCCGACTGGTGGATTCGGCCGCCGTCCTCGTCGTCGAAGACGATGAGCCCGGCTTCGGCGTCGATCACTTCGACGGGCACCTGAAGCACGCGGCCGGTCGACGGCGAGATCGGTAGGACGGGCGAATAGGTCTTGCGGCGGTCCTCGCGAAGCGTCGGCAGCATCACGCCCATGATCGCCTCGAACGCGTGAAGCACCTTGCGAACCACGTCGTCGAAGCGGCCCGATTTGTAGCAGTCGGTCGAGGACAGGAATTCGTAATCGAAGCCGAAGCGGTCGAGGAATCGGCGGAGCATCGCATTGTTGTGGTGAGCGAAGCTCTGATACTCGCCGAACGGGTCGGGGATTTGCGTCAGCGGCTTGCCGAGGTTCGCCTCGAGCATCGCCTGGTTGGGGACGTTGTCGGGGACCTTTCGAAGCCCGTCCATGTCGTCGCTGAAGGCGATCAGCCGCGTCGCCGCATGGCTGCCGTTTTTGGCGGTCAGTTCCTCATAGGCGTTGCGGACGAAGCTGGTGCGCGCGACCTCGTTGAACGTCCCGATGTGCGGCAGGCCGGAGGGGCCGTAGCCGGTCTCGAAGATCACCGGACTGCCGGCCGGTTTCCCGTCGGGCCAGCGCTTCATCAGCTTGCGCGCCTCCTCGTACGGCCAGGCCTTGGAGGCCATTGCGGCATTTCCAAGCGTTTCGGCGTCCAAATCCGTTGCTCTTCTGTTCTCGTCGCGGCAGGGTCTGCGGATGGCGGCTCCTTTGCCTCTTCCCGCGCTCCACGCAACCCACGCCGGAATCTGGCTGGCGAGCGGTGAGGGGGAGGTTCGGGAGGCGAACCGGGGGGAAGCGATCGCGCGCGCGGCGGAGACTCCGCACATCATCTTGAATGCGCCGCTGGTCGGGCAGCGGCTCGGCTATCCCGAGCTCAGCGGACTCGATCTCCTCGAGCTGTTCGCGTTCATCCATCCCGCGCGGTTCGCGGTGCCGACGGTTGCGGGGCTGAGCCGGGCGGTCGGGCTGGAGCCACCGGCGAGCGAGGCCGACGCCTCCAGCTCGCTTGGGCACATCGCCGAACGACTGCTGGCCGTGCTCGCCGACGGCGATTGGCGCGAGCAGGAGGGCGCATGGACCAGCAATGCGACTCTGCACCGGCTCGGCTGGGGCTGGGCGCCGCTGATCGGCGCTCGGCTGGAGCGGCCCGAGCGCGGCGAGCGCATGCTCTTCTCGCGCCTCAAGCAATGGGATGAGGCTGCCGAGCGGCCGCCGCCGCTTGTGGTTCTTGTCGATCCGGCAGAGGCGCGTGCCAAGCTCGACCAGCTCACCGGTCGGGCGGAGGCGCGCGAGGGGCAGAAGGCGATGGCCGAGGCTGTCTGCGACGTGTTCGCGGCCAAGCGGGCGAAAGGCGCACCGAACCTGCTGTTGGCCGAAGCTGGGACAGGCATTGGGAAGACACTCGCTTACCTGGCGCCCGCGTCCCTGTGGGCCGAGCAGGCTAGCGGAACAGTCTGGGTCTCGACCTTCACCAAGGCACTTCAGCGGCAGCTCGATTCGGAGGGAGCGAAGCTGTTCGCGGATGCCGAGGAACGGGCGCGCAGGATCGTCGTCCGAAAGGGCCGCGAAAATTACCTCTGCCTGCTCAATTTGGAAGACGCGCTCCAGGGCGCCTTCGCCGGACGGTCGGCGATACTGGCCCAGCTGATCGGGCGCTGGGCGGCCTACACCAAGGACGGCGACATGGTCGGCGGCGACTTGCCGGGCTGGCTGCCGAGCCTGTTCCGCCGCGCAGGCTCCGCCGCGCTGACCGACCGGCGGGGCGAGTGCGTCTATGCCGGCTGCCCGCATTACCGGCGCTGCTTCATCGAGCGCGCCGAGCGGGCGAGCCGCAAGGCGGACATCGTCATCGCCAACCACGCGCTGGTGATGATCAACGCCGCGCGGGCGCGCGAGGACGCGCCGGGGCGAATCCTGTTCGACGAGGGTCACCATCTGTTCGACGCCGCCGATTCGACCTTCGCGGTGGCGTTCGGCGGACAGGAGGCGATCGAGCTCAGGCGGTGGATCGTCGGACCCGAGGGGCGCTCGCGCGGCCGCCGTCGCGGGCTCGCTGCAAGACTGATGGACGTCGCGTCGTACGACGATGAGGGCGCGCGGGCGCTCGACGCGGCGATCGAGGCCGCAAAAGCACTCCCGTCGGACGGCTGGCTCCAGCGGCTCGTCGAAGGCGCGCCGTTCGGGCGGGTCGAAGCGCTGCTCAGCGAGGTGCGCGGTGTCGTTTACGCGCGGTCGAAGGCGCAGGAAGCGGGCTACGGCCTCGAGACCGAGCTTGCCGGGCCGGACGGCGCTTTGGTTTCGCAAGCCGCCGCCGCGATGCAGACGCTCGAATCCCTGCAGAAGCCGCTTGCAGCGTTGGCGCGGCGACTGGAAGCTGTGCTGGAGGACGCGCCCGATTGGCTCGATTCGCAGGCCCGCGCGCGGGTCGAAGGCGCGATCCGCGGCCTTTCCTGGCGGCGCGAGACGCTCGCCGCATGGGTTGCGCTGCTGGCGCGCATCGGCGGGGAAGCCGATCCGGAATTCGTCGACTGGCTGGCGGTCGAGCGGATCGACGGGCGCGAGCTCGATGTGGCGGTCCATCGCCGTTGGCTCGACCCGACGAAGCCGCTTGCCGCTGTTGTAATGGCTCCCGCGGACGGGGTGCTCGTCACCTCGGCGACCCTGCGTGGCGGTGAGGATTGGCCCTCGGCCGAAGCTCGAACCGGTGCCGCCCATTTGGCGCTGCCGCCTTACCATTTCGAGGCCGAAAGCCCGTTCGATTATGCCGGCTGCTCCGAAGTGCTGATCGTCACCGATGTTCGGCCCGGCGACGTTGCCTCGCTCGCCGGCGCCTATGCGCGGCTGATCGAGGCGGCGGGCGGCGGCACGCTCGGGCTGTTCACCGCGATCCAGAGGCTGAAAGCGGTTCACGCGAGGATCGCCGACCGGCTCGCGCGCGCTGGCCTGCCGCTGCTCGCCCAGCATGTCGATCCGATCGATGCCGGCACCTTGGTCGACATCTTCCGCGACGATCCCCGGGCATCGCTGCTCGGCACCGATGCGCTGAGGGATGGGGTCGACGTGCCGGGCGAATCGCTGCGCCTGGTGGTGATGGAGCGAGTACCGTGGCCAAGGCCGACGGTGCTCCACGCGGCGCGGCGGATGGCAGGCGGCGGGAGCGCCTATGACGACCGGGTGGTGCGCGCTCGGCTAGCGCAGGCGTTCGGGCGGCTGATCCGCCGTCAGGGCGATTGCGGAGTCTTTGTGATCCTCTCGGCGGCCATGCCTTCGCGGCTGCTGAAGGCATTCCCGCCGGGCGTTCCGGTCCGTCGCCTTCCGCTTGATGAGGCGATCGCGCGGGTAGAGCTAATCCTCCCCGGAACGGGGAGGTGTCAGGCCGAAGGTCTGACGGAGGGGGGTTTGAGCCCTGCACGCCGCCCCCTCCATCACTCAGCTTCGCTGAGCGGTTCCCCTCCCCATCCCGGGGAGGATTAGCGGTCGAGCGCTTCCGAGAGTCGGTTGCGAAGCGCGATCAGGCGGAAGACGTCGACTCCGATCGGCTGCTCATGCTGGGGCATGTCGCTGCCGATCGGCGAAGCGGGCAGTGCAATCTCGTCGTCGGCGGCCGGCTCTTGCGCATTCTTGTCGCGCAGCAGCTTCTGGACGCCGCGGACGGTATAGCCTTCCTGGTCGAGCAGGCGGTGGATTCGGCGCGCGAGATCGACGTCGGCAGGCCGATAATAGCGGCGGTTGCCGGCGCGCTGCATCGGCTTCAGCTGCGGAAAGCGCGTTTCCCAGTAGCGAAGAATGTGCTGGGCAACGCCGAGCTGCTCAGACAACTCACCGATGGTTAGAAGAGCGCCGGGCTCCTTGTCGGCCGGCACCGAGGGTTCAGCCTTTCGCGATTTGGTCGCGCATGATCTGGCTGGCGCGGAAGGTCATCACGCGCCGCGGCGCGATCGGCACCTCGATTCCGGTCTTGGGATTGCGCCCGATTCGCTGACCCTTGTCGCGCAGGATGAAGGTGCCGAATCCAGAGACCTTCACATTCGCGCCCTCGCTCAGCGCGTGGCACATGTGATGAAGGACGCGCTCGACGACGCTCGCCGATTCCGCGCGCGAGAGGCCGAGTCGGCGATGGACGACATCGGCGAGATCGGCCCGTGTGAGTGTGCCGTTCGCATCCGTGTCACTGTTGATCCGCGCGATCCCGAGATCGGCCATGATGTTCTCCCCGAATGAACGGCGTGCCCCCGCCGCATCAATTACACTTTCGTAACGGAATTCCGTCCGGTCGGCAATTCGACTTTTCGACGGATATTCCAAATTTATCAATACCTGAGCGCTGCCGCCCCCCATGTAAAGCCACCGCCCATCGCTTCCAGCACCACCACGTCGCCGCGCTTGATTCGGCCGTCCTTCACGGCGGTGTCGAAGGCAAGCGGCACCGAGGCCGCCGAGGTATTGGCGTGGCGGTCGACCGTGACCACGACCTTTTCCGCCGGAAGGCCGAGCTTTTTCGCCGTTGCACTGAGGATCCGGGCGTTGGCCTGATGCGGGACAACCCAGTCCACGTCCGCGGCGCTGAGCCCGGCATCCTCGAGCACTTCGTTCATCACCTCGGAGAGGTTTACGACGGCGTGCCTGAACACTTCCCGACCCTTCATGCGCAATTTGCCGACCGTGCCCGTAGTCGAGGGGCCGCCGTCGACGAACAGCAGGTCGTTGTGGCGGCCGTCGGCATGGAGCCTGGTCGCAAGGACGCCGCTCTCGCTTTCCTCCGCGCTCAGCACCAGCGCGCCGGCTCCGTCCCCGAACAGCACGCAAGTCGCGCGATCCTCCCAGTCGAGGATCCGGCTGAAGGTTTCGGCCCCGATCACCAGGGCCGTGCCGGCATTCCCTGAGCGCAGCATCGAGTCGGCAACCGAGAGCGCGTAGAGAAAGCCGGTGCAGACCGCGTGCACGTCGAAGGCGATGCAGTCGCGGATTCCGAGCGTCGCCTGAACCTTCGTCGCCGAGGACGGGAAGGTCTGGTCGGGAGTCGCGGTGGCGAGCACGATGAGGTCGATGTCGCTTGGTGCGACTCCTGCATGCTCGAGCGCGCGCCGGGCAGCGTCGGTTGCGAGGGTTGCGGTGGTCTCGCCCTCGCCCGCGACATAACGGCTGCGGATTCCGGTGCGTTCGACGATCCACTCGTCGCTGGTGTCGACGCTCTGCGCCAATTCCTCGTTGGTGACCCGGCGCTTGGGAAGGGCGCTTCCGACTCCGAGAACGACCGAGCGCCTCACGCCGCAGCCCCGTTGGCGAAGGCGTGCGCTCGGAAATTGTCGAGGTCCTCGCCGATCCTTCGAGTGATGTCGTTGCGGACCATGCTCGCCGCGACGTGGATCGCGTTGGCGACGCCCTTCGGAGTGGCGCTTCCGTGGCTTTTCACGACGAGGCCGTTGAGCCCGAGGAAAACGGCACCGTTGTGGTTGTTGGGATCGAGGTGGACCTTGAGCAGGTTGAGCGCCGGCTGCGACAGGGCAAAGCCCGCCTTCGAGCGAAGCGAGCTCTTGAACGCGCGGCGGAGCAGGTCGGTGACGAAGCGCGCCGTGCCTTCGGCGGTCTTGAGCGCGATGTTCCCGGAAAAGCCGTCGGTGACGACCACGTCGACCTGCCCGCGCGACAGCTGGTCGCCTTCGGTGAAACCATCGAACCGGAACGCCAGATAGTCGGCTTCCCTCAGCAGCGCGGCCGCGTCCTTGAGCTCGCCGGTGCCTTTCAACTCCTCGGTGCCGATGTTGAGCAGCTTGACCCGCGGCTTGGGGATTCCGAGCACGCAGCGCGCGTAGGCGGAGCCCATCACGGCGAACTGGACCAAATTCTGCGCGTCGCATTCGGTGTTGGCGCCGAGGTCGAGCATGATCACGTCGGTCTCGCCAAGCGTCGGAAGGAGCGCGGCGAGCGCCGGACGGTCGATACCGGGCATGGTCCGAAGCGCGAGCTTCGACATCGCCATCAGCGCGCCGGTATTGCCGCCGGAAAGCGCGGCGTCGGCCCGTTGCTCTTTGACCGCATTGATCGCCATGCCCATCGAAGTGGTGCGGGCGCGGCGGATGGCCTGGCTCGGCTTCTCGCTCGGTTCGATGGATTCGGGCGAATGGACGACGTCCGTGCCGGCGCGCAGGTTCTTTTGCCGCTCGATCTCGTCGCGAACCCGCGGCTCGTCACCGTAGAAGGTGAAGCGGAGCGACGGGTCCTTGCGGAGCGCGCGCGAGGCGCCCGCGATCATCGCCGAGGCGCCGCTGTCGCCCCCCATGGCATCGATCGCGATCCGCGGGCCCGTATTCATGGGCCGGAACGGTCAGGCCTCGGTGGAGACGATTTCGCGGCCGTTGTAATGGCCGCACGCCTGGCACATGTTGTGCGGCAGCTTGAGCTCGCCGCAGTTCGGGCATTCCTGAAACTTGGTCGCCTTCAGCGCATGATGGCTGCGGCGCATGTTGCGCTTCGACGGCGAGGTTTTTCTCTTGGGGACAGCCATTGCGGCACCTTCAACGCAAGTGATCAATAAAAATGGCGACGATCTGCGCCCCATCTTACGCGGGCAAACCCGCGGCGGCGGCCGGATCGTCGCGAACCGCCGCCCCTATAGCGAAACGGGCTGCTGTTGCAAGCCGGGCTGCGGAGCGCGTGCAGCCGTTTCGGCATCGATGTCCTCGGGGCCGGTCATCACCCAGCCGCCCGGCCGCCGCATTAGGACGAAGCGGTAATAGCAATAAGCGAGCAGGTAGATGCCGGTGCACACGAACAGCGACTTGCGGCCCGATTCGGGATCGAGCCAGAGGACGACGACCTCACCGATGACGATGGCGATGCCGATCAGCGGGATGAGCGGCCAAAGCCGCGTCCTGTAGCGGCCCACGCCGGTCCGGCCGCTTCGCCGCCCGGCAAGCACCCCCCAGACGTAGAAAGCGGTGAGGATGGTATAATTGCCCGACAGCACCAGCACCTTGAAATAGAGCGGGATATAGGTCGCGAGCGCGGTGCTGATGCCGATCAGCGCGATCGCCACCCATGGCGCGTCGGTGCTCGGGATCAGGTGCAGCAGCGCGCGGTTGATCGGCCGCGCGAACAGCCGCGTCCGAGCCATGGAGAATACATTGCGGCCGATTCCGACGAACCCGGCAAGGCAGGCGTTGAAGATCGCGATGGCAATCGACAGCGACACCAGCTTCAGCATGAAGTCCGGAAGATAATAGGTCAGGAAGGTCTCGAACGGCGAATCGCTGCTGAGGACCGCCCTGAGGTCGTGTGAGCCCGCGATGACGCCGATCATCGGCGCGGTTTCGAGCACCACGGTGATGGCGAAGGCGAGCATGATGATCCGACCGACCGTCTCGGGCCGTTTCATGTCTTCGCTGAACATCAGCGCCTGCGACGAGCCGGCAAGCGCCCAGGAGGCATTGTTGATGGCGATCCCGGTGATCGCAATCCCGGCCGCGACCCACATGCCATTGTCGATTCGCACCGGGTGAATCATCGCCGCGGCCGCTCCCGGCTGCCAATGCGCGACTCCGACGATCGCGATGAGCAGCAGCGCCGTTCCCTCGATCAGCATGAAAATGCCGGTGATCGCCTCGTTCGAGCGGATGTTCAGAAGCGAGAGGACGGTAATCACCGTCACAGTGATGAAAGTAATCGCGTTGGCGCTGAGCGGGATCCCGAACGGCTGGAGATAGATGGCGATTCCAACTGCTGAAGTGCTGAGGAAAAAAGGAATGAAGGTGATGCTCGCGACATAGGTGGTCGCGCCAGCCCAGTCGCCGATCGCGTGCCCGATCGCGGCATAATCGTAGCCGGCGGTCGGGTAAGCGGCGCCGAGCTCGGCCGCCATCGAGGTCTGGCAGTAGCAGACCAGGCTTCCAAGAACGAAGGCGAGCACCGTGCCGGTCCCGGCCTCTGTGAGGATCGCGCCGCCGCTGACCAGCACCGATACGCCCGGCGACAGGACCGAGAGCGTCAGGATGATAACTCCGAGGCCCGACAGCGACCGCGTGAATTTGGGCGGATGCTCCGCCCGAGCCGTTTGTTCGCTCATGCCTGCACTTCGCGAGAATTCGTCACCTGGTCGCCAACGAACGGATTGGTGCGCCGTTCATGGCCGAAGGTCGACATGGGTCCGTGACCCGGCACGAACGCGGTGTCGTCGCCCATCGGCCATAGCTTCTCCGTGATCGATCGGATCAGCTGCTCCTGATCGCCCCGAGGGAAATCCCAGCGGCCGACCGAGCCCCTGAACAGCACGTCGCCGACAAGTGCGAGGTTCGATTCGGGATGATGAAAGATCACGTGTCCGGGTGTGTGGCCGGGACAATGGCGGACGTCCAGCGTGAGCTCGCCGACGGTCACCTGGTCACCATCGCCGAGCCAGCGCGACGGCTCGAACGGGCAGCCGGTGATTCCGTACTTAGGTCCATCCGCGCCGAGCTTCTCGATCCAGAAGCGATCCTCCTCGTGCGGCCCTTCGATCGGCACGCCGAGCTCCTCGGCGAAGATCCCGGCGCCCCCGCAATGGTCGATGTGGCCGTGGGTCAGCAGGATCTTCTCGATCGTCACTCCGGCCTGCTCCGCTGCCGCCTTGAGACGCGGCAGGTCGCCGCCGGGATCGACGAACGCGCCGCGCATCGTCGCCGTGCACCACAGCAAGGAGCAATTCTGCTGGAGCGGAGTCACCGGAATGATCGCCGCGCGCAATGGCGGCTCGGCGCTGCTCATTTCCAGGGATCGGCCGGGGAGCGCGGCTCCAGAGTCGCCGTGGCCGGCGGCTCATCCTTCATCGACGCGGCGACGGCTTCAGCCTGGCGCAGCACGCGCAGCAGGTTGCCGCCCGCGAGCTTCGCCAGATTCTCGTCTGACCAGCCGCGGCGGATCAGCTCGGCGAACAGCAAGGGATAGCCGCTGACGCTGGTCATCCCCGGCGGCGCTCCGTCGTACGGGATTCCGTCGAGGTCGCCCCCCAGCCCGACATGATCATAGCCCGCGACCTCAGCGACATGGTCGATATGGTCGGCGATGATCCCGACGCCGGCCTTGGGCGCGGGATGCGCCTGCTCCCATTCGGCGAGTCTGGCCTTCCGGATGTCCGGCTGGCCGGTGTAGAGGTCGGCGAGGCGCGCTTCCTCGGCGGAATGTTCGGCGTCCCATAGCCGGTACGGTTCCGACAAATGGCCGAGGTAGAAATTCACCATCACGACGCCGCCGTTCGCGGAGAGCTTCTTCAGGATATCGTCGGGCACGTTGCGCGGGTGATCGGCGAGCGCGCGCGCGTCGCTGTGGGAGAAGATGACCGGCGCCTTGCTGACCTCGAGCGCGTCGCGCATCGTTTCAGGCGACACGTGGCTGAGGTCGACCAGCATGCCGAGCCGGTTCATCTCGCGGATGACCGTCCGTCCGAAATCGTTGATCCCGTGATATTTGGGGTCGTCGGTCGCGCTGTCGGCGAATTCGTTGTTCTTGAAATGCGTCAGCGTCATGTAGCGCGCGCCGAGGTCGTAATATTGCCGAAGCGCGGCGAGGCTTCCGCCGATCTGGTGCCCGCCCTCGATCCCGATCAGCGAGGCGACCTTCCCGGCCTTGTGGATTCGGACGATATCCTCGGCGGTGCGTGCGAGCTCGAGGTCTTGCGGGTAGGCTTTGACGAAACGCTTCACGATGTCGATCTGCTCGAGCGTGTCGCGGATCGCCCGGTCGCCGGTGACTTCGGAGGGGATATAGACTGACCAGAACTGGCCGCCGACGCGGCCCTCATGGAGACGCTCCATGTCGGTCATCAGCGGGTGGCCGGGCCTTTTGTCGGTGCCGCTGGCAAGCCCATCGACGCTGAGATTGTAATTTTCCCGCAGCTGCTCGGCGAGATCGTTGTGCCCGTCGATCAGCGGAGTCGCCTTGAGGATCCGGTCGATCCGCGCCTGGACCCTGGGATCGATCGGTTGCGCCGCGGCAAGGCCCGGCATCATCGCCAGCGTCGCCGCGAGCAGGAGCAAATGTCTCATCGCCATGCTCCCCGTTTAGGAACCAGCGTCAGGGGGCGCAATCGGCGAAGGGCTTGCACATCGGCTCAGGAGCAGCAAAGCTTAACTGGATGCCGCCATTGCCAGACCTTGAAGTCAGCATGGACTTCGATCCCGAGGAGGGCATTCCAAATCTTGAGGAGCATCTCGACCGGCTGAAGCGCGAAGCCGAGTCACAAGGTTTCAAGTTCGACCGCCACGCCGCGCGCAACGAGCTGCAGGCGGCGACCTTCGGAAAGAGCCGCCCGGCGGTGGCGCGGCTGATGTTGAGTCCGAGCGGTGCGATGGCGATCGAGGTGCGGCCGGTCATTTGACCCTCTCCCACTGGGGAGAGGGCGTTAAGCGGCGAGCGGAAAGCGAAGGAGCCGGTCGGAGACCGGGACGAGCGCGGCGGCGTCGGGGCCGGCGCAGCGCAGGATTTCGGGATGATGGGCGTCGAGCCCGCCGGTCAGCGTGCCGAACGCGGGCATGATGATCTTGGTCGCCGAAACCACGAAGCAGCGTCGCGACACATGCCGGCCCTTGAGATTCACTCGGAGCTTCGGGTGGAAATGGCCCGAAATTTCGGGAAGCGGCTCGTCGCGGGATGCTTCGTGGCGATAGACGATTCCGCCCATGTCCACCGCATGTTCGATCATTCCGCCGCAATGGTCGACACCGAACGCATCATGGTTGCCGACGATCCAGATCCAGGTGACCTTCGCCATCAAGTCGGTGAGCAAAGCTCGCGCATCGTCGGGCAGGCGCTCGCAGCCAAAATTGTCGTGGAAGCTGTCGCCGAGGCAGAACAGGTGACCGGGCCGGATTCGCTCGATCTCCTGTGCAAGCGCGGTCAGGGTCGCGTGCGAATCATAAGGCGGGAGGAACTGGCCCAGCCGAGCGAACCAGCTCGCCTTTTCAAGATGCAGGTCGGCGACGAAGAGGGTTTCGAGCTCGGGCCGGTAGAGCGCGCCCGACTGGGTCGCGAAGAATGTTTCGCCAGCGAACGAAAAGGGAACCATCACTCCGTCATTGCGAGGAGCAAAGCGACGAAGCAATCCAAATCTGCAACGGCAGCTGGATTGCTTTCCCCGGATCAAATCCGGAGTCGCAATGACGACTTAGTTGCGCGCTATTCGTAGTCCCCGCCCGACGGGCTCGGACGCGGCGGGGCGGCGGCGGTCAAGCGGAGCGCTTCGGCGGCTTCGCTCAGCGACGCCAGCTCTTCGGTTTCGTCCTCCTCGTCGATCCGGACCTTCTGCAGGTTGGTGACGGCCGCTTCCTCGAGATGCTTCGGCTTCACCATCTCCTCGGCGATCTCGCGCAGCGCCACGACCGGGTTCTTGTCGCGATCGCGGTCGATGGTGAGGTCGGCGCCCCCCGAAATCTGGCGCGCACGCTGCGCCGCGAGCAGGACGAGATCGAACCTGTTCGGGATCTTGTCTACGCAATCTTCAACCGTAACGCGCGCCATTCGCAAGCTCCGCAAAGCTATTTCAAGACCGGGTATATGGGATGTGAGGAAGGCCGCGCCAATAGCTTGCGGCTTGGCGGAAAGTCAATGAAAACCGGACCTATGGCCGACCAAGCCACTCCACCTGCAGGCCGAGCGCCGATCCGCGCCGAGATCGCCGGCAACAGGATCGAGCTGATCGAGAGCGGAGAGGCTCGCCTGCAGCTCCTGCTCCAGCTGATCGCGGGCGCGCAAGAGAGCATCCGAATGCTCATGTACATGTTCAACGCCGACTCCGCGGGCGACCGCGTTCGCGATGCGCTGGTGGAAGCCGCGAAGCGCGGCGTCGAGGTCAAGCTGCTGGTCGACGGCTTCGGCTCGGGGGCGCCGCCGGATTTCTTTGCCGCGGTCGATGAAGCAGGCGGGAAGCATTGCGTGTTCATCCCGTCCTACGGCCGCCGCTACTTCGTCCGCGACCATCAGAAGCTGATCGTGATCGACGGCGAGACCGCGATCATCGGCGGCGCCAATATCGACGACACCTATCTGACCGACCATGGATCGAGGCATTGGCGCGACCTGTGGCTGCGGATCGACGGTCCCGAAGTCGCAATGCCCACGCGCTATTTCGACAGCATCTTCCGCTGGTCGCTTCGGCCGAACGCGAAGTTCCGCTCGCTTCGGCGGATCATCGGCGAGTACAGCGAATGGCGCGGGCCTCTGCAGTGGAAGTTCGGCGGGCCCTTGAGCATGCGCAACAGCTGGTGGCGAAGCATCGGCGCGGACATCCGCCGCGGCCGCGACCTCGCGATGATCTTCGCTTATTTCGCTCCGCCGGGCGCGATGCTCCGGCGGATCGGGCGGCTCGGCAGGCGCGGGCGGGCGCGGATCATCACCCCGGCCAAGTCCGACAACAATGCGACCATCGCCGCCGCCCGGCACAGCTACAGCCGCCTGCTCCGGCGGCATGTGCAAATGTACGAGTATCAGCCGGCGAAGCTCCACACCAAGCTCGCGATCATCGACGACATCGTCCACATCGGCTCGTCGAACTTCGATTACCGCAGCCTGTACATCAACCTCGAGATCATGCTGCGCGTCAAGGACGCGGGGTTCGCGAACGCGATGCGAACCTATTTCGAAGGCGAGATCGCGGATTCGGAATGGATCACTCCGGACTTCCACAAGCGCAGGTCGAACCCGTGGCGGCGGCTGAAGTGGGCGATCTCCCACTATCTCGTGAACATCATGGATTATACCGTGACCCGGCGCCTCAACTTCCGCGCCGAGCGCTAGGCTTGTGCTTCGCCTTTATATGCCCAGAACAGCGTCGCGGGCGGGACGTTGATCCATTCGAATCCGCGCTTGATCGGGGCGAAATGGGGCCTGATGAAATCGAGCACCTTGGGGCTGAACTGATAGACCAGGAACGCGCCGCCGGGCCGGATCACATTGGCGGTCGCTTCGGCAATGGCCTCACCAAGCCCCGGCGGAAGCGTCGAAAAGGGCAGGCCAGAGAGAACGTAGTCGGCCGGGCCGAAGCCCTGGTCGGCAAGGATCTTCTCGACGTCGGATGCCGAGCCGGTGACGGCGATCAGCCTCGGGTCGTCGATCGATTCCTTGAGGAAGCGGGTGAAGTCGGGGTTGGTGTCGATCGTCACCAGCTTTGCATCGGGGCCGAGCAGGTCGAGCACCGGCCGGGTGAAGGTGCCCACGCCGGGACCATATTCGACGAACAATCTGGTGTTCGCCCAATCGACCGGGCCGAGCATCTTTTCGATCAGCACCCGGCTCGAGGGGATGATTGATCCGACCATCACCGGATTCTTGAGGAAGCCGCGAAGGAACTGCCACTGCGGGCTCGGCGAGCGGCGGTCGCGCCGGCGCTGGAGGCGACGTGATCCTTTCAGCGTCCGCGCGGGTGAAGTCGACATGGATGCTCCCGTAGGGCGACAAAGCGCGGACCGTTGGCAAATGCGCCGCCGCTTGGCAAGTTTCCCAACGTCGCGGACGCGCGTTGGTCGAAGCCGCGGCTGCGAGCCGCGCCATTTCCGGGACGAAGAGGTTTTCGCGGCAAGAAACGCATCGCCGAGCTAGGCTTTGCCGCCTTGGCGCGGGTGAAGCATCCCCGGCAGAACGAAGCCGATGCCGCCGAGCGGCCGCGTCGCGTCGCTCTTCAAGGTCTCCTGAATGCGGCTATATTCCTCGAGCATCTCGGGCGTCACCGACGCTCGCGTGTCGCCGAGCGCGGCTTCGAAATCGGCCATCGTGACCTCCTCCGCATCGAGGCCGCGGCGAAGTGCGGTGAGTCCCGCGCGGCGCACCAGATCCTCGAGGTCGGCGCCGGTGAAGCGATCGGCCCGCTGCGCGATCTTGTCGAGGTCGACGTCAGCGGCCAACGGCATGCCCTTGGTGTGGATGGCGAGAATTCGCCTGCGGCCGGCGGTATCCGGCACGCCGACATAGATCAGCTCATCGAAACGGCCGGGCCGGAGAAGCGCGGGATCGATCAGCGTCGGCCGGTTGGTCGCGCCGATCACGACCACGTTCTGGAGCTCTTCGAGGCCGTCCATCTCGGCGAGGATGGTGTTGACCACGCGCTCGGTCACTTGGGGCTCGCCGAGCCCGCCGCCGCGCGCCGGGACCAGGCTGTCGAGCTCGTCGATGAAGATGATCGTCGGGGCGACCTGGCGCGCGCGGTTGAACAGGCGCGCGATCTGCTGCTCGCTTTCGCCATACCACTTGCTGAGAAGGTCGGACGATTTAGTGGCGATGAAATTGGCCTCGCTTTCGCGAGCCGCGGCCTTGGCGAGAAGGGTCTTGCCCGTGCCCGGCGGCCCGTAGAGCAGGAAGCCCTTGGCGGGCCGGATACCGAGGCGGCGGAACGCCTCCGGGTGCTTGAGCGGAAGCTCGACGCCTTCCTTCAGCCGGTCGCGCGCCTCGTCGAGTCCGCCGATATCGTCCCAGCGGAGCTGCGGCGCCTCGACCATCACTTCGCGCATCGCCGACGGCTGCACCCGCTTCAGCGCGTTGTCGAAGTCGCGAAGCTCGACCGAAAGTGCGTCGAGGATCTCGGTCGGGATCACCTGCTCGGCAAGGTTGATCCGCGGCATGATCCGCCGGACTGCCTCGAGCGCGGCCTCGCGGCACAGCGCGGCGAGATCGGCGCCGACAAAGCCGTAGGTGCGGCGCGCGAGGTCGTCGAGGTTGACGTCGGATGCCAGCGGCATGCCGCGCGTGTGGATTCCGAGAATCTCGCGGCGGCCGGGCTCGTCGGGCACGCCGACGACGATTTCGCGATCCAGCCGACCGGGACGGCGCAGCGCTTCGTCCAGCGCTTCGGGACGATTCGTTGCCGCGATCACGACCGTGTTCTGGCGCGGTTCGATGCCGTCGAGCAGGGTCAGCAGCTGCGCGACGAGTCTCTTCTCGGCTTCGCCGGTGACCTGACCGCGCTTCGGCGCGATCGAATCGATCTCGTCGATGAAAATGATCGAGGGTGCGGCTTGCGCCGCCTGATCGAAGATCTCGCGCAGCCGCCGCTCGCTCTCGCCATAAGCGGAGCCCATGATCTCGGGGCCGTTGATGAGGAAGAATTTCGCGGCGCTTTCGTTGGCGACGGCGCGCGCGAGAAGCGTCTTGCCGGTGCCTGGCGGCCCGTGGAGCAGAACGCCCTTGGGGGGATCGACTCCGAGGCGCTGGAACAACTCGGGATGGCGCAGCGGAAGCTCGACCATCTCGCGGAGCGCGTCGATCGTGTCGCGCATTCCGCCGAGGTCGTCATAGGTGACGTCGGCGCGACGCTGGCCGTCGACCGCGCCGGTGAATTCCGGAAGCAGCTCCACTGCCGTCTTGCCGTCGATGTGGACGATTCCGTTGGGCGCCGCCGAGACCACCACCAGCCGCAGCTCCTGAAGCGCGAAGGCCGGCGCGTTGAGCATTTGCCGGATGTGGTCGGGCATGTCGGCGTTGACGCGCTGGTGGCCGGTGGTCGAGACGACATCGCCCTCGACCAGCGGCCGGCCGGCGAAGGTGCGCTTGAGCGCATCGGCCGAGCCCTGGAGTCGCACGTTGGGCTGCGCCGGGGCGAAGACGACCCGGGTCGCCGGCTTGGACGAGGCCTTGCTGACCTCGACGAAATCGCCCGAGCCGACGCCGGCATTGGCGCGCTGCAGGCCATCCAGCCGGATGATGTCGATGCCCTCGTCCTCGCCGTAGGGTCGGATCGCGCGCGCGGCCGTCGTGCGCTTGCCGTCGATCTGGATCACGTCGCCTTCGGCAAGGTCGAGATCGTCCATCAGCCGGTCGGGAAGTCGGGCGAAGCCGCGGCCGCTGTCGGCCGGCGGCAGGCTCGCGACCTGGACCTTGCGCGACTTCACCCGATCGATTGTGTCGGCTTCAGGCATTGTTTCTCCTGGCCCGCTCTTTCGTCCCGCGTAGGCAACGGCGGCATCGCTGTGAAGTTCAATGTGGGGACAGGATTGGAATCGTCAAATGCGCATAGTCGGTACCGGTTCGGGACATGTCGCGGGATCGACGACATTTTCGGCTGGCGGCTGGCTCGAGAAAAGGGCCGCGTTGTGCTCGATTGTCCACGAGGCTTCGGCAGCAATCGGGTTGTCACCGCTTCCTGCCGCAGTTCGCGTCAAGCAAATCCCCAATGGCCGCATGGAGTGCCGGTCAATCGGATTGCCACCTGTGCAACTGACCGAAAGAGTGAACTCCTTCGGTGGTGTAAAAGCAATTCGCGCAAACCTGAGGATCTCGAGCTTCTGCGCGATGGACGTCCGGCGAAATGGAAAGGCATCGGTTGCAGTGGGGTTGTACGGAGCCGGCCTTTGAAATCGCGGAGACCTGTCGAAGAGATAGCCCCAACTGCCCGCGTATCGATAGGTCGCTTCCGTCGCGATCCCGCCGCCAAGCGAGTGACCGACGAAGATCAGCCGATCTGACGGGATGGCATGCTTGCGGACATAGTCGTCAACCTCAGCCATTGCTTCGTCATATTGGGCGTATGAAAAGTTGCCGTACTTGAAGTCGCAATTGTCGCGCTTGAGCAGTTTCGGCTGATTGCGAATCTCCGTGCCGCGAAAGACGAAGACGGTCGACACGCCATCAAGGCGCCTCTCGTTGTAGACATCGTAGGCGAGGCCAATGCCGTCGTTGGGGTGATACTCCACCCTCGTGAACCGGGGCGGCAGGACGAAGTCAGGAACGCGATGGTAGCTGTTGTACGCCAGGAGCGCGTACGGCCACGCACCGTCGATCAGATTGTGATCGCCCTGCGACAGCGTAGTCGGGATCGTCGCACAGCCAGAGAGCATGACCGTGGCGGCAAAAACTGCGGTGCGAAGCGGCACATGCATCCTCACCTCCAACGCAAAGGTGATCCGGCCTCGGGAAATTGCGCCGCGCTCAGCCGGTAATCAAGCCGTCATATTTGATCGACCCGGCGATTTTGCGAAC
>DASUIB010000176.1:0-3050 GCA_036273235.1 Sphingomicrobium sp. | reverse complement strand
GCGCAGTTCGGCGGCGGCTACGCCGGCTACGGCGGCAACAGCGGCTATGGCTACAACAACCGCGGCTACGCGGCCGGCGCTTCGAACTTGCGCGTGACCGCGATCACCGACGTCCAGCGGCGGCAGAACGGCCTCAGGGTCAAGGGGCTGATGAGCTCGGGTTACGGCGGCCAAAACGGCTATCAGAACGGCTACCAGAACCGCGGCTATGGCGCCGAGCAGCTGAGCTTCCGCTGCAACGTCGATTATCGCGGCGCGGTTACCAACATCCGCATCGGCCGAAGCAACGCCTATCGCGGCTATTAAACTTCGTGAGGGCGGCGCGGTCCCGGCGGCCGCGCCGTCCTCGGGTTCGAGACGGGGATTATTGCTGGCTGTCCCCGCCGCTCACCTCGTTCGTGCCGCTGGCCTCGGCGGCGGCGGCGTCGGGATCGACGGCCGGGCGGGTGGCGTCATATTGGCGCCACTCCTGCTCCTCGTTGCGCTGCTCGTCGGTCGCGTTCTGCTGCTCCCACAGCGCCTCGGCCTCGCCTTCGCTGGTCGGTCCATCGAAGCGGGCAAGCGCGCCGCGGTCGATCTCGTCGGCGAGCTCGCCGAGCAGCGGCCGGGCCGAGAGGTTGAGCATCCAGTCGGGCGCGTAGGCGAGCCTGGCGTTGCTGGTCCCGGCGAGGACCGAGCCCAGCACCGAGCGGTCGCCATGGATCCTGGCGCTGACGAGCGTCGCCTGGCCGCCGTCCTCGGGCGAAAAGTCGATCTCGGCCGACGCGCCCTGGCGGCCGGCGAAGGACAGAGTAACGACGAGCTGGCGGTCGGCGACGCGGTCGACCGTCATTTCATAATGGACCGGAGTGCCGCCCTGGAACGAGGTCATCCCGCTGTCAGGCACATTGTCGAGCGCCTGCTCGAATGCGGCGTAGGTCTCGCTCGGGCTCTTGTGGACGAGCTGCTCGGCATCGCGGCCGTAGACGCTTCCGGCGATCCAGCCGGTGCCGGCAAGCAGCGGGCCGATGAGCCACTTCCACATCCGCGGGCCGATAGCCGCGGCATCGCTAACGAAGATTTAAGGGGCGATGCGCCCAAAAAAGGCTCAGGCCTGACGGCGTTCGCCTTCGAGCTGGGCGACCAGACGGCGCTCGTCCCATATCTCGCACTTGCTTCCGAAGCCCGATGCTTCGGCGGTGGCGATCGCAGCCTCGTCGTTGGCGGCCTTGATGAAATCGGCGCTCACCGTCTTGCGAGCAAGGTCGAAGCTATAGACGCGGTAGGTTTTCAGGGGGCCGGACATACGCAAGCTCCTCGGGACAGCGGGAGCTCTCCATTTGTCTCTCGGTCACCGCTGCGCTGAGGCCAGAGGCGGTGATGCGTCTCCCCCTACGCGCAAAGCCCTGATTTGCGTATAACCTGGGTTACTCCCATTCTGGTACTGAGCCGAAACTATAGGCACGTCAGCCGCTTACGATCGTTTGTTGAAGGACGATTATATTTTTGGAGTTTGTCTTGCCGGCCGAACGCATCGTTGCAGTGGGATTGCTGACGCAGCACGACGTGGGCCTTCTCGGGCCCGCGTTCGAGCGGCTGTGGCCGGTCGAGGAGGCGCCGTCCTTCTCCTGCCTGCTGCGGGCGATCGACGCGGCCGACCGCCAGCTTCGGAGGGTCAAGAGGGGCGCGGCGCCGGGCTGACGCGGTCGCGAGCCGCCTAACCCAGACGATCCAGCGCCGCCCGCAACCGCTCCGCCTCGGCCGATTTCGCCTCATGGTCGGCGCGCGCTTTCTCCACCGCTTCGGGCTTGGCGCGCTCGGTGAAGTTCGGGTTGGCGAGGCGCTGGGCGAGGCTGTCGCGTTCCTTTTCGGCGGCTCCGGCGGCTTTGGAGAGACGATCCTTCTCGGCGTCCACATCGATTACACCCTGCAGGGGCAAAATGATCGTCGCTTCGTCAACAATGACTTGGAGACCGCCCATGATAGCAGCCATCATCGTGGGGAAATGATCAACCGCCCCGCCGGGCCCAATGCCAGTCAGTTGTTCGGTTTGATCAATCTCAACGTCCTTAATCCGCGCCAAGCGACCGATGGTGGCGGCGTGACGGTCAAACCGTTCTACATTCGCTTCTGACATTCCACGGACGTAGGCTTTGGTGAACGTGCCCGGCGGCACGCCAACCTCGTTCCGATTCGACCGGACTTCGCTGACCAATCGGATGAGCCATTCCATTTCGGCCTTGGCATGCGGATCAACCTGCGCCTGCGGCTCTGGCCATTCTGACACGATCAGTTCGCGCTTCCGCTCGCCCATCGCGTTCCACAGCTCCTCAGTGATGAACGGCATCAGCGGGTGGAGCATCACGAGAATCTGGTCGAACGCCCAGCTGGCGACGGCCTTCGTCTCTTCGTCGAACGCGCCTTTGACCAGCTCGACGTACCAGTCGCAGAAGGTGCCCCAGACGAAATGATAGATGGCGTCGGCCATCTCGTCGTAGCGCAGCTCGTCGAACGCACGGTCGAGCTTGGCGAGCGTCTCGAGCACCTCGCCGATGATCCAGCGGTTGACGGGGAGCTCGGCAGCGGGCGCTGCGATGCTGTCACTTGCCCCGACCCCGTTCATCTGCAGGAAGCGTGCGGCATTCCACAGCTTGGTCGCGAAGTTGCGGTAGCCCTCGACGCGCTTCTCATCGAGCTTGATGTCGCGGCCCTGGCTTTCCATCGCCGCGAGCGTGAAGCGCAGCGCGTCGGCGCCATATTTGTCGATCAGCCCCAAGGGGTCGACGGTGTTGCCCTTCGACTTGGACATCTTGGCGCCCTGCGCATCGCGGACGAGCCCGTGGAGGTAGAGCGTCCGCCACGGCACGCTTTGTTCAAGAGGCAGCTCTCCGCTGCGGCCCATGAACTCGATCCCCTGCATCGCCATCCGCGCATCCCAGAAGAAGAGGATGTCGAAGCCGGAGATCAGGACGTCGTTGGGATAGTGGCGGGCGAGGTCGCTGCCGGGCTTTGGCACAAGGCGCCGACCAGCTCCTTCTCCCTTTGCCCCTTCTCCCCGTGGGGGAGAAGGT
>DASUIB010000175.1:0-5578 GCA_036273235.1 Sphingomicrobium sp. | reverse complement strand
CTGGTTATCGCGCATCCGATCGATCAAGCGGTCGAACTCGGGCTTTTCCGCGAGCCAGTCGGGATCGAGCTCGGTCATGACCGCGAACGGACGATTGAAGAAGCTGAGCGTCCGGTCCGCGTCGAACTGAGCGGTGCCCGCGGTCATCCGGTCGGCGAGCTCGCGCTGAGATTCCATGTGGCGGGAAAGCTCGGCGCGCGCCTCCTCCAGGTCCTGAACGTCGACCGCGAACCCGGCGACCGCTCCGGTCGACAAAGGAACATTGACAATGCGCAGCATCCGACGCTCACCGCGGATGATCGCGGGCTGCATTCGCGAGATCACTCGGCCGCTCTCCTGCGCTTCACGCGCCGCGGCGATTCCGCTGTTGTCGCCCTGCGCGTCGATCAGCTCGGCGCCGCGCTCGATCACGTCCCGCGCGTCTTTGCCTTCGACCGCATGGACAAAGGCGCTGTTGACTAGGCCGAGCTTGAGGTCCGGGCCGCGGAACCACATCGGGAAGGGCGCGGCCTCGATCAAATGGGTGAGCGAGTTCAGCGCCGCCTCGGTCTGGCGGAGTCGAAGCCCGAGCTTCTCGCGCTCCTCCTCGGCCGCACTCATGTCGAAGAACCACAGCAGCAAGGTGCCCGGCGGCTCGGGCGCCGGCGCCGGACCTCCGCGGACCTCGAACACACGCGACGAGCCGGCGAGGCGCACCTTCGCGGACAGGCGCGATGCCGAAGCTACGGCGACCTCGATCTGTCCCGTCAGCGCGGCGAGGTCTTCGGGAACCAATCCGTTTTCGTTGCTGTGCAGGTCAGCCAGCTTGCTGGGGAGTGAGGCGAGTCCCAGCTCGCGCGACAAATGAGGATCGGCTTCAATCCGCCCGTCGCTTCGAACCAGGAGCGGCCGCGCCGGCGAAATTTCGAGCAGGGTCGCGTGGGCGCGGGCCGCGCCGAGCACCTGGCTGGCAAGGCGGAATCGGCGAGCCGCGGCAAGCGACAGCGCGACCGCGATCCCCAGCCACAGCAAGGCGAGCGCCGCGATGACAAGGCCGGTCACGCCGACTGCGCCCATCTTTGCCGCGAGCCCCCTTTCCGGCCGAATTCATAGGGCTAACAGCCGCCCAAAAGAAAGGGCGGGAAGCCCTCGGCCTCCCGCCCCTCATTCCTTCGCCGACCTGTTTGCACAGGCGCGGCGGTCGAGGCTTACTTCAGGTCGATAACCGCGCCCGCATAGAAATAGCGACCGAAGTTGCTGAAGGCGCCCGCCCCGCCGGTTTCGACACCTTCGATGCCCAGCGGCGGCAGGCGATTGAACAGATTATCGATACCGACATAGAAATTGTACTTGTGGATCGTATAGTCGACCCGGACATCATGGTACCAGACGGCACCGGTGTTAGGATGGTCGGCAATGTCCGAGTTGAACGGCGGGCAAGACTTCACGCCACCCGTTGTAGTGCATGCATCCGGCTGCTGGTGCGTGTCCTCGAACGCGAAGCCGGGGACCGTGTCGATCGTTGATCCAATGTATCGCGTAGTCCAGCGGAGGTTGAACTTGCCGATACCGTAATTGGTGATCAGCGTCCCCGAAAAGTGCGGAGTGCCAAGCGTGCTCAACTGCCGGATACCCAGGTTTGGATCGGTCGGATCGATGAAGTTGGTGCGCGTGAGCGTGTCCGTGGCGATTCCGCGAATGTCGATCCGGTTGCCGTTGGCGAAGGTGTGACGGTACGAAAGATCGAAATCGATGCCTCTCGTGATAACCCTGGCGAAGTTCACGCCAGCCGAAAGCAGCGCGGGTGTTGCGAACAGGCCAAACGGGCTACGGGGATGGATCAGCGGACAGAAATTATTGTTGAGGCTCGGCGCATCGAAGCAGCTATTGAGAATGGTTTGTGCGCCGAGCACCGCGATCAGATTCGTGACATTGATCCGGAAATAATCGGCGCTGAAGCTGAAGCCCGGAAGGAATCGCGGCGTGAACACTCCGCCGGCCGTGAGGCTGTGCGCGGTTTCCGGCGTCAGGTTCGGATTGCCCGCAGACGTGAACTGGATCGTCTGCGTGGCGGCAACACAGTTGTGGAAGGGACTTCCCACGGGGCTGTTGGGCCCTTCGCACGGCGAACCCGGAAGCACGGTGGTAGGAACGCCCGCCGCCGCGCAATTCGCAGCGCGGTTCGGGTTTTGCCCAATGAACTGCTGATCGCATGGGTCTCGAACGAATCCGAAGTTCACGCTGGGCGGCGAGAAGAGGTCGTTCAGCGTCGGCACGCGCACGGCTTTCGAGATGTTGGCGCGCAGACGCAGGTCGGGAGTGGGCGCCCAGATCGCGTTGGCGTTCCAGGTGAACGTGTTCCCCTTGAAGCCGCCCCGGTTATCAGAAATATCGTAGTGCGAATAACGCGCCGCACCCGACACCGTCAGCTCATGCGCGAACGGCAGGTCCTTGAGGATCGGCAGGCTGAGCTCTCCGAAAGCCTCGCTCACCTTGAACGGCGGCGGGTTGAACGGCGCGAACGCGTTGAAGAACGTATCGCCGGGAACAGAGCTGATCGCATCGGCGTGCGATTGCGCGGTTTCACGCCGATGCTCCAGACCGATCGAGAAGCCGACGGGCCCGCCCGGGAGCGAGAACCATTTGGAGGTCGTGCCGCTCAAGAAGCCGAGCGCGTCCTGCTCCGTGGCCGTCTGGAAAAGAGCCGAGGTCCGGTTAACAAAATTGATCGCTGCCTGGCTCGGCTTCCCTTCACCGAAGAGGTCGAGCGGAACGCAGCCGTTGCCTGGGTTGGTCAGGGTCGAACGGCACTCGATCGTCGCTCCGGGCGTGCCTGCAGGGACGATTTGCCCGTTCAGGACGGCGACCGCGTCGATAGCGAGCGAGAATGGTCCCGGACTGCCGTCGGGATTCTGCACGAACAGATCGTTGTGCTGCTCGTTGATCTGGTTGGTATGGCCGTAGTTGAACGAAACTTCGTAATGCCAGTCGGTGTTGAAATCGCCCGTTGTGCCCGCAACCACACGGTAGGTCTTGCGGTGGTCGACCTCCTTGCGCGCGCCCAAATCGACATTGAAGCGATCGAGCGGAAGGGTGCCTTCCTGGAACCCGTTGGCGCCGGGAGCGCAGAAGCCGATCGCATCCAATAGCTGCAGGTTCTGTTGGGTCAGGAAGCCGTTGTTGCAGCTGAGGCTTGGAACACTCTTCGCGCCGAACCCACCCTCGAAGAAGGTGTGGAGATCTCCTGCGAAAAAGGTCGGCTGGCCTTCCTGGAAGACGTTCTGGTGAATGGCCTCCGCTTCGATGAAGGGTTTAACGACATCCGAGACATCAAAGTGGCCCAGAAGGCTAGCGCTGTAGCGGTTCCGGCCGACGGCGAGATCACCCGTCTCGACGAGGGTCGAGCCGACGAGCGGGTTGCTGCTGGTACAGGTGCCTTGGAAGGCGATGAACGACTGGTCGCATGGCGGCGTAATGACGAGATTGCCGGTGGGATCGAAGGCGAGGCCCCTCCCGCTCAAAGTCAACAAAGCGACCTGACCGCCGTTCGTGACGAACGGGAAGCGTTGGTTGCAGACGAAGATGTTGTCGGGAATGCCGTTCGTGTTGTCGCCCGTCGCCGTCGTTGGATCACCGGCACCGCCGTTGTCCGCCGGGTTCGGTTCGAACCCGCAGACGTTGGAGAAGTGCGCGCGGTCGCGAATGAAAAGCTCGCCGGCGTGCGTGAATTCCAGATTAGCGGCGATGTTGCCGCGGCCGTCGGCGAAATTCTTGCCGAATGTGGTCGAAACAAAATCGATCGGACGGTCGCCATATTTCGATTCGCCAGCTTGACCGCGGATTCGGAACCCGTCGAAGTCCTTCTTAAGGATGAAGTTGACGACGCCGGCAATGGCGTCCGAACCGTAGACTGCCGATTCGCCGCCGGTCACGATGTCGATCCGGTCGATCAAATCCTGCGGAATATTGTCGACGTCGACGCTGAATTGACCCACCGAGCCCGTGATGAAGCGCCGCCCGTTGACCAGCACCAGGGTGCGATCGGCGAACGAGTTGGCGACGAAGCTGAGACCGCGAAGGTCGAGGAAATTCTGACCGGCGGAGCCGATGAAGCGGCCCGAGTTCTGCTGGCTGAACGTCGAACGGAATGCCGGAAGATCGTTCAATGCGTCACCGACGCTGACCTGGCTCTGGTTGGTCAATTCAGCTTGCGTGACGGAGGTGATCGGCACCGGCGATTGAAGGTTCGGACGCTGGATGCGCGTACCGGTGACGACGATCGCGTTCGAATTGGTCTGGTTCGCCGGAGCACCCGCTGCCGTCGTGATCTGGCCCGTAACGCAACTGCCGTTCGTCGAGACCGTGCCGGGCGGGCAGGGCGGCGGGTTCGCCTGATCCGGCAGCGGCGTCGTCGAGTTCGGCGGAGCCGGCGTGTTCGGCTGCGCCTTCGCAAAAGCGGGAGTTGCGGCAAGAGCCGCAAGCGACACGGTGGACAGGATGAACGGCGTAAATCGGCGCATGGCTCGCAGGTCCCCTAGTAAGAGCGGATAGTTCCCCGTGCAGAGGTGATAGAATGACGCCGAAAATGGAACCAGCTAATTGTCATGAACACCGAAATGACCCGCGCGTGTTACATTAATGCAACATTCAGCTAAGCGACGGTGGTCGGCGATCCTTTGTCGTCTCCGTCGGCCGGCTTCGTTCAGTATCGATAGTGCTCGGGCTTGAACGGCCCTCCCGCCGATACGCCGATATAGGCCGCCTGCTTTTCCGTTAGCGTGGTCAGCTTCACTCCGAGCTTGTCGAGATGGAGCCTGGCCACCTTCTCATCGAGATGCTTCGGAAGCACGTAGACCTCATTCTTGTACTGCTCGCCCTTGGTGAAGAGCTCGATCTGCGCCAACACCTGATTCGTGAAGGACGAGCTCATGACGAAGCTCGGATGGCCGGTCGCATTGCCGAGGTTCACGAGACGCCCCTTCGACAACACGAGGATCTTCTTGCCGTCGGGGAACTCGACTTCGTCGACCTGCGGCTTGATCTCGATCCACTTCATGTTGGCCAACGCGCCGATCTGGATCTCGCTGTCGAAGTGACCGATGTTGCAGACGATCGCCATGTTCTTCATCGCCCGCATGTGGTCGAGCGTGATCACGTCCATATTGCCGGTCGCGGTGACGAAGATGTCGGCGCGCTTCGTCGCCTCCTCCATCGTCACGACCTCATAGCCCTCCATCGCCGCCTGAAGCGCGCAGATCGGATCGATCTCGGTAACGATCACCCGCGCGCCGCCGTTGCGGAGCGAGGCGGCGCTGCCCTTGCCGACGTCGCCGAAGCCGGCGACGCAGGCGACCTTGCCGGCGAGCATCACGTCGGTCGCCCGGCGGATCGCGTCGACCAGGCTTTCGCGGCAGCCGTAAAGATTGTCGAACTTCGACTTGGTCACGCTGTCGTTGACGTTGATCGCCGGGAACGGAAGCTTGCCTTGTTTCGCGAGGTCGTAGAGGCGGTGGACGCCGGTTGTCGTTTCCTCGGACACGCCCTTCATGCTCTCGACCGTCTTGGTGAGATAGCCCGGCCGCTCGGCGAGGAAGCGCTT
>DASUIB010000174.1:0-8151 GCA_036273235.1 Sphingomicrobium sp. | reverse complement strand
GGCGACACCTGGTCGAGCGAGATGAACCAGCCGACCGCGCAATTCTATCACATCGCGACCGACAACCAGTTCCCGTACCGGCTCTACGGCGACCAGCAGGACAATTCGAGCGTGTCGATCGCCAGCGCCGGCGATGAAGGTGGCGTGGGGATCGAAGATTATTACGAGGTCGGCGGCGGCGAGAGCGGCTATATCGTCCCCGATCCGACCGACCCGAACATCGTCTATGCCGGCGGCTACGACGCCGAGATCACCCGCTACGATCACCGCACCGGAATGACTCGCGAGATCACGCCCTGGCCGCGCAACTCGATGGGCTGGGCACCGGGGAACCTGGAACACCGCTTCCAGTGGACCGCGCCGATCATGGTCTCGCGCCACAATCCGCACGCGCTCTATTTCGGCGGGGAACAGCTGTTCAAATCGACCGACCAGGGGGCGAGCTGGACGGCCATCTCGCCCGACCTCACGCGCAACGACAAATCGAAGCAGCTTTCCTCCGGTGGGCCGCTGACCAAGGATAATACAAGCGTCGAAATCTACGACACGATCTTCTCGATCGCCGACGGGGCGAATGCGAACGAAATCTGGGTCGGCACCGACGACGGCCTGATCCAGCTGACCCGCGACGGGGGCGCGCACTGGCAGAACATCACGCCGCCGCAAATGCCCGAGTGGGCGACCGTCGACCAGGTCGAAATCGATCCTGCGCGGCCCGGCACCGCTTATATCGCCGCCGACCGGCACCGGCTCGACGACTTCCGGCCCTATGCGTTCAAGACGGCGGATTACGGGCGGACGTGGGTGCCGATCACCAGCGGCATTCCCGAGGACGCCTATGTTCATGTGGTTCGGGTCGATCCCGCGCGGGCGGGGCTGCTCTATGCCGGGACCGAGAAAGGCGTGTTCGTCTCGTTCGACGACGGAGCCGACTGGCGTCCGCTGCAGCTCAATCTTCCGGTGGTGCCGGTGCACGACCTCGCGGTCCAGGGCGATTCGCTCGCGCTGGCGACGCACGGGCGGGCGTTCTGGATCCTCGACGATCTCGCGCCGGTCCGGCAGTGGTCGGACTCGGTCCAGGCGAGCAAGGCCTATCTGTTCGCGCCGCAGGTTGCGAGCCATACGGTCTTTCCGACCTTCATCCGGGGGCTGCGCCATTTCGGCGGCGCGAATCCTCCGGAGGGTGCGGTGATCGATTATTGGCTTTCTCCGGCGTTCGGTACGCCGCGCGAAGACGAGGACGCCAAGAAGGACGATTCCGACAAGAAGGACAAGGCGCCCGATCCGCTCGCCTCGCGCATCAGGCTCGAGATCCTCGATGCCGGGGGCAATGTGATCGCCACCGTTCCCGAGCCGGAGCCGAAGGAGCAGGGCACGCCCGCGCCGGCGCGGCCGCGGCCCAATGCGCCGGCGAAGGCGGCTCCCGGCGAGCAGGAGCAGACCGCAGCCGAGGCGGAAGAGGACGAGGGCGAAACTCCGCCCAAGCCCAAGCTCACCCATTACGTGGGGCTCAACAGCTTCGTCTGGGACATGCGTTATCCGAGCGCGACGCCGATCCCGCATTCGCCTTTGTGGGCGGGCAGCGTCGAAGGTCCGCGCGCGCTCCCCGGCAATTACCAGGTGCGGCTGACGGTCGACGGGCAGACCCAGACTCGGCCGCTGGTGATCGCTCCTGATCCGCGCGGCACCGCCACTCCCGCGGCGCTGCAGGCGCAATTCGAGCTTCATCGCCAGATCGACGCCGAGCTCGATGCGGTCGACAAAGCGGTGCTCGACATCCGCGCCAGCCGCGACCGGCTGCAGGCGCTCAAGGCGTCACGGCCGCAGCTCGGCCCGCGCATCGACCCAGTGGTCGCGCGAATGACCGCCATCGAGGAGGAGCTGGTCCAGCCTCGCGCTCGTGCATCGGAGGACGCCCTCAATTATCCAATAAAGCTCAACAACATGATCGCCGCGCTGGGATCGCTGGTCGACGATGGGGATTATCCGCCAACGGTCCAGGACCAACAGGAATTCGTGCAGCTCAAGGGCGAGGCCGACCGGCAGCTCGCGGCGTGGAATGCGCTCAAGGCCGGCGCTGTGGCGGCGCTCGGACGGGCGCGCTGATCGGCGACATGACGGCGCTCAATTAACGGACCGGAGGCGGGGACGATGCGTTGTCCCTGTCGAAGGAGAACCGCAATGAGCGAACTCGACGCCAAGGACCGCGAGGAACTGAAAGACAGCCAGTACGCATTTCCGAAGGAGCGCAAGGAACCGCTCAACGACGCTGATCATGTGCGAAACGCCATCGCGCGTTTCGATCAGGTCAAAGGAGTCAGTGACGACGAGCGCGACCAGGCGTGGAAACGGATCAAGAAAGCCGCCGACAAGCACGGCGTCGAGGTCCATGAGAAGAGCTGGCGCGAGCTCGGCAAGAAGTGACCCTTATCGAAAGTTGATATTGAGCGACCTGTCCCGCTAGGGGCGGGGCATGGGAATCGTGACGTGAACCGGAGCGCGTGAGCAGCTCCGACGAAGAAGTTCTGCGTTTCATCGCGGCGAGCTTCCCGTCCGTCTGGGCGCTGGAGCTGCTGCTGTTGCTCAAGCGTGACCGGCGGCCGTGGAAATCGGGCGAGCTGCTCGACAGCCTGCGCGCAAGCGACCTCGTCATCAGCAAGGCGGTTGACGCGCTCATGGCCGCCGGCCTGGTGTCGGCGGAGCAGGGTGGGGTGACCTATCTGCCGGTCAACCCGGAGGTCGAAAAGTTGATTGATCGAGTTGAAGAATTGTACCGCGGCCGGCCGAACAAGGTTCGGCGGGCAATCGTTTCGGCAAGCACCAGCAGCGCCTTCGCTTTTGCCGACGCATTCAAGCTTCGAAGGGACGACGATGGCTGAGATCTTTCCAACCATCGTCTATCTCCTGTGTCTTGCGACCAGCGCCGCCTGCGCCTGGATGCTTGGGCGCAGCTTCTATCGCAATGGCGCTCGCCTGCTGTTGTGGAGCAGCGTCTGCTTCGCCTTTCTCGCGGCGAACAATCTGGCGCTTGTTCTCGACCTCGTCGTTTGGCCGCAGGATGTCGATCTCAGGCTAGCCCGGCTGCTTTTGGCGCTCGCGGCCGTGGCTTCGCTGATCTGGGGTTTCATCTGGGAAGTCGAAGATGCGTGACTTCATTACTCTCTACGACTTCCTGTCAGGCGCCGTTGCGCTGGGCTTTTTCGTCTGCGCGCTCTTTTTTCTGCGCTTCTGGCGTCGCACGCGCGACCAGCTGTTTCTCGCCTTTGCACTTGCCTTCCTGCTGCTTGGCCTAGGCCAATCGATCCTCGCACTGGCCAACATTCCCACTGAGGAGCGGGGATCGATCTATCTCTTCCGCCTTGCCGCTTTCGCGCTGATCATTGTCGCCATCGTTCGAAAGAACCGACGGTCCGGTGCCTAGACCGAAAGCAGGCGCAGCGGGTTTTCGATATAGCCTTTGAGCGTCTGCATGAAGCTTGCGGCGTCCCAGCCGTCGACCACTCGGTGATCGCAGCTGAGCGACAGGTTCATGCGCTTGCGGACCTCGATCTCGCCGTCGACAGCGACGAGTTTGTCCTCGATCTTGTTGACGGCAACGATCGCCACCTGAGGCGGATTGACCACTGGAGTCGAGGTAATGCCGCCCATCGGCCCGAGGCTCGAGATGGTAAAGGTCGCGCCGCTCAATTCCTCGCGGCTGGCCTTGCCGCTCCGAGCGGCTTCGGACAGCCGCAAAATCTCCGACGCGAGCTCCCATACCGAACGCGACTGAGCGTCGCGGATGCTGGCCACCATCAGCCCGTTGGGAGTCTGGGTCGCGACCCCCATCTGCACCGGACCGTGGCGGGTGATGACCATCGCCTCATCGTCGAAGGTGGCGTTGAGCATCGGCCATTCGGCGAGGCCGCGGGTGAGGGCGGTGATCAGGAACGGCAGCAGCGTCAGCTTGGGATTGGAGCCGCGATCCAGATTCATCATCGCGCGCGTTTCCTCGAGGGCGGTGACGTCGAACTCCTCGACCAGCGTGAAATGCTGGATGCGCCGGTTCGCCTCGGCCATGTTCTCGGCGATTTTGCGCCTGAGGCCGACAACCTTGATTGTCTCGTCCTTTCGAGGCGCCGTCCCGCGCTGCCCGACGCTTCCACCGTTGTAGAGGAGGTAAGCATCGAGGTCGGAATGGCGGATACGATCGCTGGCTGTTTTTACCTCGCCGAGGTCGATGCCGAGGTCGCGCGCGCGCTGGCGGACGGCGGGGGAAGCGAGAACGTGGGTCTTTGCACCAACATCCGTTGGTCCTGAGCTTGTCGAAGAACTGTTTTGTTTTTGGGAAGAGAAAGGCAGCCCTTCGACAGGCTCAGGGCGAACGGATTTCGGTTTCACCATCGTTTCCGCTTCCGCTGCAGCGACCGGAATCTCCTCCGCGATTTCCGGCGTTGCCTCGACCGCGCCGTCGGCGAGCGGCCGCTCGTCCTTGCTGTCCTCGACCGGTTCGGCGGCGCGGTCGGCGCCTTCGGTTTCGATCACCGCGAGCACCGAGCCGATCGGGACCTGGTCGCCCACCTCGCCGGCAAGCTCGAGCACCTTTCCCGCGACCGGGCTTTCCATCTCGACGGTCGCCTTGTCGGTCATCATGTCGGCGATCTGTTGATCTTCGCGAATCGCGTCGCCGACCTTCACGTGCCAGGCGACGATCTCCGCTTCGGCGATTCCCTCGCCGATGTCGGGCAGCTTGAATTCGTATCTCGCCATCAGTCAGCCATGACCTTTTCTAGCGCGCGCTTCATGCGCTTGGGGCCGGGGAAATAGGCCCATTCGTAGGCATGCGGGTAAGGCGTGTCCCAGCCGGTCACGCGCTCGACCGGCGCTTCGAGGTGATAGAAGCAGCGCTCCTGAACCAGCGCGACGAGCTCACCGCCGAAGCCGCTGGTCCGCGGCGCCTCGTGCACGACGAGGCAGCGGCCGGTCTTCTTCACCGACTCCTCGATCGTATCGAGGTCGAGCGGGACGAGGGTGCGAAGGTCGATCACCTCCGCGTCCAACGCCTGCTCCTCGACGGCAGCGAGCGCGACATGAACCATCGTCCCATAAGCGAGAATGGTGAGATCGCCGCCTTCGCGCACCACCGCGGCCTTGCCGATCGGCACCGTATAATAGCCCTCGGGCACCTCGCTCGCCGGGTGCTTCGACCAGGGCCTCACCGGCTTGTCGTGGTGACCGTCGAACGGACCGTTGTAGATGCGCTTTGGCTCGAAGAAGATGACCGGGTCCGGGTCCTCGATCGCGGCGATCATCAGGCCCTTGGCGTCGTAGGGGGTCGAGGGGATCACGACCTTCAGGCCGGCAATATGGGTGAACAGGCTTTCCGGCGACTGGCTGTGCGTCTGCCCGCCGAAGATGCCGCCGCCATAGGGCGTGCGGATCACCATGGGCATCGGCCACTCGCCGGCCGTGCGATAGCGCATCTTGGCGACTTCGCTGACGATCTGGTCGTAGCCGGGATAGATGTAATCGGCGAACTGGATTTCGATCACCGGCTTTAGCCCATAAGCGGCCATGCCGACCGCGGTCGCGACGATGCCGCCTTCGCTGATCGGCGAGTCGAACGCGCGGGTCTTGCCGAACTGCTTCTGAAGCCCCTCGGTGACTCGGAAGACGCCGCCGAAATAGCCGACGTCCTCGCCGAACACGACGACGTCCTCGTCGCGCGCCATCATCACCTTGTGCGCGTCGTTCAATGCCTGAATCATGTTGAAGGTCGGCATCTAGTCGCGACCCTCGGCAACGGCCTGCTCGCGCTGTTCGGCGAGGTGCCACGGCACCTCGGCATAGACGTCGTCGAACATCGTTTCGATACCGTCCTTGCCCTGTTGGGGCAGGATGCCGAGCTTCTCCGATTCCTTCTGCGCGGCCCGGACCTGCTCGTCGCATTCGGCGGTCATGGTTGCGTGGCGGTCCTCGTCCCACTCGCCTGCGGCGATCAGATGCGCTTTCAGCCGCTCGATCGGGTCGCCGAGCGGCCAGGCTTTCGCTTCGTTGGCCGGCCGGTAGCCCGAGGGGTCGTCGGAGGTCGAATGGCCCTCGGAGCGATAGGTGAAGAACTCGATCAGCGTCGGGCCGCCGTTCGACCGCGCACGTTCCGCCGCCCACTTCACGGCGGCATAAACGGCGAGCGCGTCATTGCCGTCGACGCGCAGCCCGGCGATTCCGTAGCCGACCGCGCGCTGCGCGAAGGTCGCGCGCTCGGCGCCGGCAATGCCCGAGAAGCTCGAGATGGCCCATTGGTTGTTCACGGCGGCGAGCACGACCGGCACGTTGTACACGGCGGCGAAGGTCATCGCCGAATGGAAGTCGCCTTCCGCCGTCGCCCCGTCGCCGACCCAGCCCATCGCGATGCGGCTGTCGCCCTTGATCGCCGCCGCCATCGCCCAGCCGACCGCCTGCGGGAACTGGGTCGCGAGGTTGCCGGAGATGGAGAAGAAGCCGTGCGCCTTGTCCGAATACATGATCGGCAACTGGCGCCCCTGAAGCTTGTCGCCTTTGTTCGAATAGATCTGGCACATCATTTCGGTCAGCGGATAGCCGCGGGCGATGAGCAGCCCCTGCTGCCGATAGGTCGGGAAGTGCATGTCGTCGCGGTCGAGCGCGGCCGCCGCGGCGACGGCGATCGCCTCCTCGCCTGTGCACTTCATATAGAAGCTGGTCTTCCCTTGCCGCTGAGCGCGGTACATGCGGTCATCGAAGATGCGCACCGTGACCATGTCGCGGAGCATCTTGCGCAGCGTCTCGGGGTCGAGCTTCGGATCCCACGCGCCGACCGGCTTATGGTCGTCGCCGAGTACGCGGACGATCGCGGTCGTCAGCGGGTGAGTCTCGGCGGCGCTCGCGGCGGTGTCGGGGCGCGGTGCGCTGCCCGCGGGCGGAATCTTCAGCGACGAGAAATCCGGCGTATCGCCGGGCCGGAACGCCGGCTCGGGCACGTGCAGCTCGAGCTTGGGCGCATTGCGGCGCAGGTCGGGATCCTTGTCGCTCATATCCTCTCCGCGAGCGCGCTTAGTCCGGACTCACCGAAGCGGCAACTAGGTGAGTAAAGGAGCCTTTACATTGACCGTACAGGCGGTGCGAAGCTAGGGCGCCGCAATGGCCGAAGAGACTTCTGACACACCGCCCGACCGTCTCTCGCTCGATCCGCGCAGCGAGCATTTCGACGAGGCGCTGCTCTCGCGCGGCGTCGGAATCAAATTCAACGGGCAGGAAAAGACCAATGTCATCGAATATTCGATTTCCGAAGGCTGGATCCGCGTTGCCGCTGGGCGCAGCCGGGACCGCTTCGGGCAGCCGATGACGATCAAGCTTCAGGGCAAGGTCGAGCCTTATTTCGAACGCCCCGCTCAGGACGAAGGAGAGGAGGGCGTCGCCTCCGACGGGTAGGACGGCGCTTTCGAACCGAAGGCGTCGTACAGTTTCTTAGCGCCCCAGGCCAAGACCGCCACCGCAGCGATCGTCGGCAGCACTTTCTCCGCGACCCAGGCGATTCCGAAACCCTCGACCGCACCCTTGCCGCGTTCGTTCGGTCCCGCCGCTTTGCTCCCGAGCCACGCAGCCGCAATCTTCCCAAGCATCCTTCTGACTCCTCATTCGAATGGCGTGGGTTCGACGGTCGCTGGCGGCGAATGTTCCCAACATTGGCGTGGGATTCCGCACCAATTCTTGGTTGGGAAATTATCCCAAGCGCTGGCCGCGACCGAGTTTTTCTGCAGTTTTCCGGGATTGGCACAATCCTTGATTAGTCGTGTTCATCGGCCCGCAAGAAACCAGGCGTGCCGCAAAAGGAGAGTTCAAATGTCGTCGCAGTCGCCCTTCACCCGTACGTTGGTTGCCGTCGCCGCAGCGCTCGCCATGAGCACCATCGCGGTCGGCGCAGCGGTCGGTCCGGCCCAGGCCGATGCCAACCCGGTTCGGGTCAGCCTCAATGCCTGAGCTCGAGATTCTCGAAGCCAAAGTTCCGGTGCACACGCCGGTGCTCGTCAAGCAGGCCGAGACCGCTTCCACGCGGTGGGCGCCGGTTGCCGGCTGGCTGAGCGGTCCCGTGTTCAGCCGCGCTCGCGACATTTTCGCGGCCAACATGACCGAGCTTCTCGACCGGGCGGAAGA
>DASUIB010000173.1:0-8116 GCA_036273235.1 Sphingomicrobium sp. | reverse complement strand
AAGAACGAACGGAGAACGTGTAGGCAACAAAGCCGTGTCCGTCAAGCGCCCGAGAGATGAGGCTCAGCCGCCGCTGCTCATCATCCGCGATTTCATCGCCTGGATCGCGGCGTCGTTGCGCTTGACTCCGATCTCCTTGCGCATGGCGGCGATGAACTGGCGCCCGTAATCTTCGGAGAAGCTCTGCTGCAGCTCGTTCTGCATCTGGCCGATCAGCGCCGGCTGCATCATCGCATTTCCGGGGACGATCTTGTCGACCTTGACGATGAAGAAGCCGCGGCCCTGCGGATCGGGGAACATGCGGCTTTTGCCTTGCCCCAGCGCAAACAGCATCCTGAGTACCGGCGGGACGGACCCTTGCGCGGTCGCGACCTGGATTCGCCGCGCGGCGAGCGGCTGCACCGGAGGGAGGGGCACGCCGCTCTGCTTCATCGCGTCGGCAAGCGAGGCCCCGTGTTCGACCTTGGCTTCGACCTGCGCCGCGATGACCTGGGCGCGCTCCATCGCCTTGCTGTTGATCCAGTCGTTGGCGACCTGATCGTGCACCGCCGCGAGCGGCGCCGGCGCCGCCGGAGTGACCTGGCCAGGCGACACCATCGCATAGCCCTGGTCGTTGGGCAGCGTCACGATTTCGGGCGGGTCGTTGGGTTCGAGCTGGAAACCGGTCTTGAGCGCGGGGGCGAGCTCGGGCGGCAACTTGAAACTCGCATCGGCCCGCGACGTGCCGTCGGCGAGGATCGGCGGAGTCGCGATCACCTGAAGCTTCGCCTGCTGCACCGCCTCGGTGAAATTGCCGCCGTTGTCGACCGCGTTCTGGACCTTGTCGACCAGGTCCTCCACGGCGTTCTTGCGCTTGTCGGTGGTGATCTTCGCGGAGATGTCCGAACGCGCCTGGTCGATCGACTTGCCGCCCAAGCTCTTGACCGAGTCGACCTTCACCACCGCCCAGCCGAAGCTGGTCTGGACCGGACCGACGACCGCGCCCGACGGCGCTGCGAACACCGCGGCGGCCGCCTTGGCGCCGGCGACCGAGGCGTAGGCGTCCTGCGTCTGGTCGGTCAGCGAGGTCACGGCGGCGTTGGAGCCCGCGGGCGCGGCGGCGGCCGCGATCGTTGCGCCTCCCTTTGCCCGCGCGGCGATCGCGTTTGCGGTCGCCTGGTCCTGGACTACGGCCTGGCTGACGCTGCGCGTCTCCTTGGTCGCATAATCTGCCTTGTGCGCATTGTAATAGTCCGTGACCTCCTGATCCGACGCCGTCACGTTCGCGACCTGGTCGGGGCCGATGCGCGCGATCCGAAGAACGCGCTGCTCAGGCACCATGTAGCGGTTGCGGTTGGCGGAATAATATTGCTGCAGCTCGGCGTCGGTCGGCTTGAGCCCCGTCCGGAACGTGCCCAGCGGGATGGCCGCGGCTTCGCCTTCGCGCGATTCGAGCAGCATCGCGGCATAAGGGGTCGCCATGCCCACCGCCACGCGCGCGTTCGCGGCGACCGGAGTCAGCATGTACCTCTCGAGCAGCCCGCCGGCGAGAATCCCGCGGACCTGCGCATCGGTCAGCCGCTGCTTTTGGAGGAACGCCTGATAGGCCTCCTCGCTGAACTGGCCGTTCAGCCCCTTGGTATCGGGAATCTGCGCGATCTCGGCATCGACCAATCGCTTCGACAGCGGAAAGTGCAGCTTCTCGGCAAAGGCAAGCAATGCCTTATTGTCGACCAGCTCGCCGAGCAGTGCGTCGAAATCGCCGATGATGGTCGAATAATCGGCGTCGGGCTGCTGCTGCCGCACCTGTTGCAGCCGGCGCTGCATCGCGTCGCTCACGTCCTGCTCGCCGACCTGCTCGCTTCCGGCCGTCGCCAGCACATTGCTGCTCATTCCGAAGCCGAGGTTGCCCGAGCCGAAGTTGGAGAGATTGCCGAGCGCGAAGCCGGCCATGATGGCGAGCACCACGATGGCCATCACCCAGGTGCCGATCTTGGAATTGGTTACGCGGCGGAAAAAGGAGAGCATCGGAGTCCGGGTGCGAGTTGGAAGACCAGCGCGCTTTAGGGTCCGGACTGGTGCGCATCAAGCCGCCCGGCTAGCACGCTGACGAAAGGGGAAGCGCTGAATGCCGCTGAAGAAGCTCGTCGCCGGGAACTGGAAGATGCACGGTATGTCAAACGACCTCGCCGAGATCGAGGCGATCGCCGCGGCTTCCAGCGAATATCCTGGGGTCGACGTCGCCTTGTGCGTGCCGGCGGTCCTCATCGAGCGGGCGGCGCGGGCAGTTCCGGGCTTCGCAATCGGCGGCCAGGACGTCCATCAAGCCGAGCAGGGCGCGCATACCGGCTGCATTTCCGCTCGGATGCTGCTCGATGCCGGCGCCGTCCTGACCATCGTGGGCCATTCCGAACGGCGCGATGCGCAGCGGGAGAGCGACGCCGAAGTGAAGGCTAAGGCCGAAGCCGCGCTCGGCTGCGGCCTCGGCGTGATTCTATGCGTCGGGGAAATGCTCGAAATGCGCGAGCAGGGTGCGGCGGTTCAGACGGTGCTGGCGCAGCTCGACGCTTCGCTGCCCGACCGCTCGGCCGGCGGAGCCGAGCTCGCGATCGCCTATGAACCGGTGTGGGCCATCGGCACCGGCAAGGTCCCCACCTCGAACGAAATCGCCGAGATGCACGGCGCAATCCGCAAACGTCTGGCCGACCGTTATCCAGGCGAGGGCGAACGCCTCCGAATTCTTTACGGCGGTTCGGTCAAGCCCTCGAATGCCGCCGAGATCTTCGCCGTTCCGAACGTCGACGGCGCGCTCGTCGGCGGCGCCAGCCTCACCGCCGCCGATTTCATGCCGATCGTCGCCGCTGCCGCGGCCAGCGCCGGTTGAAGCGCTGCGCTCCATCGCCTAGATCGCCACCATCCACCCCCAAGAAAGCCCGTCATGTTCGCATTCCTGCTGATCGTCCAAACACTGATCGCCGTCTCGCTGATCGCGGTCATTCTGATGCAGCGGTCCGAAGGCGGCGGGCTCGGCGTCGGCGGAAGCTCGTCGGGCTTCATGACCGCGCGCGGCGCTGCCGACTTCCTCACGCGCTCGACGGCGGTCCTCGGAGGCCTGTTCATCGTGCTTTCGATCGTGATGGCGGCGTTTGCCGGTGCCACCCGTCAGCCGACCAAGATCGACACCTCGCTCCAGAACACCGCGGCACCGTTCGAGCAACCGAAGCAGGCTTCGCCGCAGCAGACCGCTCCTGCACAGGCACCGGCGCCTGCGTCGAACGCCGCGCAGAACCAGCCGGCTCCTGCAGTCCCGCTGGCCCAATAAACCCACAATTTTTTCTTCGTCCGGCTTGCGCGGTCGAGGCGAACGCCCGTAAGCCTCGACTCCCATGGCGCGGTTCATTTTCGTCACCGGCGGCGTGGTTTCATCGCTTGGGAAAGGGCTTCTCTCCGCATCGCTCGGAGCGCTCCTCCAGGCGCGCGGCTACAAGGTGCGGATCCGCAAGTTCGATCCCTATCTGAACGTCGATCCGGGGACGATGTCGCCCTACCAGCATGGCGAGGTCTATGTGACCGACGACGGGGCCGAGACCGACCTCGACCTCGGCCATTACGAACGCTTCACCGGCGTCTCTTCGCGCCAGACGGACAATGTGACGACCGGCCGGATCTACCGCGACATCATCGCCAAGGAGCGGCGCGGCGATTATCTCGGAGCGACCGTCCAGGTGATCCCGCACGTCACCAACGCGATCAAGGAGTTCGCGCTTGCCGACACCGCGGATGTGGATTTCGTCATCTGCGAAATCGGCGGAACGGTTGGCGATATCGAGAGCCTACCCTTCATCGAATCGATCCGGCAGCTTAGGAACGACCTCGGCCGCGACAATACGGTGAGCGTCCACACGACGCTCGTCCCGTGGATCGCCGCTGCGGGTGAGCTCAAGACCAAGCCGACGCAGCAGAGCGTTCGCGAACTTTCGAGCCTCGGAGTCCAGCCCGAAGTGCTCCTGTGCCGCTCCGACCGGCCGCTTCCCGACAGCGAGCGCGAGAAGATCGCGCTGTTCTGCAACGTGGCCAAGGAGGCCGTGATTCCGGCGCTCGACGCGCGCAACATCTACGACGTGCCGCTTCAATATCATGAGGCCGGTCTCGACGATGAAGTGTTGCGAGCATTCCGGCTCGACGCTCCCCGGCCCGACCTCGGACGCTGGACCGAGATCATGGACCGCATCGATCATTATGAAAGCGAGGTGACGATCGGCGTCGTCGGCAAATATGTCGGCCTTCCCGACGCCTATAAGAGCCTCCGCGAAGCCTTGGTCCATGGGGGGATCGCCAACCGCGCCAAGGTCAACATCGAATGGATCGACGCCGAGCTGTTCGAGCATCCCGAAGCCGACATCGTCGCCGAACTGGAGCCGCTGCACGGGATTCTCGTTCCCGGCGGCTTCGGCGAGCGGGGAAGCGAGGGCAAGATCGCATCCGTCAAGTTCGCGCGCGAACGCGAAATCCCCTTTTTCGGAATTTGCCTCGGAATGCAGATGGCGTGCATCGAGGCGGCGCGGAACCTTGCCGGGATCGAACGGGCCTCGACCACCGAGTTCGGCGCGACCTCGGAACCTGTCGTCGGAATGATCACAGAATGGATGAGCGAAGAGGGGCTGCAGAAGCGCGCCGAGGGCGGCGACCTCGGCGGAACGATGCGCCTCGGCGCTTATCCCGCCAAGCTCGACGGCAACAGCGTCGTCCGCTCCCTCTACGGCACCGATGAGATCAGCGAGCGGCACCGCCACCGCTATGAGGTTAACGTCCACTACAAAGACCCGCTGGAGAAGACCGGGCTCCTCTTCTCCGGCATGTCGCCCGACGACCAATTGCCCGAGATCGTCGAGCGGCCCGACCATCCCTGGTTCGTCGGAGTGCAGTTCCACCCCGAGCTCAAGAGCCGCCCGTTCGACCCGCATCCTTTGTTCGCCGGCTTCATCGAAGCCGCGGTGAAACAATCTCGATTGGTGTGACGCGTTAAGATCGCGGAACAGGGTTCAGCTTGGGCCGTTACGGCTCCGTTCCGCCATACATAATGAGGAAAGCACCTATGCTCCTGACCATCGCCATCATCCTGCTCATCCTGTGGGCGCTGGGCTTTTTCGCCTTCCACGTGGCCGGTGGGTTGATCCACATCCTGCTGATCATCGGAATCATCGTCCTGATCTGGAATTTCGTCGCCGGGCGCAGGGCGGTCTAACCCGCGAAATCTTCGCCGTTGCCGGGCGGGTGAGGGCACCCTAAATCCCGCCCGATGACGAATAGCATTTCGACGCGCGTGGCCGTGCTCGGCTCCGGCCCTGCCGGCCTTACCGCCGCCATCTACGCCGCGCGCGCCGGACTCTCGCCGATCGTCATCCAGGGCATCCAGCCCGGCGGGCAGCTGACGACCACCACCGACGTCGAAAATTACCCGGGCTTCCGCGAAGTGATCCAGGGGCCCTGGCTGGTCGAGGAGATGCAGGCCCAGGCCGAGCATGTCGGAACCAAGGTTGTGTGGGACCATGTCTCGAGCGTCGACCTGTCGCGCCGGCCTTTCCGCCTGACCGGCGATAGCGGAGCCTTATTTTTCGCCGACGCGTTGGTCATCGCGACCGGCGCCCAGGCCAAATGGCTCGGCCTTCCGTCCGAAGAGCATATGAAGGGCAGGGGCGCCTCGGCCTGCGCAACCTGCGACGGCTTCTTCTACCGCGGCAAGAAGGTCGCGGTGATCGGCGGCGGCAACACCGCGGTCGAGGAAGCGCTGTACATGACCAACCACAGCCATGACGTCACCCTGATCCACCGGCGCGACACCCTTCGTGCCGAAAAGATCCTTCAGGACCGGCTGTTCGCCAACGAGAAGATCAGCATTGTCTGGGACAGCGAAGTGGTGGAGTTCGTCGGCGGCGGCGACCCCGAGGCCTTGGTCGGCCTGGACATCCGCAACAAGCGCACCGGCGAGACCAGCCGCGTGGAGGTCGAAGGCGCGTTCGTCGCGATTGGCCACCAGCCGGCGACCGAGCTGTTCGCCGGCCAGCTCGACCTCGACGAGGACGGCTATATCGTCGTCGAGCCGGGCACGACCAAATCCAGCGTCCCCGGAGTCTTCGCCTGCGGCGATGTGATGGACAAAATCTACCGCCAGGCGGTGACCGCCGCCGGCACCGGCTGCATGGCCGCGCTCGACGCCGAGAAATATCTGGCGGCGCAGGAGTTCGAGGCGCTCGCGGCCGAGTAGTAACCCCTGCGTAGGCAGGGGTCCAGTCCAAGAAGAAAGCCTGGGCCCCTGCCTTCGCAGGAGCACTAAGGGTAGATCGCTTCGACGAAGTAGAGCCCGTGCGGCGGCGCGTTGAAGCCGAGCGCCGACCGGTCACGCGCCTCGAGCGCCTTGCGCATGTCGTCCGGCCGCCATTGACCACGCCCGACCATCGCCAGGCACCCGACCATCGAGCGTACCTGGTGATGGAGGAAGCTGCGCGCCGCGGCGCTCACCTGGATTTCCTCGCCGGCTTTGCGGACTTCGAGCTTGTCGAGCGTCTTCACCGGGCTATCCGACTGGCACTGCGCCGAGCGGAAGGTGGTGAAGTCGTGCTTTCCAACGAGGTGGGGAGCACCTTCGCGCATCGCCTCGATGTCGAGCGGCACGGCGATGTGCCAGACGCGTCCGCTATCGAGCGCGGGAGGCGCGCGCCGGTTCAGGATGCGGTACAGATAGTGCCGTCCGACGCACGAGAAGCGCGCATGCCAGTCATCCGCGACCTCGTCTACGTCGAGCACCGAAATCGGCTGCGGCCTCACCAGCGCGTTCAGTCCCTCGCGCAGCCGATGCGGCGTGAGCGACTTCATGACGTCAACATGTGCGGACATTGCCAGCGCATGGACTCCCGCGTCGGTCCGCCCCGCTGCGGTGAACTGCGCGGCCTCTCCCGTCATCCGCTGAAGCGCTTCCTCGAGCGCCTGCTGGACCGACGGCCCATGCTCCTGCCGCTGCCAGCCCATGAAGGGCCCGCCGTCATATTCGACCGTCAGCCGCCAGCGGGTCATTCGGCCAGTGATCCTCTCGGATTGAGCTGCGCGCCCTTCGGTATGGGAAAACCACGAAGCATTTCATCAGGATGCATCCGTGACCGACCCGCGCGCTGAACGACGATCGGCCTTATGGCGCGCTCGCCGCAGGCGATCTTCAAATGGTCGTCGGCAACCATCCCCGGCGGACCACTTCCGGGAATGACCTCTGCCTCCCAAATCTTGATCCGCTCGCCCATGAATTCGAACCAGGCGCCAGGCACCGGATTGAAGGCGCGAACCTGCCGTTCGACAATGATCACATCTTGCGTAAAATCGAGTTGGGCCTCTGACTTCTCGATCTTACGCGCGTAGGTCACGCCTTCGGCGGGCTGAGCCACGGGCGCATACTTTGATGGATCTTCAAGATATTGGTGGAGCGTTCCGGCGCCAACTTCTGCCAAATATTCAGTCAGTTCGCCCGCAGTCTTTGCGTCGATTGGAGCGCTCCATCTAATAAGCATCGGTCCCGTATCGAGGCCTTCTTCCACCTTCATCAAAGTGATGCCCGTCATTTCATCGCCAGCAAGGATCGCGCGCTGGATTGGGGCTGCGCCTCGCCAGCGGGGGAGGAGTGAGGCGTGGACGTTGATGCACCCGCTCTTCGGCGCTTCGAGAATCGGCCTGGGCAGGATCAGTCCGTAGGCGGCGACCACAGCCAAATCCGCGTCCAGCGCCCGGAACCGCTCCTGCTCCTCGGCGTCGCGCAGGGTGCGAGGCGTGCGCACCTCAATCCCGAGCTGCTCCGCGCGCTCTTGGACAGGAGTCTTACGCTCCGCCTTTCCTCTGCCGGCAGGCCGCGGCGGCTGCGCATAGGCCGCCACCACCTTGTGGCCGGCCTCGACGAGGGTGTTGAGGCTCGGCACCGCGAAGTCCGGCGATCCCATGAAGATGATTCTCAAACCGTTCGCCCTGAGCTTGTCGAAGGGCTGTCCTTTTACTTCGCGCCAGCCAAAGAGAAAGCAGGGCTTCGACAAGCTCAGCCCGAACGGTATGGGGGACCATGGCCTCACAGGAAATTGAAGCCCTCTCGCAAGCCCTCGCG
>DASUIB010000172.1:0-8878 GCA_036273235.1 Sphingomicrobium sp. | reverse complement strand
GCGGAATTTCTTGAACAGGCGGGTGTTGACGCCCTCGGTCACGCGACTGCCGCGAACCAGGCGGTACTGACCGATCAGCATCGCCGCGTTGGGCGCGAGCATGTCGACCTTCATATTGTAGAAGTGGAGCTGGCCGCGCCGCTCGGGCGCGCCGCCGTAATCGCGGATGTAATGATCGAGCGTGCCCTGCCAGCCGTCCTGGAACTTGCCGCCCGAGACGAAGATCACGTCGGGGTTCTTGAACCCCGCCATGTAGCCGCGGAAGTCGCCGCGATTCCACGCGTCTTCCATGCGGTGGATCACCGTGAGGATCGCCGTCCGGTCCGTCTGCGGACTCGCCGCGGCGAGCGCGAGGAAGGCGATGAAGCTCATAGCTGGAACTGCCCGACGATCACGGTCTGACAGTGGCCGCCGAGGATCACCCGCTCGCCCGCCAGCCGGCAGTGGAGGATGCCGGTGCGCTCGCTCGCCTGAAGCGCGGTGAACTCGGTTCGGCCGAGCCGCTTCGCCCAGAAGGGGACAAGCGCCGCATGGGCCGATCCCGTGACCGGGTCTTCGTCAATGCCGTGATACGAAGCGAAGACGCGGCTCGCGATGTCCTGCTCGCGTCCGGTCGCCGTCACCATCACGAGGCGAACGAATTTCCTTAAGCGGGCGAAATCCGGGCGGACTGTTCGAACCGCCGCCTCGTCCGGCAAAAGCACGATTGCGCTGTTGTTCCCGCCTTCGCCGGTGAAGACCTTGCCCGACGTGCCGAGCGCCTCCTGCAGGCCGGGCAAGTCTCCCTCGGTCACCTCATAGGCAGGAAGATCGAGCTGGAGCAGGTCGCCGTTGCGGCTGACGGTCAGGATGCCCGAGCGGGTCGAGAAGCGCACCCGCTCGCCGTGGATCAGGACATGCCCGCTGGCGATCGTCGCATGGCCGCACAAGTCGACTTCCGTAGTCGGCGTGAACCAGCGCAGGTCGTAATCCGCATCGCCGCTCTCGCTCGGCACCGTAAACGCGGTTTCGCTGAGGTTATTCTCGGCGGCGATACGCTGCATCAGCGCGTCGTCGAGCCAGCGCTCGAGCGGCATAACGGCGGCGGGGTTGCCGGTCAGCGGACGCTCGGCGAAGGCATCGACCTGAAAGAAGGGAATGCTGGTCAACTCGCGCGCTCCGTAATCTCCTGCGGCAACATCGTCTCGCGGTCGATCTGGCCTTCGGGATCGACGTGGATCAGGATCTCCGTGCCGGGGAAGCGCTGCTGAAGCGCCTCCTCGATCGCGTCGAGGCGGTCGTGCGCTTGCTTGACCGTCCAATCGCCCGGCACCCATACGTGGAATTGGGCGAAATAATGCGTGCCGCTGCTTCGGGTGCGCAGGTCATGAAGCCCGGCGAGCTCGGGATAATCTTTCGTCGCGGCGAGGAACCGTTCGCGAAGCTCGTCGGGCCATTCCCGGTCCATGAGCTGAGCGAAGGCGTGGCCCGACGCGCTCCACGCGCCCCATAGCAGCCATAGTGCGATCAGCAGGCCGAACACGGCGTCGGCGCCGGTCAAATGCGCATATTGGTCGAGCCCGAGCGCCAAGATGACGGAGCCATTGAGCAGCAGATCGGACGAATAATGCAGCCGGTCGGTGCCGATCGCGAGCGAACCGGTTCGGCGGACGACGTGACGCTGATAGCTGATGAGCCCGATCGTGAGCACCATCGCGATCACCGAAACCCCGATCCCGAGCTCCGCATTCGCGGTCTGCGCGCCGCTGAGCAGCCGCTGCACCGCGCGGAAGCCGATGAAGATCGCCGACAGGCTGATCAGGATCACCTGGACCAATGCGGCGAGCGCTTCCGCCTTGCCGTGGCCGAAGCGATGCTCATGGTCGGCGGGCGCGGCGGCGATCCGGACAGCGAGAAGGACGATCAGGCTGGCGACGAGGTCGAGGCTGCTGTCGGCGAGCGAGCCGAGCATCGCCATGGATGAGGTCTCAATCGCCGCATAGGACTTCAGCGCAATGAGGATGATTGCCATGGCGATGCTGGCGAGGGCGGCGCGGGTCGTCAGCCTGCCGCGTTCCACATGCGTGAGGGCCGTTTCGCTCACGGGTACAGCAGCCCTTCGGACCAGCCGCCTTCGGGTGCTCGCGTGAATAGCCGCCGCTCGTGCAGCCGGTGGGGCCGGTCGGTCCAGAATTCGATCGTCTCGGACGCGACGCGGAAGCCGCCCCAATGCGGCGGGCGCGGCACGTCGATTCCTTCGAACTTGGCTTTCATGTCTTGGTAGCGCTTTTCGAACTCGGCCCGGCCGGGAAGCGACCACGACTGGTTTGACGCCCATGCGCCGAGCTGCGAATCGCGGCTTCGGCTCGCGAAATAGGCGTCGGCCTCTTCGCACGGGACCAGGCTCACCGGCCCTTCGACCCGCACCTGCCGCCGAAGCGATTTCCAATGGAAGAGGAGCGCCGCGTACGAATTGTGCGCCAGCTCCTCGCCCTTGCGGCTGCGCTGGTTGGTATAGAAGACGAACCCATCGGGCCCGTGTGCCTTCATCAGCACGATGCGCACCGACGGACGGGCATTCTCATCGGCCGTTGCGAGCGCCATCGCATTGGCATCGTTCGGCTCGCTCGCTTGAGCTTCCGCGAACCACTCGTCGAACAGCTGGAACGGATCGGCCATCAGCCGGGGCCTTAGCGCCGGCGCCGAATCTCTACCAGCGGCCGCCCGCCTTCTCGATCGCTTTCAAAAGGGCCCGCTTTGATGCGGTGCGATGCCTGCCGCTATTCCGCGGGAGCTCCGGATTGTCCACCTCGGCACGGCGCGCTGATAGCTGCCGCGCAAACTCAGGATGGGAGATGCGCCGCCCGGGCCAGCTATCCGGCTCCCTGGATGTCTTCGAGTCCATAGTCACCGAGCGTTTCCTCTCGAATGCGGCGCTCAAGATAAGGGAGATCGGCGTCAAGGTGAAGATCGAGCAGCTGCTGGGCCTGGCTGAGCATTTCGCGCGCACTTCGGGAAGCATATTGTCCCATGCGGTCCGCAATCAGGTCTTCAGCCGAGATAATCGCCAGACCTGCGCCTTGATCGAGATCATCAACCAGCAGGATGTGAGCGGCGTCCACTGATCCGTCCATCGGCACATTTGCGACGACCTCGAATCCAAACTTCAGTTCGGGATGAACCCAGCCACGAAGTGACCGTCCAACGCCCGAAGGCCGCACAAAGCCGAGCTTCTGCAACTCCTCTTCGAGTTCCGGCTGCACCGGCGAGGTCACGTCGATGTCGCCGGTCATCAGCGCGCTTCCTGAATAATATTCTGCGGCCCCTCCGCCGACGAGCACCGGACGCGGGAAGCCGCGGCGGGACATCGCCTCGCTGACTCGCGCGAGGACTTTCAGTGCCTCCAAGAATTCCGGCCTCCACGGACCGCTCTCACCGCTCATGGCAGCATCTTGGACTTGGACCATGTGGCGCGGCAACCCATCTGGTCAGCACGGAACGGTTACGGCATGGGAGAAGGATGGCACTCGACCTCTATCAACGCTTGGGGCTGAAGCGCGGCGCGAGCGAGGCGGAGATCAAGAAGGCCTACCGAAGCCTCGCCAAGCAGCTTCACCCCGACCGCAACAAGGACAATCCCGATGCGGCCAAGCGCTTCGGCGAAGTGACAGTGGCCTACGACCTCCTTTCCGACAAGGACAAGCGCGCCAAATATGATCGCGGCGAGATCGACGAGGAGGGCAATCCCAAGATGCCGTTCGGCGGCGGCTTCGGCGGTTATTCGCAGGGCTCTGGGCCGCGGCCGGGCGCCGGGCCGCAGGGCTTCGAAAATTTCAACTTCGGCGGCGCGGACGCTGCGGACCTCAGCGATCTGTTCGAAGGCCTGTTTGGGGGCGCCGGCGCCGCGCGGGGCGGCAGGGCTGGCGGCCCCTTTGGCGGCTTTCGCCAGCGCGCCCAGTCGCCGCAGAAGGGAGCCGACGTGGCTTACCGGCTCAAGATCCCGTTCGACGATGCGGTCGCGCTGAAGCCTCAGCGCATCACGCTCGCCGACGGCAAAACGATCGACCTCAAGCTTCCGCAAGGGCTGGAGGACGGGACCAAGATCCGCCTCGCCGGCAAGGGACAGGACGGCCCAAGTGGCCGCGGCGACGCGATCGTCACGATTGAGATCGCGCCACACCGCTTCTTCACCCGCGACGGGACCAACATCCGCCTGACGCTCCCGGTGACGCTCAAGGAAGCGGTGCTCGGCGCGAAGGTGAAGGTGCCGACGCCCGAAGGGCCGGTGATGCTCACCATCCCCAAGGGCGCGAGCTCGGGCAAGGTGCTTCGCCTCAAGGGGCGCGGCTTCACCGCCAAGGACGGCAAGCGCGGCGATCAACTGGTCACGGTCGAGATCGAGCTGCCGGCGAACGACGCCGCGCTCCAGCAGTTCGCCGAAGGCTGGACCCCGCCCGGCAATCCCAGAGCAAGCTTCGGTGTCTAGCTTCAGCCGCCGATGAGAGATCATTCCCCGCTATCCCCCGAGGAACGGCGCAAGCGCCTCGCCACCATGCGCGCGGCCTTCGGGACCGAGGTCGAGGAGAAGCTCAAGCCGCGGCTCACGCCGTGGGAAGTGGTCAAGCGCGTCGCGATCGGCGTCTACAACGACGGCTTCATTCACGCCGGCAACCTCGCTTACCTTTCGATCGTCGCCTTGTTCCCCTTCTTCATCGTCGCCGCCGCCGTCGCCCACCTGCTGGGTCAAAGCCAGGATGCGATGCTGACGGTGACCAACGTGCTTCGGCGGCTGCCGCCCGATGTGGCGGCGACGTTGCGCGAACCGATCCAGGAGGTGCTGACCGTCAGGACCGGCTCCTTGCTGTGGCTCGGCGCCATCGTCGGGCTGTGGACTGCGACCAGCTTCGTGGAAACCGTCCGCGACATCCTTCGGCGCGCTTATGGCGTGAAATATTGTGCGCCCTTCTGGGAGTATCGCCTCGGCTCCATCCTGCTGATCCTCGGCGCCGTGCTGCTGATGATGATCGCCTTCGCAGTGAGCGCTGTGCTGACGCTCGCGCATCATCTGATCGAACAGTGGTTCCCGCTCGCTCAGGACGTCGCATCGACTCTCGGGCTTTACCGCCTGGTGCCGGCGTTCACGCTCTTTTTCACTTTCTACGCATTGTTCTTCGCTCTGACGCCGTCGCGCTACCGCAAGTCGCGCTGCAGGAAATGGCCGGGCGCCTTGTTCATCACCGCCTGGTGGCTCGGCACCGTCGAACTCATCGCACCGGTGCTGAGCCTGTTCGGCGGCTATACGCGAACCTATGGAAGCCTCGCCGGCGTAATGGTGGCGCTCATCTTCTTCTTCGTCGTCGGCCTCGGCGTGGTGATCGGGGCCGAGCTCAACGCGGCGCTGGCGGAAAGCGGCGCCACCGCGCTAAAGGGCGAGGTTTACACCGGGCCGTACACCGACGAGCTCGAAGTCGAAGAACCGCAGCCCGGCGAAGACGTCGAACCCGTGCTGCAGAGACAGGGGCCGCAACTTTGACTGGACTGACGAGTGGCCTGATGCAGGGCAAGCGCGGGTTGATCATGGGGCTCGCCAATGACCGCTCGCTTGCCTGGGGCATCGCCCGGGCGCTTGGCGGCCAGGGCGCCGAGCTCGCTTTCTCCTATCAGGGCGAGGCGCTCGAGAAGCGCGTTCGGCCGCTCGCCGCCGAGCTCGGCTCGGATATGCTGGTCGATTGCGACGTCAGCAGCATGGAGGCGCTCGACGCCACGTTCGACCAGCTGCGCGACCGTTGGGGAACGATCGATTTCGTCGTTCACGCGATCGGCTATTCGGACAAGAACGAGCTGAGGGGGAAGTTCGTCGATACGACGATGGACAATTTCCTGATGACGATGAACATCTCGGTCTACAGCTTCGTCGCGGTCGCACAGCGCGCCAAGGCGCTGATGACCAACGGCGGCGCGCTGCTCACGCTGACCTACTATGGTGCCGAGAAGGTGATTCCCCACTATAACGTGATGGGTCTCGCCAAGGCGGCGCTGGAGACCAGCGTCAAATATCTCGCGGTCGATCTCGGGCCCGAGAACATTCGGGTCAACGCCATTTCCGCCGGGCCGATCAAGACGCTGGCGGCGAGCGGGATCGGCGATTTCCGCTACATCATGAAATGGAACGAATATAATTCGCCGCTCCGCCGCAACGTCTCGATCGAGGATGTCGGAGGGGCAGGCCTGTACCTGCTGAGCGACCTGTCATCCGGCGTGACCGGCGAAATCCACCACGTCGACGCCGGCTACAACGTCGTCGGCATGAAGGCCGAGGACGCACCGGATATCAGCACCGTGTGATGATCGCCCGCCGAGTTCGAGTGACGGGCCGAGTGCAGGGGGTGTTCTTCCGCGCATGGACGAGGAACGAGGCGCGGTCGCTGGGTGTCGACGGTTGGGTCCGCAACTTCACGGACGGCTCGGTCGAGGCGCATCTCGAAGGTGACGAGACTCAGGTCGACGAGCTGATTCGGCGCATGCGCCACGGACCGCCCCATGCGGAGGTGATGGACGTCGAGGTGAGCGAAACTGCTGCTGAGGACCTCGGCTGCTTCGAGGTCCGACACTAACCTCCGAACGGGTCGCGAACGAGGATCGTGTCTTCGCGCTCGGGTGAGGTGCTGACGAGCGCGACGGGGCAGCGGATCAGCTCCTCGATCCGGCGGACGTACTTGATTGCGCGCGCCGGAAGGTCGGCCCAGCTGCGCGCGCCCCGGGTCGTTTCGCACCAGCCCTTGATCTCGTCATAGACGGGTTCGACTCGCGCCTGATCGGCCGCGTGGGAGGGCAGATAGTCGAGCTTCTTCCCGTCGAGCTTGTAGCCCGTGCAGACCTTCATCGTCTCAAGCGTGTCGAGCACGTCGAGCTTGGTCAGCGCAATTCCGGTGACTCCGCCGACCGCGACCGCCTGCCGCACCAGCAGCGCGTCGAACCAGCCGCAGCGGCGCTTGCGGCCGGTTACCGTGCCGAACTCGCGGCCGCGCTCGCCGAGCGTCTGGCCGATCTCATTGTCCTGCTCGGTCGGAAAAGGGCCCGAGCCGACGCGGGTCGTGTAGGCCTTGGTGATCCCGAGCACGAACCCCGCGGCCGAAGGTCCGGTGCCGCTGCCTGACGCAATCGTTCCCGCGACCGTGTTCGACGAAGTGACGAACGGATAGGTGCCATGGTCGACGTCGAGCAGCACGCCTTGAGCGCCCTCGAACAGAATACGCTTGCCGTTGCGCCGGGCCTTGTCGAGGTCGCGCCAGATCGGCCGGGCGAACGGCAGAACGAAACCGGCGATCTCGGCGAGGTCGCTCTTCAGCCGGGCGCGGTCGACCGGCGGCTCGCCGAAGCCGGCGCGCAAGGCATCGTGGTGGGCGCACAGGCGGTCGAGCATCGGGTCGAGATCGTCGAGCTTCGCCAGGTCGCACACGCGGATCGCTCGGCGGCCGACCTTATCCTCATAGGCCGGGCCGATCCCGCGCCGTGTCGTCCCGATCTTGCCCGCGCCCGACGCGTCCTCACGCAAGCCGTCGAGGTCGCGATGGATCGGCAGGATCAGGGGGCAATTGTCGGCCACCATCAGCAGGTCCGGAGTGACCTCGACGCCCTGCTCGCGGATGCGCTCGATCTCGGCCTTGAGCGCCCACGGGTCGAGCACCACGCCATTGCCGATTAGCGACGGCGTGCCCGTCACAATGCCGCTGGGAAGAAGTGACAGCTTGTAGGTCGTGCCCTCGACCACCAGCGTATGCCCCGCATTGTGGCCGCCCTGGAAACGCACGACCATGTCGGCGCGGCTCGCCAGCCAATCGACGATCTTGCCCTTGCCTTCGTCGCCCCACTGGGCGCCGATGACGGTCACGTTTGGCACGTTGATCCCTTGTTTTGCGCGGTCCGCGCGGCTCCTAGGCAGGAACTATCCCGCCGTCCAGCGCGGCACCACCTCATTGTGCAGCCGGAACAGAAAACGGACGTTGCGCGTATTGCAGTTCCGCTACGCGCCCGCGCGAGTGACGTGAACAATAATAGGGGAAAGCAGATGAAGACGACCACAATCCTGGCGATCGCCCTCGGCCTCGGCTCGCTTGCGGCTTGCAACAAGAGCCCGAACGAGCAGGCCGCGGAAAATGTCGAATCCAACTATGGCAACGCCGCCGAGAATCTCGAGGCGAACACCTCCAACGAGGCGAGCGCGATCGAGGCCAACGGCGAGAACGCATCCTCCGAGGTCAAGGCCGCTGGTGAGAACCAGGGCGCCGCGATCAAGAACGAAGGCAAGGAAAAGGCCAACGAAATCCGCAACGCGGGTAACGCCACGACCAACAGCCACTGATAGTTAATTCATTCCGGCCGTTCGCACGCAGGCGGCCGGACCAAGGGCGCTCCGTCCGGGGCGCCCTTTTTCGTCAGAAGCTCAGCGGCACCACCTCGCGGACGCCGGGAAGCTCGGGCAGCTGGCGCGCGACGTCGGGGGTGATCGGGTCGTCGACCGCGACCAAAGCGACCGCTTCGCGCGCTTCCTTGCGCCGGCCGAGATTGAAGGTTGCGATATTGATTCCATTCTCGCCGAGCCTGGTGCCGAGCGCGCCGATGAAGCCGGGCGCGTCGGTGTTGACGATATAGATCATTTGCCCCGTCAGCTCGGCCTCGACGGGGATGCCGAAAATCTTCACCAGCCGCGGCGCTCGGTTGCCGAAGAGCGTGCCTTCGACGCGCTTTTCGCCCTGTTCGGTGCCGACCGTCACCGCCACGAGCGTGTGATAGTCCCCCTCGCCTTCGTTGCGGATTTCGCGCACCGCGATCCCGCGCTCCTTCGCAAGATAGGGCGCGTTGACCATGTTCACCGTGTCGGACCAGGTGCGCATCACGC
>DASUIB010000171.1:0-10733 GCA_036273235.1 Sphingomicrobium sp. | reverse complement strand
TATCACCGGCTGCCGCCGCTGACCAACCGGCACGGGCAGCCGGCGGGCGCGGTTTATGGCTATACGACCATGCTGTGGAAGCTCGCCGACGGGCTTTCGAAGGCCGACGGGCCGACGCACATGGCGGTGATCCTCGATGCGAGCGAGCACACGCACCGCAACGAGATGTACGACCAGTACAAGGCGCACCGGCCGCCGCCGCCCGAAGATTTGGTCCCGCAATTCCCGCTGATCCGGGTGGCGACGCGCGCTTTCTCTATTCCGTGCATCGAAACCGAGGGGCTCGAGGCCGACGACATCATCGCCTGCTACGTCACCGAGGCGAAGAAGGCCGGCTGGAAGGTGACGATCGTCAGCTCCGACAAGGATCTGATGCAGCTGATCGACGAGGAAGCGGGCATCGACATGCTCGATACGATGAACGACCGGCGGATCGGGCGGACCGAGGTGCTGGAGAAGTTCGGGGTGCCGCCGGAGAAGGTCGGCGACGTGCTCGCGCTGATGGGCGACAGCGTCGACAATGTGCCGGGGGTGCCGGGCGTCGGGCCCAAGACCGCGAGCCAGTTGATCCAGACCTATGGCGATCTCGAAACCGTGCTCGCCAGCGTCGAGGAGATTGCCAAGCCCAAGCTCAAGCAGTCGCTGATCGACCATGCCGAGGCGGCGCGGCTGAGCCGAGAGCTGGTGCGGCTGGTGTGCGATGCGAGCCTGCCCGAGCCGCTCGAAGCGCTTGAGATGAAGCATATTCCGAAGGAGCCGCTCGCCGAGTTCCTCGCGGACCAGGGCTTCAAGACCCTCCACGCGCGGCTGATGGGCGGGACGCCGACGCAGACCGGGGCGACGGTTAGAAATGACGTCATGGCGGCAATGGACCGCAAGCCGGCAGCTGCGGCCGAGCCGGAGAATATCGAGGTCGACCGGTCGAAGTACGAGACGGTCACGGACGAAGCGGCGCTCGACCGCTGGATCGCCGAAGCCCAGGCGCAAGGTTATGTCGCGGTCGACACCGAAACCGACTGCATCGACTGCATCATCGCCAAGCTCGCCGGTATCAGCCTCGCGACGGCGCCGAACCGCGCCTGCTACATCCCCGTCGGGCACAGCGGCGCCGACCTCTATTCGGACGCTCCCAACCAGCTGCCGATGGGACTGGTGCTCGAAAAGCTGAAGCCACTGCTCGAGGACCCGGCGGTGCTGAAGATCGGCCACAATTTCAAATATGACTGGGTGATGTTCGACAAGGCCGGCATCTGCGTCGCGCCGGTCGACGACACGATGGTGATGAGCTTCGACCTCGATGCGGGGAAGAGCTTCGGCCACAGCCTCAATGAGCTCGCCAAGGCGCATTTCGAGCACGAGTGCATCAGCTACAAATCGCTGTGCGGGACGGGCGCCAAGCAGATCACCTTCGACAAGGTGCCGCTCGGGCCGGCGACGGAGTATGCCGCGGAGGATGCCGACATTACGCTGAGACTGTGGCTGCGGCTGCGGCCGCGGCTCGCGCGGGAGAATGTCGCGCGGGTCTACGAGCGGGTCGACAAGCCGCTGGTGCCGGTGATCAGCCGGATGGAGCGGCGCGGGATCAAGGTCGACCGCGATTACCTTGCGCGGCTGAGCCGGGAGTTCGGCGAGGAGATCACGAGGCTCGAGGAGCGCGTCTACGAGGCGGCGTGCGGGCCGTTCACGATCGGTAGCCCACAGCAGCTCGGCGAAGTGCTCTACGGGCGGCTCGGCCTCAAGGGCGGGCGCAAGGGCAAGAGCGGGCAATATTCGACCGACGTCAACGAGCTCGAGCGGCTCGCGGCCGAGGGGGTGTCGTGCGCGAGCCTGGTGCTCGAATGGCGCCAGCTGACCAAGCTCAAGAGCACCTACACCGACGCGCTCCAGCAGCAGATCAATGCCGAGACGGGCCGAGTCCACACCAGCTTCAGCCTGACCGGCGCGCAGACCGGGCGGCTATCGTCGAACGACCCCAACCTGCAGAACATCCCGATCCGGACCGAGATCGGGCGAAAGATCCGCGACGCCTTCATCGCCGACCCCGGCTGCAAATTGCTTTCCGCCGACTACAGCCAGATCGAGCTGAGGCTCGCGGCGCACATGGCCAACGTCCCACAGTTGAAGGAGGCGTTCAACGCCGGCGCCGACATCCACGCGATCACCGCCGAGGAGCTGTTCGGCAGAGTGGATCGCGATACCCGCAACCAGGCCAAGACCATTAACTTCGCCATTCTCTATGGAAGTTCGGCCTGGGGCATCGCGGGAAGGCTCGGGCTGCCGAAGGATGAAGGCAAAGCGATCATCGATCGTTATTTCGAGCGCTTCCCCGGTATCCGGGCCTTCATGCACAGCACGCTGGCGTTCGCGCGCGAGCATGGCTTCACCCGGACGCTGTTCGGGCGGAAGACGCATTTCGAGCCCAACATCCGATCGCCCAATCCGTCGATCCGCGGCGGCGCCGAGCGGGCGGCGATCAACGCGCCGATCCAGGGCACCAGCGCCGACCTCATCAAGCGGGCGATGACGCGAATGGACGGGGCGCTTCAGGCGGCCGGGCTCGACGGGGTGAAGATGCTCCTCCAGGTCCATGACGAACTGGTGTTCGAAGTGCCCGACGGCCAGGAGGAGGAAGCGGGCGCGGTCATCAAGCGGGTGATGGCCGAGGCGGCGGAGCCTGCAATGAAGCTCGACGTGCCGCTCGACGTCGAGGTCGGCTGGGGGGCTCATTGGGGCGAAGCGCACTGAACGACCCCGCCAGCGCCGCCCAGGGTCCCGATGCGGAAATGGCGATGCTGGCGCGCGGCGGGCGGCTCAACGTCTTCGGCTTCGTTCTGCGGCTTGGGGGGATGGCGCCGTTCCTGTTCATCGGCGGCCGGATCTACGGGCCTGCCGCGCTCGGACGCTTCGCTTATGCGATCCTCACCGTCGAGTTCGCCGCTCAGATCGGAGCCCTCGGGCTGAGGCGCGGCCTCGCGCAGCTGCTCGCCAACGCGAAGAAGCCGCAGGCGTGGATCGTTGCCGACGCGATGCTGGTCGCCGCGGTCGGCTCGCTGATCGGGATGGCGATCCTGTTCGCCTTTCCGCGCGCGATGTACCCGACGACCGCGATCCACGGGCTCGACCGAATGCTCGCGATCACCGTGCTGGCGATCAGCTGGACCGACATCGCCCTGGCCGCGCTCGCCTATCACGACGATGTCGCTTCGACCGTCCGGGCGCGCTCGATCGTCCAGCCGTGGACGATCAGCATCGTGGCCTTCGCCTGGTCTTACATCTCGCTCGAGGACGGGCTGATCATCTCCTACGTCTTTTCGATGGTCGCGGCGCTGGTCGCCGCGCTGATCCCGCTGCTGAAATGCTATGGCATCCCGCGCGGGTGGAAGCCCGACCTACCGACGTCGTGGACGACGGCTTGGCGCAACGTGCCCGTGGCGGCGGCCGATGCCGTCGAATGGGCGTCGCGGCGAATCGACCTCGCGGTGCTCGGCGCCTTCCTTCCGGCCGCTTACGTCGGAATCTATTATGTGGCGCAGCAGGTCGCGACTCTTCCCGCCAAGCTCAAGACGAGCTTCGAGCCGGTGCTCGGACCGGCGATCGCGCGAAGAATCGCGGTTGGGGACCGTGCCGCGGTAGCGGCGCAGGTGCGGCAGGTGACTTACTGGATCATCGCCGCCCAGCTCGGGATTGCGCTGGCGCTCGGAATTCCCGGCCGCGCGGTGATGGGGCTTGTGGGGTCAGGATTCACCGGCGGCACGGCGATGCTCGGCTTCCTCCTAGCGGCCGAAGTGATCGCCGCCTCGGCGTTCGTAGCCGAAGCGGCGCTGATCTACGTCGCACGCAAGCGAAACATGGTCCTCAGCTTGATCATGCTGATGATCGAGGCGGGCGGCGCCGCGGCGCTGATCCTGATCATGCAAGGCGAGGGCCTGCCTCAGACGTTCCAGGCGACGGGACCGGCGATTGCTCTGTGCGTCGCGCTCGCCTTCGCCTGGACCGCCAAGGCTCGGCTGGTTGCAAGGGAGCTGGGCGAGCCCGTCTCCGGCTGGCGATGGGACCTCGCATGGGCGACGGCGGCGGGCGTCGTCGCGGGGGCGGCGGTGCTCCTGCTGCTGCCGGAGAGATGGCTGCTCATCGGGGTTCCGCTAATCCTCCTCGCCTTCGGGTCGGTGCTGTGGACCAAGGGCTTCGGCCCCGAGGACCGCGAGCTGTTCCGAATGCGCAAGTCCGACGTGAAGGAGCTTCGCGACGCCGAGGATGCAGCGCTGGCCCGCGACCAGGTCGCCGACGATATTGTTTAATGGCGAAAGTGCCGCATTCCGGTGAACAGCATGGCGAGACCGGCTTCGTCGGCGGCCGCAATCACGTCGTCGTCGCGGATCGACCCGCCGGGCTGGATGACCGCGGTCGCACCCGCTTCGGCCGCGGCGAGCAGGCCGTCGGGGAACGGGAAGAAAGCGTCCGACGCGACGGCTGAACCGACGGTGCGCGGCTCGGGCCAGCCGTTCGCTTCGGCGGCCTCGCGGGCGCGGATCGCGGCGATTCGCGCGCTGTCGCGGCGGTTCATCTGTCCGGCGCCGATGCCCGCGGTGACTCCGTCCTTCGCATAGACGATGGCGTTCGACTTGACGTGCTTGGCGATGGTCCAGGCGAACAGGCAGTCGCGGACCTCCTGCTCCGTGGGCTGGCGTTTGGTCACGCATTTCAGCTCAGCTTCGGTCGCCATGCCATTGTCGCGGTCCTGGACGAGCAAGCCGCCGGTGATCACGGCGAGGCCCTGGCCCGGGCGGCGAGGGTCGGGGAGGTCGTCGGTGAGGAGCAGGCGCAGGTTCCTCCGCTTTGCGAAAATGGCCTTCGCCTCTTCATCCGCGTCGGGCGCAACCACGACTTCGGTGAAGATCTCGGTGATTGCGGAGGCGGTCTCCGCATCGAGCGGGCGGTTGGTGGCGACGATTCCGCCGAAGGCTGAAACGCTGTCGCAGGCGAGCGCCTCGCGCCACGCCTCGATCAGGCGGGGCCGGGTCGCGACACCGCAAGGGTTGGCGTGCTTGACGATGACGACGGTGGGCTCGCCCTCGCGAAACTCGGAGACGAGCTCGAGCGCGGCATTGGCGTCGTTGAAATTGTTGTAGCTGAGCTCCTTGCCCTGGACTTGCTCGGCCTGGGCGACGCCGCAGCCGTGCGGGCCGACGGGCACGTAAAGCGCCGCCTGCTGATGCGGATTCTCGCCGTACCGCAACCGCATCTTGAGCCTGTTCGCAAGCACCCATGTCTCGGGCCAGCGCTCTTGCTGGTCGGCGAAGGCAAACCATTGGGAGATCAGCGAATCGTAGGAGGCGGTGAGCGCGTAAGCCTTCGCGGCAAGCTTCTTCCGAAGCTCCAGCGTCGTGCTGCCGTCGTTCGCATCCAGCTCGCTGAGCAGCGCGGCATAGTCGGCCGGATCGGTGAGACAAGCGACATAAGCATGGTTCTTCGCCGCCGAGCGGACCATCGACGGGCCGCCGATGTCGATATTCTCGATGATCGTGTCGCGGTCGGCGCCGCTCATCACCGTGTCGAGGAAGGGGTAAAGGTTGACGACGACGAGGTCGATGGGCGCGATCTGGTGCTCCTCCATCGCCGCCGCATGATCCTGATTGTCGCGGACGCCGAGGAGGCCGCCGTGGACCTTCGGGTGGAGCGTCTTCACGCGGCCGTCCATCATCTCGGGAAAGCCGGTGAGTTCACTAATGTCACGCACTTCGACGCCATTTCCGCGAACTTTAGCGGCCGTTCCGCCGGTCGAGACAATCTCGACGCCGTGGCGCGCCAGCCCAGCGGCAAGCTCGTCGAGACCGCTCTTGTCCGAAAGCGAGATGAGCGCCCGGCGAACGGGGACGAGGTCGGTCATGATCATTCCTCAGTTTTGATCGTCATTGCGAGGAGCGAAGCGACGAAGCAATCCAGTTGCGCAGCGGTTCTGGATTGCCGCGCGCCTGCGGCGCTCGCAATGACGTTCGAATAGCTCAGCTGGCGCGGCGGAACTGCCAGCCGATTTCGCCGCCCAATGCCGAAACTTCGCCGACCACGACAAGCTGCATCGTTCGATGCGGCTCGCCGCGGCCGTCGATCCACAGACTTTCTTCGGTGACGAGGTTGCCGCCGCGGCAGCGGAAGTTCCACGGCGGCGCCCCTTTCGAGCGCAGGATCGCGCCCATTCCGTCGGCGGTGATCGTCGCTTCGACTCCGGGCGCGAAGTGAAAGCGCGCCGCATAAGGCGCGGATTCGCGGATTCTCTTGCGCCCCTTTGCCACGAGCTGGTCGGCGCCGCGAAGCTCCTTCCCGTCATTGCCGAGCATCAGGCTGCGCTTGTGGACCAGGCCGAATGCCCGGACATAGCCGTCGTGGCTCGCTTCGAGGCGGCTCGAATCATTGTCCTCGCGCCGATCGATGGCGACGTCCTCCACGCCCCTGCCGAGCGACCCGTCAGGAAGGATGTTGGTGGAATTGGTATCGGCGAGCGCGAGGGTGCTGTGCGCCGCGGTGGTGCGAAGGCCCTGCACCAGCTCGTCCGGCATATCCGTCGGAAGCTGACCGGGACCGCCGCAATTGACCACCAACCGCTGCGCGCCGTCGGACAGCTCGAACGCCAAGGTGGAGGCCGAGCCCTGCTCCGCCACCTTCTGCGGCGGCGGTGGCGCGGCGTCGATCACCACAACCGTCCCGAGCGCCGACATGCGGTGATAGCCCCAGCCGCGCGCCTGCCGAAGCGGCCGCGCACGAAGGCCGCAGCCCTCGATCAATGCGGTCAGCCGCGCCGGCTCGCCCGGGTTGCAGCCCTGCCAGCTCGATAGCGCGCCGTCGCCCATCGCGACGCCATGAAGTGCGGCGAGCGACGCCTGCGAAGCGGCTTCGATGCCCTCGGGAATGGTCTGCTTGGCCGCCTGGTAGCAGGCGCGGAGCAGCCCCAGGCGGTCGACCAGCAGCACCTGCTCGAACGGCGAGCGGCTGATGAGCCCGCCATCGTCGAATTGCGCCGAGGCGAGCGCTCGCCCCAGCCCGGCTTCGCCGCGCGCGAGGCGTGGAACTCCGCCCTGGACGAGCAGGCCCGCGGCGACCACCCCGCACCAGGCCGTCACCCGGTCAAGCCCCGCGGCGGCCTTGTCCGCGCTTCCGTCGAGATGGCGAGCGCCGCGCGCTAGCGTGTTGAGGAGCGCCGAGCGGTAGCCGCCGTCGCTGCTCGAAAGGATGTAGGGCGCGTAAGCCGTCCAGAAGAGGATGCGCTCGCCCCAAAGAGGCGGAGCCCAGGCTTCGTCCACCTTCGTGCCGTGCGCGAGCAGCCAGCGGCCGACCATCGCTTCGGCGAGGCGGGCGCCCTTCTCGCGCGAAGCCGCGGCGGCGAGGTCGCGCAGCCAGGCAAACCCCTGGATCCGCTCGGCCAGCGCGCCGCTCGCGCCCACGGCAGCGAAGTCGAGGTCCTTGAGCGGGATCGTCTCGGTGCCGAAGCTGAAGCGGCCGACGAGCAGCGCTTCGCCCAGCTGGCGGTCGCCGTGGACATGATCGCGCGGGACGGCGACGAGCTTGAGCGGCTGGCTGCCGTGCTTGAGGCGCGACAACAGCGAGCCTTTGGCGAGCTTGCTGACGACCGCGCGGTCGGCGGCCGAGGCCTCTCCACTCACCCTTGGCCTCGAAGCGCCTTGATGTTGTCGGCATAGGCGCCGGGGCCGCCGCGGAACACGGCGGTGCCGGCCACGAGCGCGGTTGCGCCCGCATCAACCGCCTGGCGGGCGGTGTCCGGATCGATCCCGCCATCGACCTCGACGATGATATCGAGCGACTCTTTGGCGATGCGTTTGGCGATCGCCTCGATCTTTCGCAGCTGACTCGAGATGAACTTCTGGCCGCCGAATCCGGGATTGACGCTCATGACGAGAACAAGGTCAACTTCCTCCAGGACATAGTCGAGCGCTTTGGCGGGGGTAGCGGGGTTCAGGGAAACGCCAGCCCTTTTCCCGAGCCCCTTCACGCGCTGGACGCTGCGGTGGAGGTGCGGCCCGGCTTCCGGGTGGACGGTGATGATGTCGGCGCCAGCCTCGGCGAAGGCGTCGAGAAACGGATCGACCGGCGCAATCATCAGGTGGACGTCGAACGGTTTTTGCGTGTGCGGCCGAAGCGCCTTCACCACGCCGGGGCCGATGGTGAGGTTGGGCACGAAATGGCCGTCCATCACGTCGATGTGGATCCAGTCGGCGCCGGCCTCATCGACAGCACGCACTTCCTCGCCGAGCTTCGCGAAGTCGGCAGAGAGGATCGAAGGCGCGATGATGGGCAGGAGGGCCATGGGCGTGATTAGACGGGATTATGCGGCGCGGACAAGGCGCGCCATGAAGAAGCCGTCGAGCCCGCCTTCGGCCTCGAGGAGGCCGGGAAGGATGCGAGTCCAACCTCGATCGGAGCGGGGCGCGAACTCGGGCAAGCCCTCCCCCTTGTGGGGAGGGTTGGGTGGGGGCGCGTTCTCATCGGCAGCGGCCGGTGAGAACGCCACAGAAAGATTCATTTCGGCCGCGGACGCGGCCAGCCCCCCACCAACCTCCCCCACAAGGGGGGAGGCTTTGAGCGCGTCGAGCCTGAACTGGTTGTGCGTCGCCAGGAACCGTTCGATCAGCTGCTCGCCTTCCTCCCGCTCGAGTGAGCAGACCGAATAGGCAAGCGTTCCGCCTGGTTTCAGCCATTGCGACGCAGTTGCAAGAAGCTGCGCCTGTAGCTCGGCATTCTGAGCGATGATCATCGGGCGAGCCCGGTAGAGGACTTCCGGGTGGCGCCGGAACGTCCCGGTCGCGGAGCAGGGTGCATCGAGCAGGATCGCGTCGAAGGCACGGCCGGGTTTCCACTGAAGCGCATCGGCTTCGACCAGCGTCGCGTGAAGATGCGTGCGGTCGAGATTCTCGCGCAGTCGTGCGAGACGACTTTGCGATGAGTCGACCGCGGTGACGCTGTGGCCGGCGGCCGCGAGCTGCATCGTCTTGCCGCCCGGCGCAGCGCAGAGGTCGAGGACCTCGGCGGCGTCGGCAGGGATCAGCCAGGCCGGCAGTGAGGCCGCAAGGTCCTGAACCCACCATCTGCCCTCGCCGAACCCGGGCAGATCGGCGACAGAGGAACTTTCAAGCCGCACATGTTTGGGCGCGAGCGAGACTCCGCCGTGGGCGCTGGCATAGGCCTTCGCCTCTCGATCGTCGGCGAAGGTGAGGTCGAGCGGCGGCCGTTTGGCGATCTGGCGCCGGGCGGCTTCGATCGTGTCTTCGCCCCAGGCGGTGCGCCAGCGCTCTTCGACCTTGGGCGGAAGATGCGGCGCATCGCTGACCGGCACGCCGCGGCGCAGCAGCGTTCCCAGCACGCCATGCACGAGGCGGCGGGGGCCGCCGTCGACCAACGGCAGCGCGGTCGCGACCAGCGCATGATCGGGTGTCCCAAGCCCGACCTTCTGCGCGAGTGCGAGGCGAAGCACCATTCGAGCCTTGCTGTCGTCGGGCAGGCGCTGGCGGGTCGCGCTGTCGATCAAAGCGTCGAGGTCGGGGATCCGCCGCAGCGCCTCGCCGGCGATAGCGACGGCGAGCGCCCGATCGGGCGGCGACAGGTTGCGCACATGAGCCGCGGCGGCCTCGAGCGTCTGGCCGCGGCGAAGCACGGCGTCGAGCATCTGCAGCGCCGCTCGCCGCGCGCCGGCGCCTTCAGTGCTTGGCATCGGGAATGACGCTCGCCATCTTGGTGCCATGAAACGGCCGAAGCATCTCGATCCGCCGGCGCATCTCAGCCCCTCCCCTCCGGTGCCGCAACCCGAGGCAGCGGAAACGACGGAACCGCCCGCGGGCGAGGAGCAGCGGCTCGACCCGACGCGCTACGGCGACTGGGAAAAGAAGGGAGTCGCGATCGATTTCTAGACCGCCTCTGCTTTTGGGGGGCGCGATAGCAGCTCGTCGAGCACCGTCTCGACCTTGGCGCGCCCGGCGATCAGCGCGTCGACCGCGTTCACGATCGGCATGTCGATGCCTTTCTCGCGCGAGACCCGCGCCAGCACCGGGGCGGTGAAGGCGCCCTCGGCGACGGTCTTGCGGTTCGACAACAGCTCGGCCGCCGAGCGGCCCTGCCCGATCCCCACGCCCAACGAATAATTGCGCGAACTCGTCGACGAGCAGGTCAGCACGAGGTCGCCAAGGCCCGACAGCCCGGCCAGCGTCTCCGGCTTTGCCCCGCAGGCGAGGCCGAAGCGCCGCATCTCGGCGAAGCCGCGCGCGATCAGCGCCGCGCGCGCATTCTGGCCGAGCCCCTTGCCCTCGACCACGCCGCAAGCGATCGCGAGCACATTCTTGACCGCGCCGCCGATCTCGGCCCCCGCGACATCGTCCGAGACGTAGATTCGGAAGGTCGGACGAGCGATCCGCTCGCGCAGCCGCTCGGCGAGGCCAAGGTCCTCGGCGGCGAGGGTGACGGCGGTCGGCAGCCCTTTGGCGACTTCGTTCGCGAAGGTCGGGCCGGAAAGCACGGCTATGAGGGCGTTCGGGCATGCCTCCCTCGCGACCTCGTGAAGCAGCTGGCCGGTGCGCTCCTCGATGCCCTTTGCGCAGAGCACAAGGGGCTTGTCGCACCCCGGCAGCCGCTCGAGCGCGGCGCGCATGTGCTGCGCGGGGGTGACGACGAGCAGCGCTTCGCAATCGTCGAGCGCGGCGAGGTCGCTGGTGGCGCGGATCGAATCGTTCAGC
>DASUIB010000170.1:0-3825 GCA_036273235.1 Sphingomicrobium sp. | reverse complement strand
CGAGTTCCGCAAGGAAGCGAAGACTCCGCAGCAACAACAGCTGATCACCGACCTGTTCGACAAGATCACGCTCTATGATCTCAAGGTCACCGACGCGGTGACGAAGAAGGACCCGACCGGCTGGACGACGACGCTGACGGTCGCAGCCGACAAATATTATGCCGACGGTAAGGGCAATGAGACCAAGGCGGCGCTCAACGAGCCGATCGAGGTCGGCCTCTTCACCGCTCGGCCGGGCCTAGGCGCTTTCTCGCAGAAGAACGTGCTCGCCTTTGGCCTCAAGCCGATCCACAGCGGGGTTCAGAAGTTGACGATCCACACCGCGGCGAAGCCGACCTTCGCCGGCGTCGACCCCTATAATTTCTACGTCGACCGCAACAGCGACGACAATGTGCGCCCGGTGACTTGAGGCGAGGCTTCTAAGCGGAAAGGCGATCAGCCGGCCTGCTCGTAAGCCTGTCTCAACCAGTCCTGGAACGCGCGATCGATTTGATCGGCCGATTCGATTCGAACGCGATGAGTGAACATGGGGTTAAAGCTTCCGGAGGGTTCGAGCCGGCCGCCGCTCGGCTTCCCTTTTAGAATCAGGCCGATGTCGATTCGCGTTTTGGTCGATGGTTGCACGAGCGCGAACTGCTTGCGCCGCCGAATGCTGACATTCGCTTTTTTTGGAGCGACTGAAACGTCCGGCCCGAAGGCCTCGGCGATCTTGATGATTCGATCGTAAAGCGGCCGCAAGGACTCTTTGCCGCCGGTGAACAAATGATCGACGGAGCCGAGCTCAGCTGTATCCGGCTGCAGAGCGCGTTTTGCGATCTGGTTCGCATGCGAATGCGAGAGGGAATGGGTGGTCTTGAGCCAGCCGACGATCTCGCCGTGCTTGCGCACATCCTGCACTTTCACCAGCCGCACCCATTCCGGCACCGATCTGCCCGTCCGCCGCTCGATGTTCGAATCGAACGTGGCCATTGCTTTGTCGACGTCAACCATATGCCTCTCTGCCATAGGATAAGGAGAAAAGATGCTCCCAATGGAGACCGTTCGACACTTGCCGCAACCAGCCTGAAAAAATCAATTGGGAGGCCAGTATCAATCCACGCCGGGCGAGCTTGGCGAACGAGGACCCCCACTCACCTTTCACAGATTTAATTTCGCAACGCCTTGCGTCGCTTGCGGCCTTTGTGATGTGATACTATTACGTGGCCTTCCTCGGGAACATCACGCAATGTCTGAACTGCGGGGCGCTCTGGATCCTTCGATGACCTTCACGTCCTTTCGCATCTCGGCTGTCGCGCTTCTGGCGCCACTGTTGACCTCTGCGTGCGTGGTCGGGCCGAACTTCAAGCCTCCCGCCCCGCCGCCGGTCGCGAGCTACACGCCCGCGCCGCAGCCGGGGACCACCGCCGCCACGCCCGGCGTGCCGGGCGGCAATGCGCAGCATTTCGTCGCCGGACAGGACATCCCGGCCGATTGGTGGATGCTGTTCCACTCGCCCGCGCTCAACGCGCTGATCGAGCAGGCGCTGGCCAACAACCCCGACCTCAAGGCGGCGCAGGCGGCGCTGCTCGTCGCGCACGAGAACACCCGAGCGCAGAAAGGCGCCTATTTGCCGCAGGTCGACGCCGGCGCGAGCATCACGCGCAACAAGGACCCGTCGGCCACGCTCGCCCCGGTCCCTTCCAACAATTCGTTCGCCTACACCTTGATTACCCCGACGGTCAGCGTCTCCTACACGCCCGACGTGTTCGGCCTGAACAAGCGCACGGTCGAGGGGCTCGCGGCGCAGGAGCAGGCGAGCCGCTACCAGATGGTCGCGGTCGACATCACGCTTAGCGCCAATGTCGCCGAAGCGGCGATCCAGCTCGCATCGCTCGACGATCAGATCGACACCACCAACGAGCTGATCGGAATCGGCCGCCAGATCCTCAGCCTCCTCCAGTTCCAGAAGTCGAAGGGCTACATCGGCGGTGCCGACATCGCCGCCCAGCAGACCCAGCTGGCGCAGCTCGAAGCCTCGCTTCCGCCGCTGATCAAACAGCGCGACCAGCAGAACGACCTCCTCGCGGTGCTGACCGGCCGCTACCCGGCGCAGGCCGCGCCAGAGAAGTTCACGCTGGCGAGCTTGACCCTGCCCTCCGACCTGCCGCTCAGCCTTCCCTCGCTGCTCGTCGAGCAGCGCCCCGACGTGCTCCAGGCGGAGGAGAATATGCACGCGGCGAGCGCCCAGATCGGAGTCGCGAGGGCCAATCGCCTGCCCAACATCTCGCTGAGCGCCAACGCCGGCTCCAACGCGCTTGCCATCGGGCAGATCTTCGGGCCCGGCACCGGCTTCTGGAACATCGGCGCTTCGCTCCTCGCGCCCCTGTTCGACGGCGGCACCAAGCTCCACCAGGAGCGCGCGGCGCGCTACGCCTATCAGCAGACCGCCGAGCAATATCGAAGCACGGTGCTGACGGCCTTCCAGAACGTCGCCGACACGCTGGTCGCGCTCGAGCAGGATGCGAACACGCTCAAGGCCGACGCCGCCGCGGCCACCGCCGCCAAGACCAGCCTCGACCTGTCGCGGCTCCAGTACAAGGACGGCTATGCCGCTTACCTCGCGGTTCTGAACGCCGATCAGGCCTACCAGCAGGCGCGGCTTGCCCAGGTCCAGGCCGAAGCCGACCGCTTCACCGACACCGCGGCCTTGTTCCAGGCGCTCGGCGGCGGCTGGTGGCACCGGCCCGAGCTGATCACCGCCGATGCGCGTTAGCCGGTTATTCGCCCCAGCGCTCGTGCTGGCGTCGCTCGCTGGCTGCTCGTCCTCGCCCGACGAGAACAGCTACGCAGCGCCCGCCGTCGCCAATGTCCGCCTGACGAAAGCGCAGCGCCGCCACATCCAACTCTATACCGTCGTTCCGGTCGGCTACCGCCAGACGATCGAGGCGCCCGGTACGGTCGACTTCGACAACGACCAGGCGACCGCGGTCGTCTCGCCTTTCACCGGCCCGGTCACCCGAATCTTCGTCGCGCTCGGCCAGCATGTCGCGAAGGGGCAGCCGCTCGCGGCTGTCGCCTCGGCGGACCTCGCCAGCGCCGTCGCGGCTTACCGCAAGGCAGCGGTCACCGCTGCCAATGCTCGGCGCGTTGCAGCGGCGGACCGCGACCTCGCCGCGCACAACGGCATTTCCGAGCGCGAAGCCGCCCAGGCGCAGACCGATGCCGCAAGCGCCGAAGCCGATCGGGTGGCGGCGCTCCAGGCGCTGGCCTCGTTGGGCGCGACCCCCGCGTCCGGCCTTACCGGACTTATCCGCGCGCCCGTCTCCGGAGTCATCGCCGACAAGACGGTCACTCCGGGCCAGCTGCTCCAGGCGGGATCGAGCACGGCCTTCACCGTCGCCAACCTGTCGCAAGTGTGGGTGATGGCGCAGATCGCGCCGACGGACCTTTCCTCGGTAGGCTTTCACGACGCGGCGACCATCAACCCCGGCAACGGCACAGGCCCGTTCCACGGCATGGTCGAGAATATCGGCGCCTCGGTCGACCCGAACACCCGCGCGGTGGTCGCGCGGATCGTCGCGCCCAATCCCGGCGACCTGCTCAAGAAGCAGATGTACGTCGACGTCTCGATCGAGTCCGGGCGGGTCAGCACGGGACTTCTGGTGCCGGTGTCGGCGGTTCTTCGCGACGATGAGAATCTGCCGTTCGTCTACCTGGCGCTCCCCGACGGCAGCTTCGCCCGGCGCCACGTCACATTGGGCTATCACGACAGCCAGAATTACGACGTGACCAGCGGGCTCGAGAGCGGCGACAAGGTCGTCGCCAACGGGGCGATCTTCCTCCAGT
>DASUIB010000169.1:0-3205 GCA_036273235.1 Sphingomicrobium sp. | reverse complement strand
GCGCATCTGATCGCCTTCGGGCTGATTGAAGAGGTCGGTCCGGAGCGGGAACTTGGCCTGTCTCATGCCATATTTCTTCGCCGCGATCTCGAACCGGGTCCGGAGCAGCTCGGCCCAGGGCCCTTGCCCACGCATCCGGCTGAAGAAATCGGGATCATTGTCGCGGCCGCCGCGAAGCGAGCGGATGGTCGCCATCACCTTGGCGGCGCGGTCGGGATAATGATCGTCGAGCCAGGCCCGGAACAAGGGCGCGACTTCGTGCGGGAGACGTACCGGAAGATAGAAGCCGCCCGGGGCGCCGGCCTCGACCGCCGCTTCGACGATATGCTCGAGCTCGTGGTCGATGATCTGCGGGACCACCGGATCGATGGCGACGTAGCAGGGGACGCCGGCCTCGTTCAGCGCCTTGACCGCGGCGAGGCGCTTGCGCGGCTGCGGAGCGCGGGGTTCGAGCGTTCGCGCGGTCTGAGGGTCGAGCGATGTGACCGAGATCGCCACCGACGCGATCCTCAGATCCGCGGCCTGCTTGAGCAGGTCGAGATCGCGCAGCACCCGGTCTGATTTGGTGGTGATGGTGAAGGGGTGCCGGGTCTCGAGCAGCAGCTCGACCACGGAGCGGGTGATCCGCCACCGCTCCTCGATCGGCTGATAAGGGTCGGTGTTCGTGCCCATCGCGATCGGGCGGCATTCATAGCCGGGCCGCGACAGCGCCGAGTGCAGGAGCTGGGCCGCGTTCGGCTTGACGAACAGCCGCGATTCGAAGTCCACGCCAGGGGAGAGGTCGTGATAGGCGTGGGTCGGCCGGGCGAAACAATAGATGCAGCCGTGCTCGCAGCCGCGGTAGGCGTTCACCGATCGGTCGAAGCCGATGTCCGGCGAGCTGTTGCGGGTGAGGATGGATTTGGGATGCTCGACGGTGACCGTCGTCCGGCGTCGCGCCACACCATCGAGCGCCTCGACCTGGTCGAGCCATTCGCCTTCGAAGACCCGCTCCTTGAGATTGAAGCGGGTCGGGGTGGAATTACGGGTGGCCCCGCGTCCGTGGCTCGACTCGACCGGCATGGGTCAAGTCTAACGTTGTGAGTAGAACGAAACAAGAACGTGGTTTAAGGTTGCGCTAGGCTACTCGCCAGTGCCGGCGCCAAGATTCGATTGCCCTGCGGCGCGATATCCGCCTGCCGAACTGGGAAAACTCGGCCAGTGATGCTCGGCCATCGCCTTCAGGCTCGGCGTCTCCTCACCGCCAAGCCCCTGATAGACCCACATGTTGCGCAGCACCGCAGGCACATAATAGCGGGTCTCCCAATAAGGGATCGACTCGATCCACAGCACCGGATCGCCCTTGTCGTTGATGCTCGCCCATCTGGCGACGGGGAGCGGGCCGGCATTGTAGGAAGCGATCACCCGCGGCAGCTGGCCGGCCGTCGCGGAATCGCCGCGCATCCTTTCGATGAAGCTCTGGCCGAAGGCGAGATTGTAGCGCGGGTCGGTGAGGTTCGTGCGCGTATAGGCAACCCCGCTGGACTGCGACATCTGCTCCGCGGTGACCGGCAGGACCTGCATCAGTCCGACGGCGCCGGCGGTGCTGACCGCGCCCCGGCGAAAGGCCGATTCCTGAACGATATGGCCGAAAGCCAGCGCTGGGTCGACACGCCAGCCATCGACCGGGGCCCAGTGCGGATTGGGGTAGCGATCGGTCGCGTCGGCCTGCGCTCCGTACTGGCCGTATTTGGCCAGCCACAGCTGCGCCGCGGGCAAGTCGAGGTGCTTGGCGAGCTCAATCAGCGCGTGGTGCTCCGACGGCGCGCCGATCCTCGCCTGGTGGAGGATCATGTCCTCGGCGAGCGCCGGCTCGCCAATCTTCGCAAGCTCGATCGCTCGCTGGACATTCGGATATTGGTCGACCGGCGGCTCGTTGCCGATGAACGGATCGGGACCGAGCCTGGTCGGCATGCCGAGCGTCTCGCGCGCGAGCAGGCCGTAGAAGCTTTCGGGAGCTTCGGGCGACAGCGCCGCGGACTTGAGCAGACGCTCTACGGAGGCTGGGCGCCCCGCCGCCTGTTCCGCCCGGGCCGCCCAATAATAACCGCCGTCTTTAAGCTCGCGCTGGTCCGCAACTTGCGCGGCCTGCTGGAAGTCGGCCGACGCGGCGTTGTAGTCGCCGAGCCGCCACGAGGCGAGGCCGGAAACCCAGGCGGCCTGGCTCGCCCATTGGCCCGTCGCGCCCTGGCGCCACGTATCGGCGACCCTGCGCGCATCCATGTCGAGCCCGAGGACGTAATAAATGAAGCCGACGCGGGTAGCGGCCTCGGCCCGCGCCTCCGCAGAAAGCGCCGGCCCCTGGGTGACGAGCAAGGCCTCAGCTCCGGTAGCGTCGTCGGCTTTGACCTTCGAATCGAGCGCCGCGCGGAGCTGATCCGCGGCAGGCTCGCCCTGAACCGGATGCGCCCGGTAGCGTACCGGCGAGAATCCGAGGACATAAGTCGGCTTTTCAGCGAAGACGAGCGGCGGCGTGGTCGCGCCGCGCTTCAGCGCCATCAACCCCAGCTGATTGGCTTCGGGAAGCTCGGGCGCCTGGGCGATCAGCGCCTGGAGCGACGCGAGATCGACCGTGGGAGAGCCCTTCGCGGTGTAGAGCTCGGCCTTGGCGACGGGGGTAAGGACGCTCGGCGGAAGCGCAGCGATGCCGGCCTGAGCCGAGGCCCAATTGCCGGCGTCGATCGCGTCGAACACTCCGCGCCAGTCTCTGGGCACGGAAATGGTCGGACCGGAAGGAGTTGATTGCGGCTGGGCGGGCTGCGCAACGGCCGTCGGGATCGGCAGCGGCGCGAGCGGATCGCGCGACGGCTGCGCCATCGCCGGCACAGCGCAGAGCAAAGTTCCGGCTGCAAACAGGCTCGACTTCAAGACTCGTCCTCCATCAACAGCAGAAGATCCTGCCATGCCAATGATTTATCTAACGGGCGCTTAATCAAATGACTCGGGTGGAAGGTCGCGACGGTGCGCACGCCCTCGACCTTGTGGACATGCCCGCGCGCGTCGATCAGCCGCTTTCCGAGCAGCGCGAGCGAAGGGCCGTCGCCGAAGAGCAGCAGGCGGCGCGGGGCCACGAGCCTGATGTGCCGCCGAGCGATCTCCGCCGACGCCTCGCGCTCCGCGGCGCTCATCCGGGCGCCGGGCACATGAAAGAAGGAGAGGGCGGCGC